>JAVXNW010000032.1:0-24901 GCA_036645575.1 Clostridia bacterium | reverse complement strand
AGTGTGAAAGGGGGCGAGCAGCCCACCTTTCGCATTCAATCACCGCGTGAGCGTGGCGCGACGCCGCAGCGTCGCGCGCAGCCCGGCACCGCAGTGCCGGGCTGGCGAGCAGCCACCTTTCGCGTTCAATCACCGCGTGAGCGTAGCGCGACGCCGCAGCGTCGCGCGCGTTACTTGAGGTATTCGCGCAATTTTTCGACGTAGTCGAGCTTCTCCCACGGCAGGTCTAGGTCGGGGCGGCCGAAGTGGCCGTAGCTGGCGACCTGCGCGTAGATGGGACGGCGCAGGTTCAGGCGCTCGATGATTGCGGCGGGGCGCAGGTCAAAGAGCTGCTCGATGATCTGGGCGAGCTGGTCGTCCGGAAGCTTTCCCGTGCCCGACGTATCCACTTCGAGGGATACCGGCTTGGCGACGCCGATGGCGTAGGCGACGCCTACCTCGCACTTGTCCGCGAGCCCGGCGGCCACCACGTTCATTGCGACGTGGCGCGCCGCATAGGCGGCCGAGCGATCCACCTTCGTCGGATCCTTGCCCGAAAATGCGCCGCCGCCGTGGTGGCCGTAGCCGCCGTAGGTGTCCACGATGATCTTGCGCCCGGTCAGACCTGAGTCGCCCTGCGGGCCGCCGATGACGAATCGGCCGGTCGGGTTGATCAGAAAGCGCGTGCGCGCGTCGAGCAGGTTTTCTGGGATGACCTTGCGGATGACCTTGCCGATCATGTCGCGCTCGATCGTCGCGTACTCGACCTCCTCCGCGTGCTGGGTGGACAAAACCACCGTGTCCACGCGCACCGGCACGCCGTTTTCGTATTCCACCGTCACCTGCGCCTTGCCGTCCGGGCGCAGGTAGGGGATGAGGCCGGACTTGCGCACTTGGGCGAGCCTGCGCGTCAAGCGGTGCGCAAGGGCGATCGCCATGGGCATGTACTCGGGCGTCTCGTTGCAGGCGTAGCCGAACATCATGCCCTGATCGCCCGCGCCAATGTCGAAGCGATTGCTCGCGCGACCCTCGAGCGCGTTGCCCACGCCCTGCGCGATGTCGGGGGACTGCTCGTCCACCGTCACCATGACGGAACAGGAGTTGCCGTCAAAGCCGCAATGCGCGTTGTTGTAGCCCACGCCCGTAGCGACGTTGCGCGCGATCTTGTCGATCGAGACGTAGGCGTCGGTCGTGATCTCGCCCATCACCAAGATGAGCCCGGTCGTCGCAATGCACTCGCAGGCCACGCGGGCGTTCGGATCTTTTTCGAGAATGGCGTCCAGCACCGAGTCGGAAATCTGGTCGCAAAGCTTGTCCGGGTGGCCCTCGGTCACCGATTCGGAAGTAAACAGCGTGCGCATAGGGGTAATCCTCCTTCATATCAAAAAAAACAGCGCCCCATCGACGATGAGGGCGCAAAAAAAACGCGCGCCTCATCTTTCAGCGCGCAAGCGCGCTGCGGGATTTGGCACCGCGTCGCAAAAAATGCGCCGGTTGCCGGGTTTCATCGGGCCCGTCCCTCAACCACTCTGGATAAGGCATATCCAATTGTCCGTATTGTACCACACGAAAATGTCACTTTCAAGCGCTTGTGGTTAAATATTCACGCGGCGCGCGCAGCGGAAAAAAAATCAACCGAACGAGGGCGCACCCCCAAGGCGTCCCCAACAGGCGCGAAAGAACTGTGTCAAAAACCGCCCAATTTTGTTGCTTTGTGGTCGGGAACACAAATTGGGCTTGCCATTTGCTGCGCGAACTCGTATAATAGAAACATGTATCGCACAAGTTGTCCTGCATAATAGAAACCTGTATTACACAAGTTGTCTCGGATGAACAGGAGGGGATTCCCATGAAAAAATTGACCGCGTGGCTGCTCGCACTGACGATGTGCCTTACCCTGTCGCTCAGCGCGTTTGCCGCAGAGGTTGCGCCGGAACCTACGCCGGATACGGCGCAGATGGAAGAGGCCGACGAGTGGCTCTTTGACGAGGACGTGGACGGAGACGTCAATTGGGACGAGGAAGAGGTAGAGGATCAGTTCTTTAGCGACTTGGACGGCGACACCACGACGCCCATGCTCGACGAGGTGGACGCCGTCGAGGAGACGCTGATGGGCGCGATGGAGGTGTACAGCTGGTTCATGCTCCAGCCGCTCGACGTGGATACGTCCAAGCCCGACAGCTCCGGCACGCGCTATCAGGTGCTTGACGAGCGCTTCAACACCATGCAGTCGCTGCGCGACTTTGTCAGCAGCTATTTTAGCGACGCGATCGTCGAGCAGCTCTTTTCGATGAACCTGTACGTCGAGGAGAACGGCCTGCTGTATACGACCGAGGAGGGGCGCAACATCGACGAGAACATCGGGGAGACCGAGTTTTCGGTGGTCGAGCAGACGCCCGAGCGCGAGGTCTACAGCGTTACGGTCAACTACTGGAGCGAGGACCAGCTGGACGCGGCGGGCGAAGAAGAGGTCTTCACCTACGTGCGCCAGCTGATTGACGGCCAGTGGCGCTTTGTCGAGTTCCCGTTCTACTGGTAATATCCGGTAAACGCGTTTGAGAGCGATCCCTGCGGGGGTCGCTTTTCTTTGAAAGAATGCCCATTCCCTTAAATTACACGGTAATTTACACGAAGCGTGGTGACGATGGACGCTGTTCATGCTATAATATGAGTGAAAAAACGATCTAAGGAGATGCATCGAAAATGGAAACTTGCTTTGAACGGTTGAAAGGTCAAGTGGTGATCATTACCGGTGCGGCGCAAGGCCTTGGCGAGGCATTGGCGCAGCGACTTGATCGCGAGGGCGCGAGCGTACTGGTCGCCGACATGAATATCGAAGCGGCAACCAAGGTTGCGGCGCAGCTTCGCGACGCGGTCGCCATTCAGGTGAACGTATGCGATCCCGCCCAGTGCGACCTGATGGCCAAGACCGCATTTGACAAGTGGGGACACGTGGACAAGCTGGTTTCTAACGCCGCCATCGTGATCTCCGGCCCCATTGAGACGCTCACCTATCAGCAGTTTGCCAAGGTGACCGACGTCAACCTGAACGGATACTTCAACACCTGCAAGGCGGTCGTGCCCTATTTTAGGAGCCAAGGCAAGGGCGTCATCGTGCAGATCAACTCCAAGTCCGGCAAGAAGGGCTCCAGCAAGAACTCCGCCTACGCGGCCAGCAAGTTTGGCGGCGTGGGACTCACGCAGTCGCTCGCGCTCGAGCTTGCGCAAGAGAACATCCGCGTCAATTCCATCTGCCCGGGCAACCTGCTCGACTCCCCGCTGTGGGTCAATTCCCTTTACGAGCAGTACGCCCGCAACCAAGGCACCACCAAGGAAAAGATTCGCGAGAAGTACATCAATCAGGTTCCGATGCACCGCGGCTGCCAGTATGAGGACGTCGCCAACCTGATGGTGTTCATGCTCTCTGACGAGTCTTCCTATATGACCGGCCAGGCGCTCAACGTGACCGGCGGTCAGCAACTGTATTAACACAAATTCCAGGAGGTAGATACGATGAAAACCACAGCGGTAAGACTGTATGGGGTGAGCGACCTGCGCATGGAGTCCTTTGAGCTTCCTGCGATCAAGGACGATGAAATTCTGGTCAAGGTGGTCTCCGACTCGATCTGCATGTCCACGTACAAGGCGGCGATGCAGGGCTCCAACCACAAGCGCGTGCCCGCCGACATTGCGACCAAGCCCGTGATCGTGGGGCATGAGTTCTGCGGCGAGATCCTCGAAGTGGGCAAAAAATGGCAGGACAAGTTTGTAGCCGGCGAAAAGTACGCCATTCAGCCCGCCATGGCGGGTTCCATCGCGACGCCTGGCTACGCCTTCCAGTACATGGGCGGCGATACCGTCTACGCGATCATCGATCCCAAGGTGATGGAGACCGACAGCCTGCTCAAATACAACGCCGACGCGTACTTTTATGGCTCGACCTCTGAACCGCTCAGCTGCATCATCGGCACCTACCATGCGATGTACCACACCCGCGCGGGCGAGTACGTGCACGACATGGGCATCGTCGAGGGTGGAAAACTGGCGATCCTCGCGGGCGCGGGCCCCATGGGCATGGGCGCGATCGACTACGCGATGCACAGCGACCGCAGACCCGGCCTGCTGGTCGTGACCGACATCGATCAGGCGCGCCTCGACCGCGCGCAGTCCATCTACACGGTGGAAGACGCGGCCGAGCACGGCGTGAAATTGGTCTACCTCAACACCTCCGGCGACGATCCGGTGGGCCGACTGATGGCGCTCACCGAGGGAACCGGCTATGACGACGTGCTGGTGTTCGCGCCGGTGCCCGCCGTCATCGAGCAGGGCGATCACATCCTGGGTCGCGACGGCTGCCTGAACTTCTTTGCGGGCCCGACCAACACCCAACTGTCGGCGCTGTTCAACTTCTACAACGTGCACTACAACATGACCCACATCGTGGGCACCTCGGGCGGCAATACCGCCGACATGATCGAGGCGCTCGACATGATCGCGACCGGCAAGCTCAACCCCGCGGGCATGATCACGCATGTGGGCGGCCTTGACGCGGTCATCGATACGACGCTCAACCTCCCCAAGATCCCCGGCGGCAAAAAGCTCATCTACCCCGGCATCAAGATGGAGCTGACCGCGATCGACGGCTTTGAGGAAAAGGGCAAGACCTGCCCGCTGTTTAAGAAGCTCGACGAACTGTGCAAGAAGAACAACGGCCTGTGGAACCTCGAGGCCGAGGAATACCTGCTGGCTCACGGAACGCCCATCCAATAACGAAAGCGATGATCTGAGTCGCTCGGCGCATCAATCGTCGCGCGCTAAGGTAAGGGATTCATACAAAGGGGAAGCGCAAGCTTCCCCTTTCATCGTTAAGGAGTAAAATCTATGCGCATTGCCGGAATTATCGCCGAATACAACCCCTTCCACAACGGGCACGCCTACCACGCGCGCATGACGCGCGAGATGAGCGGGTGCGACTGCGTGGTCGCGGTGATGAGCGGCGCGTTTACCCAGCGCGGCGAGCCGGCGCTTGTGGACAAGTGGGCGCGCGCCGAGATGGCGCTTTGCGCGGGCGTGGACGTGGTGATCGAATTGCCGGCGCTGTTTGCGATGCGCCCCGCCGATCATTTCGCGCTGGGCGGCGTATCGATTTTGGCGAAAATGGGCGTGGACGTCCTGTCGTTTGGGTGCGAGACGGACGATCTCCCTTTGCTGGATCAAATGAGTCGGGCGCTTGAGGACGAGTCGGACGCGCTGTCGGCGGACATCAACGCGCGGCTTGCGCAGGGGATGTCGCACGCGCGCGCGCGCGGCGAGGCGCTGCAAACGGCGCTGAACCTCTCGCCGGAAGTGGTCAGCGCGCCCAATACCGTGCTGGCGCTTGAATACCTGACGCAGAACCGGCGCTTAAAAAGCCCGCTGCAACCGCTCGTGATCGCGCGAAGGGGCGGCTATCACGACGCGCGCATGGGCGAGATGGCCTCGGCCTCGGCGATCCGCGCGGCGCTCAAAAGCGGAAGGGACGTGGCGTGCGCGGTGCCCGAGACGACGCGGGAAATGCTGGAAAAGAGCCCCTTTAGCCACGTGGCGGCGCTGGACAATTTGCTGCTCAACACCCTGCGTACCATGCGGAAGGCGCAGCTGGCCGGCTGTCCCGAAGTGGCGGAGGGGCTCGAAGGGCGCATCAAGCGCTGCGCCGAGCAGGCGATTGGGCGAAGCGATCTCATGGACAAGGTCAAGTGCAAGCGCTATACGATGGCGCGCATCAGCCGAATATTGAACTATGCGCTGCTGGGAGTGGACGAAAGGATTTGCGCCGCGTACCCGGACGCGCCCTACGCGCGGGTGCTGGGCTTTCGCGAAGCGGCGCGCCCGGCGCTGCGCGAAATGAAGGCGCGCGCCACGCTGCCGATCGTCACGCGCTGCGCCGCGCTGCGGGGCGAGGCCTGCTTTGAACTCGAGCGCCGGGCAACCGACCTGTGGGGGCTTACGTGCGACAGCCCCGAAATGCGAATGGGATCGCGCGACTTGACCGAGCGGGTGCGGATCATCGGGTGAGGCAAATGCGTTCAATCAGGGGACACAAAAGCGCGTGGCAAGGACACGCGCTTTTGTGGTTTGATCCTCAAAACAAGCGGCTGCGGCACGAAACTTCTTTCGTGTCACAGCCCCTTTTTGGGGTTATGCCCGAAAAAGATCCCGCGCAAGCGCAGGTTGACAGGCGCGGCGATCGCGGGGGCTGCTGCGCGGCGATTGCGGGCGCGGGGGCTATCGCGGGTTGTGCGGGGGCTTATCGCGGGCTGTGCTGCGCGGCGGATTCGGCGGATTTGTAGACGCGCCAGAGGTTGCCGCCCGCGATGCCGGCAAGCTGCGCGTCCGTGTAGCCGTGGCGGGCGAGCAGGTCGAGCAGGGCGGGGAAGCGGCTCGGGTTTTCAAGGCCTTCGGGCCATGCGTCGATGCCGTCAAAGTCGGAGCCGAACCCGACGCAGTGCACAGCGCCCAGTTCGCACAGCGCGTCGATGTGGCCAAGCACGTCATCGAGCGTGGCGGGCGCGCCGCTGCGCAAAAAATCGGCATAGAAATTGACGCCGATGAAGCCCTGCTTTTCGATGATGACGCGCACCTGCGCGCGCGTCAGGTTGCGCGGAACCGGGGTTCGCTCTCGCAAATTCGAGTGGCTCGCGACCAGCGGCAGGCGCGTGCGCGCCGCTACGTCGTCAAAGCCCGCATCGTTTAAGTGCGACACGTCGCTGAGCATGCCCAGCTTGTCCATCTCAAAGACCAGCTCGCGCCCAAAGTCCTTGAGCGGAAGGCGGGAGCCGCTCTTGGCGGGGTAGGCGATCTGGTTTTCGTAATTCCACGTGAGCGTGATCATCCGAACGCCCGCATCGTGAAATTCATGCAGTCGCTCGAGGCTGCCCTCGAGCATCTCGCCGCCCTCGATGGACAGTACGCCGTGCGGCGTATCGGGCGCGGCGTCCGGGAGTTTTCCCGTGATCACCGGAACGCCGAGCTTTGGCACGTAGTCAAGCATCTTGAGCCCGCGCCCATAAGGCGTGCCGGGGTCGCCCTCGTGGCCGGAAAACATGGCGAATGTCTGAAGCCCTACGTGCCCGGCGGCCAGTCGCGCGGGCGTAATCATGATCTCGTGTTCCTTTTTTGGCAGTATCGCGCGGTAGTAAAGCGTATCGCAATGCGCGTCCGCAGTAAACATGTCTATCACCTCAGGCGTTATTATACCACAATCGCCCCCATAGAACCAGCCCGCCGGTTACCTGGCGGGCTGGTTAAAATATGAAGCGCTGCGACCTGGTCGTGCAAGCCAAGGCTCGCGCGGCCAGGTCACAGCGCCTTTTAGGCGTTTCAGCTAGGGAACCGCTGAATAAATCCCGCGGCGCTGGCGGCTGCATTTCCGCCATCACGCACGTTCTTTAATCAGCGGTTCCCCAGCGCATTACAGGGAGGCGATCAACTCGATCTCGACCAGCCCGCCCATCGGCAGCGCCGCGACCTGCACGCAGCTGCGCGCCGGATAGCCGCAGGTAAAGTAGTCGGCGTAGATCTTGTTGACCGTCTGGAAGTCGGCCAAGTCCTTGACAAATACGGTGGTCTTGACCACCTTGTCGTAGCTGGAACCGGCCGCGGTCAAAATTTCGCCCAGGTTCTTGAGCGCCGCGTGGGTCTGCGCCTCGATGCCCTCGGCCAAGCCGCCCTTGACCATGTCGATGCCAAGCTGTCCCGAGGTGTAGAGCATGTCGCCCAGCTTATTGGCCTGAACGTAAGGGCCGATTGCCTTGGGCGCGGTTTGCGTGTGTACCATTTGCTTATCCATGATGATGGTTCCTCCTATTTGATGTCGCTTTTTATGACGTCGTTTTTCGCCTCGCGCGGCAGGATCTGGTTGAGCAGCAGCGCGACCAGCGTGGTCAGGACGACCGGGGACTTGCCAAAGATCATCGTGAAGCTCTCCGGAAATTGCGCAAGCGCGGTGGGCACTTGCGAAATGCCCACGCCCAGCGCGACCGACAGGCCCACGATGGCGGTGTTTCGGGCATCCATCTTTTCGCGGGTGATCAGCTTGATGCCGGTCATGGCAATGGATGAAAAGACCGTGATCGTCGCGCCGCCCAGCACGCACTGCGGAATCGTGGTCAGGATGGCCGAGAACTTGGGAAACAGCCCCGCCAGCAGGATGATGGCGGACGCGAGCGCCATGACCGTGCGGTTGACCACCTTGGTGGTGGAGACGATGCCCACGTTTTGCGAGTAGGTCGCGGTCGGCAGGCCGCAGAAGAAGGCGCTGATCAGGTTGGTCGCGCCGTAGCATACGATGCCGCTTTCCAGTTCGTCGTCGGTGGGTTCGCGGCCGAGTCCGCCGACCGTGGTCGCGGTAAAGTCGCCGATGGCCTGAATCGAGTTGATGGCAAACAACAGCCCCATGGCGATGCAGCTGGCCAAATCAAACCGGATGCCAAAGTGCAAGGGCAGGGGCAGCGCGAACGCGCCCGCCTGCCCGACGCTGGAGAAGTTCACCATGCCCATGCAGGCCGCGAGGATGTAGCCCGCCACCATGCCTAAGAGGATGGACGCGAGCTTGGCAATGCCCTTTGTAAAGTGGCTGAGCGTGACGACCACGCCCAGCGTGAACAGCGCGACCAGCCAATTTTGCCATGCGCCAAACATCGGGCTGCCCACGCCGCCCGCCATGTAGTTGATCGCGGTCGGGTAGAGCGACAGGCCGATCGTGAAGACGACCGTGCCGGTGATCAGCGCGGGGAAGAGTCTGCGAATCCGCTTGATGAATATGCCGACCAAGATCGCCACAATGCCGCCTACGATCATCGAACCGGCGATTGCCGCAAGGCCGTCGGGCAGCGCCGCAATGGCTTGCAGGCTGGGGACATAGGCAAAGCTGACGCCAAGGATCATCGGAAGGCCCGAACCCAGGCGAAAACCGCCCTGCCGCCCGATCGGGAAGTTCTGAATCAGCGTACAGATCGCCGCGATGATCAGCGACGCCTGAATCAGCATGACGCGGTCGGGCTGCGAAAGTCCCGCCACGTTTGAGACGATGATGGCAGGCGTCACGCAGCCGACGATCATGGCGACGACGTGCTGAAGGGCCATCGGGAAGGCCTGCCCCAACGGGGGAATGCCGCGCTGGTCAAAGAGCGTGGCACGCGATTTTCCGGTTTGCCTATCTGACATCATGATAGCCTCCCATTGTTGTGGATGCAAGCGCAATCAAAGCGCCAAAGGATTTTCCGAAGCCCTATTTGCCCTTTTTGTAGGGCGTGTCGCTGATGGGGAGGCTGCTGCGGAACGCTCCGTCTACGCGGTAGGCGGCGTGCGCGGCGGCGGGCGCGCCGGGAATCGCGCAGATTTCGCCCACGCCCTTGGCGCCAAACGCGGGGCTTTCCTCTCCGCCCTTGCCGATTAAGATGACCTCGATCGGGGGAACGTCGTTTGCGCGCAGCAGGCCGAGGGTCGCGTATTTGCTCTTGACGTACCCGTCCGCCATCACGAAGTCCTCGCTCAGGCCGTACCCGAGCGCCATGGCGACGCCGCCCTCGATCTGCCCTTCGCAGGCCTTGGGGTTGATGACGCGACCCACATCGTGCGCCGCCACCACTTGGGTGACGCGCTTGTGCTCGTCCATGATGACCACCTGCGCCGCGTACCCGTAGGCGACGTGGCTGACCGGGTTGGGCTTGTCGCTGCCCATCGGGTCGGTCACGCCCGAGAACTCGCCCGAGAACGTGCGCCCCTCAAGGTCTGAAAGCGTGTGTCCCGCAAGCGCGGATGTGAGATCGCGCGCCGCGCACCGCGTCGCCTCGCCGGTGAAGACGGTCTGGCGGCTGGCGGTCGATGTGCCCGCGTTGGGCGTAATGGCGGTGTCGGGGCGCTCGTGCACGACGCATTCCGGCAAAAGGCCGGTGACAGTGCATACAATGGACGTGCACACGGTCGCAAGACCCTGCCCCATGCAGGCGGCGGAGGTCTGGATGTGCACTTTTCCGTCCAGCACCTGCAACTTGCAGCGCCCGACGTCGGTAAGCCCAACGCCTAGGCCGCTGTTTTTCATGCAGCCCGCAATGCCCGCGTAGGGGCTTGATTCGTAGGCGTCCTTGACCGCCTCGAGGCACTCGACGTAGGCGGTGTCGGGCGAGGCGATCTGGCCGTTGGGCAGCACCTGGCCGGGGCGAATCGCGTTTTTGTAGCGGATCGCCCACGGCGAGAGCCCGACGCGCTCCGCCAGCTGGTTTAGGTTCTGCTCTGCCGCAAAGCAGCTCTGGGTTACGCCGAAGCCGCGAAACGCGCCGCCCGGCACGTTGTTGGTATAGACGCAGATGCCGGTGATGTCCACGTTTTGAAAGTTGTACGGGCCGCCCGCGTGCGTGCACGCGCGCTGAAGCACCGGGCCGCCAAGGGAGGCGTAGGCGCCGCAATCGGAGATGAGCAGCGCCTTCATCGCGAGCAATTTCCCGGACGCGTCGCACGCGGTGGTCACGTCCATCTCCATCGCGTGGCGCTTGGTGTGCACGTTCAGGCTCTCCTGCCGGGAAAGCAGCACCTTGACCGCGCGGCCGGTGCGGTAGGCCATCAGCGCCGCGTGGTGCTGAACGCTCATGTCCTCCTTGCCGCCAAAGCCGCCGCCCACCAGCATCGAAACCGAGCGCACCTTTTCGGGGGCGAGTTTGAGCATCCGGCAGATTTCGCGTTGTTCGTCGTAGACCGACTGCGACGCGGTGTACAGCCTAACGCCCCCGTCGCCGTCCGGCTCCGCGATGGCGCACTCCGGCTCCATGAACGCGTGGTCGGTCATCGGGGTCGAGTAGTGGTTGGTCACGACATAGGCGGCGGAGGCGATCGCCGCGTCCGCGTCTCCGCGCTTGAGCACCTGTGTGGAGAGGATATTGCCCTTCTCGTGAATTTTCGGCGCGTCCTCGCGCAGGGCGTCTTGCGGGCTGGTCACGGGCGTGAGCACGTCGTAGGTCACCTGAACCAGCTGCGAAACCTCCGCGAGCGTCGATTTGTGATGGGTCGCGACCAGCGCGATCGCGTCGCCAATGTAGCGCGTGACGTCGCCTTCAGCGATCAGCACGTCCCAGTCGGGGATGATGTGGCCGCACTTGTTAAACGGCACGTCGCCGGCGGTCAGCACGCGCGCGCAGTCGGGGTGCGCAATGGCCTTGGACACGTCTATCTTGACGACGCGCGCGCGCGGATAGGCGCTTCGAACAGCCGTACAGTAGAGCATCCCGGGCAAGGTGATGTCATCCACAAACTTGCCCGTTCCCAGCACCTTTTCCGCGGCGTCCACCCGCGTAAACATATTCCCGATCGCGCCGCTTTCCGCCGTCTTTTTGATCGGGCGGTTTTCTCGAAAGCAGTCCGCCGCCATCAGGATCGCGTCCTCGATCTTGACGTAGCCGGTGCAGCGGCAGATATTTCCGCGAATCGCGCGCTTGACGTCCGCGCGCGTGGGGGTGAGCGTCTCGTCCAACAGCGCTTTTGCCGAAATGACCATGCCGGGGATGCAAAAGCCGCACTGCACCGCGCCCGCCTCGCCAAAGCAGTGGCTGTACACCTGCTTTTCGCGCTCGCTCAGGCCCTCGACGGTCAGAATGTGCTTGCCGTCCATCTTGGCGATCGTCGCGGTGCAACTCTTGACCTTTTTTCCGTCTACCAGAATGGTGCACGCGCCGCACGCGCCCGCGTCGCAGCCGTTCTTGACCGAAGTCAGGCGCAGGTCGTCTCGCAGGTAGTCGATCAGCTTCTTGTCCTGATCGACTTGATAGGCGCGGTGATTGACGTTCAGGGTGTACATAGGCCCCTCCTTTTTTATCGGGTGGCGAGGTGAAATTGCCCGCGTGCCACATATTGGCCAAGGCCGGGGGCAACAAATTCGCCTTGATCGTAGGCCACGACGCCGCCCAGGATCACGGTGGCCGCGCACCCCGTCAGACGGAAGCCCTCGTAGGGGGTGTAGTCGCAGCGCATGTGCTGATCCTTGGCCGAGAGCACCTGCGGCGTCCTGCGAAACAGCACGATGTCCGCGTCGCTGCCCGGCAAAAGCGCGCCCTTGCGCGGGTACATGCCAAACAGCTGGGCGGGCGACGCGCTGAGCAGGCGGCACATGCCCTCGAGCGAAATCACGTGATCCTCGACAAGGTAGCTGTAGGTGAGCGCCGGGCGATGCTCGACGCCCGGAAGGCCGCTGGGGATCTTGGAAAAATCCGCGCGGCCAAGCGTCTTTTGTCCCTCATAGTTGAAGCTGCAATGGTCGGTCGCGAGCGTGTCGATCTCGCCCGCACGAAGCGCGTCGGTGAGCGCCTGCTGGTCGCTTTTTTTGCGAAGCGGCGGCGAACACACGTATTTTGCGCCCTCAAAGCCGGCAGATTGATAGCGGCTGTCGTCGAGCAACAGGTACTGCGGGCAGCTCTCCACGTAGACCTTCTGCCCGCGCGCGCGCGCCTTGCGCACCTCTTCAAGCCCCAAGGCGCTCGACAGGTGGACGATGTGCACCGGCCAGTCGGCCAGGCGCGCGATGTAGAGAAGCCGCGAGATCGCCTCGGCCTCGGCTTCCGGCGGGCGGCTGACCGGGTGCGCGCTAGGCGATAGGTGCCCAAGCGCCTTTTCGCGCGCGACAAAGTCGTCTATCAGCGTGCCGTTTTCGCAGTGCACGCCCACGATCCCGCCCAGCTTTTTCATCTGAAGCAGCACGTCGTACACCGCCGCGTCGTCTACCCGCAGCGCGTCGTAAGCCAGATACAGCTTGAAGCTGCTCACGCCCTTTGAAAACATGGCGGGAAGCTCCGCCTTGACGCGCTCGTTCCAGTCGGTGATCGCCATGTGAAACGCGTAGTTGCAGCTGCACTTGCCGTCCGCCTTTTCATGCCACGCCGCAAGCGCGCTTTCAAGCGTTGCCCCCTTGTCCTGCGTCGCAAAGTCCACCACCGTGGTCGTGCCGCCCGCGAGCGCCGCGCGCGTGCCCGAGGCAAAGTCGTCCGCGGTCACCGTCACGCCGTTGTCCATGTCGAAGTGGGTATGTCCGTCGATGAAGCCGGGGAAGATCAGCTCGTCCCGCGCGTCAAGCACCTGATCGCCCGGGTGCGGCATGATATTTTGGTCGATCTGAACGATCTTGCCGTCCTCAATCGCCAGATCCGAAAGGTAGGTGGCCAGCGGCGTAACCATCGCGCCGCCTTTGATAATCAACAAACCAACGCGCCTCCTTCAGCGGTTCGGTCGTCTGCCGCGATCGAAGGTCTATTCGATCGCGGCGGGGATGAGCGATCCCTTGATCGCGGCGAGTGTCAGCGATTTTCTTGATCGGGGGGTCAGCGCCCCTTTCGATCGCGGCGGGGATTAGCGAATATAGGCGTAGTCGCGTAGCACGGTAGCCATCAGGGAGACCAAGTGCGCGTCGGTCTTGGCGCGCGCGTCCAGCGTGTCGTCGTAGATCTTGCCGGCAAAGCGGATGCGCACGCGGCCCTCGCCAAGGGAGAAGAAGCCCTGGTTTTCGCTGTTCATGAAATCCGCTTCGGAGCCAAAGAAGGTGAACTTGTCCTTGTAGGGCGCGCTCGCGTAGGGGCAGAACACGGCGCAGTTGCCGCACTCGTTGCACAATTTGTCCAGATGGACGATCTGCGCCTTGGCCATGCCGGGCACCAGCACCTCGATATTGGCGCGGTTGGGGCAGACGTCCACGCAGTTTTCGCACACCACCGAGCAGCCCAGGCAGCGCGTCGCCTCCTGCGCGGCGTCCCCGGCAGGCGCAAACGTGGCGCGCTTTGCCTTGAGGTGCGCGGGGTCAGCCGCATACGGGCTGTCTTCCGGCGCGCCGCCCAGAATCGCGTAGGCCGCGCGCGTCGCGTCGGCAATGCCCTCGACAACGGTCGCCGGGCCGGAAAAAGCGTCGCCCACGACGAACAGGTTTCCGTTTTCGCAGTGTTCGGGAAGGCCGCGCGCGCCAAGCGCCACGCCATAGTCGCGCAGCATTTGCGCGTCCACCTTCTCGCCGACCGCCGCAATCACGCTGTCCGCCGCGACCTGAACGCGCTCGCCGGTCGCCTCGGGCGCGCGCCGTCCGCTCGCGTCGGGCGCGCCCAGGCGCATCTTGTCGCACGTGAGGCGGCCGTCTTCATGCGATACCGGGCTGAGCAGCGGCAAAAAGGTCACGCCGTCGGCCAGCGCCAGCTCCAATTCCTCAAGGTCGGCCGGCATTTGCCTGACCGTTCGGCGGTAGACGAGCGACACGCGCTTGACGCCCGGCGCGCGCACGGCCACCCGCGCCGCGTCCATCGCGGTATTTCCGCCGCCGATGACCACGACGTTTTCGCCAAGCGGGGCGGCGCTTCCGTCTTTTTGCGATTCGAGGAACTCGATCACGTTTTGCGCTTCGCCCGACGCAAGCGCGAGCTTGCCCGGCTGCCACGCGCCCACCGCCAAGATGATGTGCGTAAAGCCGCGCGAAAGCAGCTCATCCTTTGACGGCGCGCAGGTGTTTAAGTGGATTTGAACGCCCAATTTTTGCAAAAGCCGCGCGTCGCGCGCGATCGCCGAATCGCTAATCCTGAACGCGGGGATCACGTGCTGAACGATGCCGCCCAGCTGCGCGCGCTTTTCAAAGATGGTCGCCTGCGCGCCCGCGCGCGAAAGGAAAAACGCCGCCGCCATGCCGGCCGGGCCGCCGCCCACGATCGCGACCTTTTCAGGCCGCGCGTTTGCGGGCGCAAGCGCCGCCAAGTAGTCCGCCATGCCCTTTTCCGCCGCAATGAGCTTGGTTTCGCGGATCGTGATCGGCGCTTCGTAGAAATTGCGCGTGCACTTGAGCGCGCAGGTGTGCGGGCAGAGCGTGCCGGTGATCGTGGGCAGCGGGTTTTTCTCGCAGATCACCGAAAGCGCCTCGGCGTATTTTCCTTCGCCGACCAATTTTAAATAGGTAGGGATGTCCTGATGGATCGGGCAGCCCTCGCTGCAGGGCGCAAGGAAGCAGTCAAGCAGCGGCACTTCGCTTTTGAGTTTGCGGCTGGGCGCGAGTTTCAGCGGCTTTTGGTGGCGCGGGTCGATGATGGCGCTTGCGGCCAGCGCGTCGAGCTTTGAAAGATCGACCCCGGCAAAGGGCTGATAGGGAAGCGCCGCCAGCTTTTCCGCCATTGGCTTTAGCCGGTTGTAGCCGCCGGGCGCGAGCAGCGTGGTCGCCATCGTGATCGGCCACACGCCGCTAGAAAAGATCTTGTCCACGTTGAAATAGTCCGCGCCGCCGGAATAAGACACGCGAAGCTTTCCGCCAAACGTGTGCTCGATGCGCTTGGCCAGGTTAATCGACAGCGGGAACAGGCTCTTTCCCGACATGTACATCTCCTCGCCCGGCAGTTCCCCGCGCGCGATCGTGACCGGGAAGGTGTTGGTGAGCTTGAGGCCAAACTCGACGCCCGTGCACGCGGCCAAGTGAAGCAGCCGCTCAAACATCGGCACCGCGTCGGCGTACTGCAGGTCGTCCCGAAAGTGGTGGTCGTCAAACACCAAATAATCGTAGCCCATCTTGTCAAGCGTCGTGCGCGCAAAGTCATAGCCCAAGAGCGTGGGGTTGCACTTGACGTAGGTGTTCAAGTGCTTTTCCTGTATGAGGTAGGTCGCGATGCGCTCAATCTCGTCGGGCGGGCAGCCGTGCAGCGTCGAAAGCGTGATCGATTTGCACACGCGCGAATCGATGCTGTCGATGAAGGCGGCGTCCACGCGCGCAAAGCGGGCGAGGTTGGCCTTGGCCCAAGCGGCGCATTCTTGCCAGATGTCGCTGGTTTGGGCCTGCTTGAGTCCCTCGATGAAGCGGTCGATCTTGGGCGATTGGATGCCCGCCAGATCGTAGCCCACGCTCATGTTGAACACAAATCCGTCCGGCGCGCCAAGCCCCAGCTCTCGGCTCAGCAGCTTGAGCGCAAACCAGCCCTTTACGTACTCGTCAAACGCCTCGGGCACGCGAAGTTCCGTGGACCACTCCACGTTGTAGCCCTCGTCCTCGGCCAGAATGCAGGGCTTGGCGACCGGCAGATCCTCGCCGTCCAGCTTCTGCACCGTCTTTAGTTCGAAAAAGCGGCTGCCGCCCGCGTAGGCGGCGATCAGGTTCTGCGCAAGCTGCGTGTGCGGCCCCGCCGCCGGGCCAAACGGCGTCTCGATCGATTCGCCGAAAATGGGCAGCACCTTATCGGATGCGTGGAAATACAGCGCGTTTACGCCAAAAAGGCTCTTTGAGCGCGCGTACTCGCCAAGCGCCCAGTCCATCAGTTCCGCAAAGGGAATCGGCCTCATCCTGTCTCCCATGGGGGTGTCCCTCCTCTTAACGTATAATTGGAAGAAAGGTCTATCGGCCCGCGTTGATGCGGCTGGCCAGATCCTGCGCCTGCTCGCGGCAGTGCGCCATCACGGCCTGCTTGTCAACGCCGATCAGCTGATGATCCTTCATCTTAAGCTCGCCGCCGATCACTGTGGTGGCGGTCATGCGCCCGTTCATGCCAAAGAGCACGTGGGAATTGATGTTGCCCGCGTGCATCGGGGTCAGCGGGTCGTAATCCATGACCACGACGTCCGCGTGCGCGCCCGGGGCCAGAATGCCGATCGGGCGCTCGAAAAAGCGTGCAGCCATCTCGCGGTTGTTGTGAAAGAGCATGGCCGGGATTTCGCTCCACGCGACCGTCGGGTCCGACAGATGGTGCTTGTGGAGCAGATTGGCGACCTTATAGCTCTCCAGCATGTCGCTTGTGTACCCGTCGGTGCCAAGGCCGATCAGAATGCCCTTTTCAAACATCTTGAGCACCGGCGGGCAGCCGATGGCGTTGCCCATGTTGCTCTCCGGGTTGTGCGCCACCATGCTGCCCGTCTCGTAAATCAGGTCGATCTCGGAAGCGCTTGCGTGGGTGCAGTGGCCGCACAGCGTCTTTTTGCCCAGAATGCCAAAGTCGTGGAGGCGGAACGCCGGGCGCTTCCCGTGCTCTTTGAGGCACATCAGCGCGTCCTCGATCCCCTCGTCCACGTGGACGTGGTAGCCCGCGCCGGCGGGGTTTTGGCTCGCGCAGTAGTCGAGCGTCTCGTCTTTCAGCGTGAACTGCGCGTGCAGACCCATGACGCCCTTGAGCGCGTCATCCGCGTCCTTCTCGGCGTAGCGAATGAAATCCACGTTTTCCTTGACCGCCGCGCGCATCTTGTCCGCGCCGTCGCGGTCGGATATTTCATAGCACAGATTGGCGCGCACGCCGTACTTGCGCGCCGCGTCCGCAATGGTGAAGAGGCTTCCTTCAATGCTGCCGTAGCTTGCGTGGTGGTCGAAAATCGTGGTCACGCCGTTTTCAATGCAGTCGATGAATGTGGCTTCGGCGCTTAAGCGCGTATCCTCAAGCGTCAATTCGCGGTCGATCGTCCACCACAGGTTGTCCAAGATCTCCAGAAAATTGCGCGTCTGGTTGCCCTTGATCGCAAGCCCGCGCGCAAACGCCGAGTAGATGTGGTGGTGCGCGTTGATCATGCCGGGCATGATGACGCCGCCCTTGGCGTCCAGGAAATCCGCGTCCGGGTATTTCGCCTGAAGCAGCGCGGTTTCGCCCACCTCGACGATCCGATCCCCCGACATGGCGACGCAGCCGTTCTCCAGGTACGGCATCGCATCGTCCCGTGTCACAAGCCGCCCGTTGCCCATTAATCTCATGGTGATAGCCCCTTTCTTCTGTCGCCGGGCGTTTTTAACAAAAAAACCACCCGATCCATTCAATCGCAGTGGCCAAGGTCGGCAGAAGTATAAAAAAAGCTGCCCATCAATGGCCAGCCCGTGCGCACGGCACTTCCTTACAGCTCCAGCACGGCGCACATCCGCACAAACCGCCCGTACTTTCTGTCTAAATAATAACACATGCCGCGCCCCCGCGCAATAGTTTTCTTAAAAAAAAGAAAATTTTGATGATCCAGCTTACTTGGCTCGTAAAAAATTGTGCAATGCGCGTTAAAACGCCCCGTTGTGGGGCGCTATTTTTTCATGGGAGATGTATAATAATGGAGATACCATTGAACAAACCGAATGGGCATTAAAACAGGGCGCGTTCAATGGAAATACCCATAATCAAAGGGGAGATCACTTAAAACAAGGGCAGATAGGCCC
Organism: Clostridia bacterium; assembly: GCA_036645575.1. Lineage (GTDB taxonomy): Bacteria > Bacillota > Clostridia > Christensenellales > Aristaeellaceae > JAVXNW01. The sequence goes on along the minus strand of JAVXNW010000032.1, from coordinate 6,774 downwards.
ATGAGGTGAGCGGAAGCATGATTTATTTACGACTGCGCGATTTGCGCGAAGACGAGGATCTGGTTCAAACGAAGTTGGCGGATCGGTACGCGACGAGCGTAGATTATTTGCTGGGGCGCGCGGATGTGCGCGAGCCTTATCCCAAGAGCAAGCGTCCGGCGCTGATTGCCAAGAAGCGTCCGCTGCTGTGAAGGGGGTGTGGGGGGCGCTGGGGGCAGGGGCGTTGGAATTGCTCTTTCCCTCGCGGGCCAACTGCATGGGGTGCGGGGATCCGCTGGGCGCGGACGAGGACTGGCTTTGCGCGGCGTGCGACCGGCAGCTTGTGCCGATCGCGCGGATGGGGATCAACCGTTGCAGCCGCTGCGGGCATCCAATGGGGAAGGCGAAAAGGTGCAAGACCTGCCGCGACTGGCCCAAGGAGGGCGTGACGCTGGCGCGCTGCGCCTACTTTTACGCGCCGCCCATCAGCCAGATGATTCGCCGGATGAAATACGGCGGCGTGTGGGCGATGAGCGAGTGGATGGGCACAAAGCTCAGCGACACGATGATCGCCGAGGGGATGGAGGTGCCCGACGTGCTTGTGCCGGTGCCGATGCACAAGCGGCGCGTGCTTGAGCGCGGGTTTAACCATGCGGAAAAGCTGTGCGCGGCGCTGTCTTGCGCGAGCGGCATTCCCTGCGCGACAGGCGCGCTGCTTCGGGTGCGCAGGACGCGTCAGCAGGCGCGATTGTCGGGAAACGAGCGGCGGCACAACCTGGACAATGCGTTTCGCGCGACCGATTTTGTCGCGGGCAAGCGAATCCTGCTGGTGGACGACGTGATGACCACCGGCGAAACCTGCAACCAATGCGCGCTGGCGCTCAGGGCGGCGGGCGCGCTCAGCGTCGAACTGATCGCGCTGGCGTGTGCCAAATAGGGGAATTTGCAAAAAAAAGCGTCAAAGCGCGCAAAAAAAGTAAAGTGGCAGTTAAAAAACACTTGCATTTGCGGCGGGCATTTGCTATAATAGGTCGTGGTTGTGAAGCGTTCAGGTCTGTGGTTGAAAGTCGATGCCAGTCGCAGGCAAAGCGATCCACGTAAACCGGTCAAAGTACCGGCGAGCACGGTGCGGCTTAGATGTTAGTCCGACCAGCGGGTTTCCCGCTGAGAGAGTCAGTAGTGGGGGGCGCTATGCGCCTAGTAGCGAAAGTTCCGGTCGGCGGGTGTGGGGTCAAAGACCAGGTCAGCTGAAGGCACGCAACTGAATCAGAATCAACAGGGGGAAAAATTCCATGTACGAAGACAAGACGCTGGTATGCAGGGATTGTGGCAATGAGTTTGTGTTTACAGCCGGTGAACAGGCGTTCTACGCGGAGAAGGGCTTCCAGAATGAGCCCACGCGCTGCAAAGCCTGCCGCGATGCCCGCAAGGCTGGCCGTTCGAACGGCGAGGCGCGCGAGATGTTTGAGACCGTGTGCGCAGAGTGCGGCAAGCCGACCCGCGTTCCGTTCATTCCTAAGAATGATCGACCCATCTATTGCAGCGAGTGCTTCGCCGCGAAGAGGCAGTAAAAATTAATCGCTAACGCGGTTCGCGCTAGGCCTGCCCCCCCAAAGGACAAACAGAGCGCGGGTAAAGGTACGGTACATCCCTGTCGGGAGCGTTACCAGTGAGACAATTGACGTGGAGAGCCTAGGCTCTCCACGTTTTTTATTTGTCCGCGCCCATTGTAGAAGCAAAGAGCGGGCTGATAGCCTCAGCTGACGCTGAACAAGAGCGAGCCGTAGTTGGGATAGGGCCACAATTTGGTGGGAACCAGCGGCTCGGCTTCGTCAACCGAGGCGCGAAGCGCCGCCATTGCGGGCAGCACCGCTAGGTGAATGGCGCGTGCGCGCGTTTCCGGCGCGGCGGTTTGCGGCGCTTTTTCAAGCGCGGAGGCCAAGCGTTCGTAGCCCGACTGGATGTGATCGGCCAGCAGCGAAAGGCGCGCGCACAGCTTGCGCTCGAGCTGGTTGGAAACGCCGATGTCTGATTTGACCTTGGCGTCGCCCGCGATCTTGGCCGAATAGTTGAGCAGCCCCGGCAGGATGTCCCGGCTCACCATGTCGAGCATCGTCAGCGCCTCGATGGCGATCACCTTGGCGTAGTTTTCCAGCATGATCTCCTGGCGCGAGTTGATCTCCGCCTCGGTGAATACGCCGTGGCGCTTGAACAGATCCACGTTGTGCGGATCGGCAAAGTGGCACAGCGCCTCGGCGGACGAGGGCCAGTTGGTCAGGCCGCGCCGCTCGGCCTCCTGCATCCAGTCGCTTGTGTAGTTGTTGCCGTTGAAGATGATGCGCTTGTGCGCCCGGATCGTGTCGCGGATCAACGCGTTGAGCGCGCCGGTAAAGTTCTTCGCGTTCTCCAGTTCGTCTGAAAAGTCTTTCAGCACGTCGGAGACGATGGTGTTGAGGATCACGTTGGGTCCGGCCACGGACGATGAGGAGCCCAGCATCCGAAACTCAAACTTGTTGCCGGTGAACGCAAAGGGCGACGTGCGGTTGCGGTCGGTGGTGTCGCGCGGGAAGCGCGGCATGAAGTTGACGCCGATGTTCATCTCGCAGCGCTCGACGCGGTCGTAGGCGTCCTCGGTCTCAAGCGCCGACAGGATGCCGGTCAACTCGTCGCCCAGCGACATCGACACGATCGCGGGCGGCGCCTCGTGCCCGCCCAGCCGGTGGTCGTTGCCCGCGGAGGCGACCGCAATGCGCAAAAGGTCCTGATGCTCGTCCACCGCGCGGATGACCGCGCACAAAAACAGCAAGAACTGCGCGTTGTCGCTCGGCGACGCGCCCGGCTCCAGCAAATTGATGCCCGTGTCGGTCGAGAGCGACCAGTTGTTGTGCTTGCCTGAGCCGTTTACGCCCTCGAATGGCTTTTCGTGCAACAGGCACGCCATGTTGTGGCGGCTGGCGATCTTTTTCATCAGCTCCATCATCAGCTGATTGTGGTCGGTCGCGATGTTGGCGGAGGTGAAGATGGGCGCAAGCTCGTGCTGCGCGGGCGCGGTCTCGTTGTGTTCGGTCTTGGCCGGAACGCCCAGTTGCCACAGTTCCTGATCGAGCTCCTTCATAAACGCGGAGACGCGCGGCTTGAGCACGCCAAAGTAGTGGTCGTCCAGCTCCTGCCCCTTGGGCGGCTTCGTGCCAAAGAGCGTGCGGCCGGTATAGATGAGGTCGGGGCGGCGCTTAAAGGCGTCCAGATCGATCAAAAAATACTCCTGCTCCGCGCCGACGGTCGCGGTGACGCGCTTGACGTCATTTCGGCCAAAGAGGCGGAGGATGCGCTTGGCCTGCACGTTGAGCGCCTCCATCGAGCGAAGCAGCGGCGTCTTTTGATCGAGCGCCTCGCCGGTATAGGCGCAAAACGCGGTCGGAACGCACAGCGTGTCGTCCTTGATGAAGGCGTAGGAGGTGGGGTCCCAAGCGGTATAGCCGCGCGCCTCAAAGGTCGCGCGCAGGCCGCCCGACGGAAAGCTGGACGCGTCCGGCTCGCCCGAGATCAGCTCCTTGCCTGAAAACTCCATCATGACGCCGTCGCCGACCGGCGAAATGAAGGCGTCGTGCTTTTCCGCCGTGATGCCGGTCATGGGCTGGAACCAGTGCGTATAGTGGGTGGCGCCCTGCTCGACCGCCCAGTCCTTCATCGCGGAGGCCACGACGTCGGCGATGTCCCGCGTGAGGGCCTGCCCGTCCGCAAGCCGCTTTTTAAACATCTTATAGGTGTCGTGGGGCAAGCGCTTTTGCATGATGCTTTCGCTGAACACCTTTGTGCCGAATAATTCGGGCAATTTGTTCATGATGGAAATTCCTCCCCAACCTATTATAACAAAAAAATTATACGGCGCTTGTGGGCGTACTGTCAAGGCAAATTGTGTTGCGATGGCCGCGCGGGCGTGCGCCATTTGTCGCCCGAAAATGCGCGAAGCGCAGGCCCGCACGTTTGCTAGACCATAATTGCCACAAATGAGCAAAATGACTGGTTTTGCAGGGGACTTTGTGATACAATATTGGCGGACGTCATCATAGCGAGGTGTTTTTCATGCGAATCACAACCAAGGGGCGCTATGCGCTGCGGGTCATGGCGGACTTGTCGATCAACGCGCGCAGTAGTTACGTCCCGCTCAAGGAAGTCGCCGCCCGACAGGCCATTACGGTCAAATACTTGGAACAGATCATCATGCTCCTGTCGAAGGAGGGCTTGCTCAAGAGCGCGCGCGGGACCGGCGGCGGCTATCAGCTAGCGCGCCTGCCGGAGGCCTACACCGTGGGCGAAATTTTGCGCGCGGCGGAGGGAAGCCTCGCGTCGGTCGCCTGCCTAGCGGAGGCGGAAAACCACTGCCCGCGCAAGGCACAATGTTGCACGCTCCCGGTTTGGGAAGGGCTGGACAGGGTGGTCAATCAATACCTGGACTCGATCACGCTCGCGCAGGTCGCCAACGATGCCGGAAACATCGAAAATTGCGTGCTTTAGCGCCGCCATCCAGTTGTCTCTTCTATATAGTATCTGGATCGTATCTTGCCGGATGAAAAACAAGCCCTCGATCGCCTTGCGCGGTCGGGGGCTTTTCGTTGCCCTGCGCACCCATATTGCGCGGGCGGCATAAGGTGAACGTGTCAGGGGAACGCAGGCACGGGGGCCGCGTTTTTGAAAGGAGAAAGGGAATATGCAATTTATCGCCATTGGCGGAGACCTTCGCTATGCCTATCTGGTCAGGCGGGCGTGCGCGCTGGGCATCCGCGCCGCGGCATTCGGGCTGGAGCGCGCCGGCCTTTACGACATTCCCGAGGCGAGCAAGGCCGATCTTGGCAAGGCCGAATGCGTCGTCATGCCCAATCCCTTTGCCAAGGGGCCGGCCATGCCGCTTTCAAGCGCGCAGTATACGGTCGAGGAACTGCTGGAGCTGCTGGGCGCGGGAACCAGCCTTGCGCTGTTTGGCGCGGGAGACGTTCCGGAAAAGGTGTCGGCGCGGCATAAAATCATCCGATTGGACGAGGACGAATGGCTGATGGAGGCGCTGGGACGCCAGACGGCCGAAGGCGCGATACATATGGCTGCCGAGCGCGCGGCCTATGAGCTTCATATGGCCAAGGTGCTCATCATCGGCTACGGGCGCATCGGCAAGGCGCTGCATCGCATGCTAAACGGATACGGCGCAGAGGTGAGCGTCGCGGCGCGGCGCAAGGAAGCGCGGCTCGAGGCGGAGGGCAAGGGCGCGCGCGCGGTGGATATCGTGCAGCTTGACGCGCTGTTGCCGACCCAGCAGATCGTCTTCTCAACGCCGCCCGAGCGCGTGCTGGACGCGCGGCGCGTGGAATTGCTCAATCGGCGCGTGTTGCTGATCGACCTGTCGAGCGCGCCCTATGGCGTGGATCTGGCCGCCGCCGAGGCACGCTGGCTCAACGCCTGGCGCGAACCCGCGCTGCCCGGACGCTATTGCCCCGAGAGCGCGGGCGCCGCGCTGCTCACTTCGCTGCAACTTCTGATGAAGGGAGCGGTTTGACGTGACCAACAACTTGGCGGGCGCGCGCATCGCCATCGCGCTGACCGGATCGTTTTGCACATTGGCCAAGGTGTTTTCGGCGCTTCCCGCCCTAAAGGATGCGGGCGCGCGCCTCACCCCGATCTTTTCGCCCGCGGTCGATCAACTGGACACGCGCTTTTTCAGCGCCGCCGAGGTGCGCGCGCGCATGACCGAGCTATGCGGGTGCGCGCCGCTCACCACCATCCCGGAAGTGGAGCCGATCGGGCCTAAAAAGTGGTTCGACTTGGTCATCGTCGCGCCCTGCACCGGAAACACCTGCGCAAAGCTTGCCGCGGGCATCGCGGACACGTCGGTCACCATGGCCTGCAAGTCGCAATTGCGCAACGACCGGCCGGTGCTGATCGGTTTGTCGAGCAACGACGGCTTATCCGTGGCCGCGCACAACATTGGCGTGCTGCTGAGTCGTAAAAACATCTTCTTTGTACCCTTTGGACAGGACGATCCGGTCGCAAAACCCACCTCACTAGTGCTAAATGCAGGATTAATCGCAGAATCGGCCCGCTTTGCACTGGAAAAATGTCAGATTCAGCCCATGTTGGTCGGGTTTTAGCGGGAAATTCCTTTCTTAACAGAAAAAAGGACACATTTCGAGCAAATAGGTGTTGACATTGAAGGGCTGGCATGATATTATATACAAGCGCTCGAGAAACGGAGCGCGGCGCACGAGAAACAAAGCGAGCCGCAAGAAACGCAGGGCGGCGAGCGAGGGACGAAGGCGCGGGACGATCCTTGAAAACGATACAGCGAGAGCGAGAGAGATAAGAACAGTCAGATTCAATTGAGTTAGGAATCGTAAGGGGACTGCATTGGCGTGCAGGAAGCTTACGACGAAGGATTAAACACGAGAGTTTGATCCTGGCTCAGGACGAACGCTGGCGGCGTGCTTAACACATGCAAGTCGAGCGGAGATGCTCTTGACACGGATTGGTTGGACGAGGAGCCGAAGGGGCGGAATCGACCGGAAGCTGGGGGGAAGCGACTGCGAAAGCAGGAGCGGAAGCCAAGTGAAAGGAAGGGGACGCAGTAGAGGCAAAGAGGCGTCGGACCAATGCGTGTTGGGAACATTTCAGCGGCGGACGGGTGAGTAACGCGTGAACAATCTGTCTTAGACTGGGGGATAACACTTGGAAACAGGTGCTAATACCGCATAAGACCACGAACCCACATGGGTTTGAGGTAAAAGGAGCAATCCGGTTTAGGGTTAGTTC
>JAVXNW010000031.1:0-24982 GCA_036645575.1 Clostridia bacterium | reverse complement strand
CGCAACCGACCAAACGGCGTAGAAAGGAGGAGGGGTTAATGATGTGGATACCGGTAATCGTCCTATTGCTTCTGCTGGTTCTAGCTGTGAGTAAGTGGGTCGCATACTACGCAGCGGTAAGGGGACTTCTGTATTACCTCGCAACAGAGCATAACGATTTGCTCAGCGAAGAGAAAACCCGCGAAATCATCGATCGTGCGACAGAGCGCATGATCAAAGAAATCACGGGAAAGCGTTAACCAATCTGCCTAGACCAAACGGCGTAGGGGGCGGTAAGTTTCTCATAAAGGAGATGCGGACATGTGCGGAAAGACGATCAACGCTATGCTATCCCTTCTATGGATTTTTTGCTACGCGAGGCTCTCCTACGGTTGGTTTCGAACGTGTACGCTATGGGTGGTAGGTGCAGCGATTGGCACAGCACTTTGGATTCAGCTATCACCGCTCTTGTAAAAAGTTCAGCAGCGGTATCGGGCAAGCGCATTGAAAGGAGGTGCCTTTGGTGACAGACTCAAACCTCGGGGCTTTTTTTACTGGATTTATTTGCTTCATCCTCGGTTTTGTGATCGCGGAGGTCGTCTGTTCCCTTTCTGAGACGATTGACAGCAATCCACTTCGAAGCCTTATCCGCTATGGCTTGCAGATGACATTTGGAATGGTTCTTCTGGTTCTGGCGCTTTGGTTGTTCTTCTGATCCGATTGACGTTGTAAGTTCGCGACGGAGTGCGGCAAGTAGAGCATTGTATTCCGGGGAGCGGAGCGCCTGTCGAGAATCCCCATATCGAGGAACGATCCCACCCCCCATTACCGGGATCAATACCCCGTGCGAGGCATTCATCAATTCTCGAGTGTCTTCCGACACAAATAGACACGCTTGCTCATAGGCGTCGATGTACAGCTTCTCTATATCTCCGCTGTTGTCATAGAGACAAGAGACGTGGTCGGTCAGTATACGCGCATAGTTTTCGATTGCTTTAAAGCGCGGCGCTGCGTACATGTCGAAGTAGCGCAGTTTCTCGTCATGTCGCTGCTGGCGCCGAGATTTCACCAAGTCCACAATTACCGCCGTTAAATTGGGGATGGAGGCAACGAGACCACCGATCAGCGCGGCCAAGACTGTATCATTCACACATACGCACTCCTCTGCTTTTTACCACATTATACCACGCAACGCATACGTAACACAAGCACAACCGACTGGGACGCGCAGGGGCGAGAGGACGCCCCGGAAAGGGAAAATCATGGAAGACGTGAAAGTCATTAGCCTAGAGGATCTTATGGGGATGCTGGACGCGTGGAGCAACGCCGCTTGTCTGGGGTACGCGATACTGGCGATGGAACGCACGGGCATGGGAAAAGCGGACATTAAGCGCATTACCGGGCGAATCAAAGCAGAATTTGAGCGCAAGACCGTCGGTGAGGCGGAAGCGTACTATAACAACAGCATCTATTGAGCCGGGGTGGGCAAGACAACAGGAGGTGTAACCTTAATGGCGGCAATCTATGAGGCGACAGCAGCGGAATTGCGGGACAAGATCGCGGAGCGCGAGATGCTCGCGGCTTGTGCAGAATCGGCCGGCGATACGCGCACGGCGTTGGTGCATGTACACGTGAAGATGCTATACGAGGCACAGCTGCGGAACATTGGGGGGCGCTTGGCACAAACGGAAGGGAACAACATCCTATCCGGTGAGTATGAACGGCTTATCGTCGAGGACGTTAGAGCGGGTAAAGAACTTGCCGTAATTACAGATGATGCGGTAACTACGGCAAGTGACCGGATAGTCGTCAGGTTGAAGCCGCGTGATACTCAGTGCTCTGTATCAACAGGTGGGCACGGATCGTTACCGTAACTATCCTTGCTCCGTATCCTCCCATCGGGGCGTGGTGAAACCCATTGTTTTTTTCTGGACATACGTTCACTTCCTTCCTCTTTAGTGGCAACGTGCAGTAGCTGCTAAACCACATTATATAGTAGACAACTGCCAAAGTCAACACAACAAGTAGATTCTATGAACGATTTTACACGACCTTTTTCATCAAGGAGGTAATACCCCAATGACCATTCACCAGGCCATCCGCAACCATCGTTTTGATGCCGGGATCAGCCAATTGGAACTCTCTCGGCGCTCTGGTGTGAACTGTCGGAACATCAACTTTTGGGAATCTGGACGAGGCAACCCTTCCCTGAATGACTGCCTCCGCTTGGCGCGCGGACTGGGTATTACCCTGGAAGAACTGATTGCGGGCGTTACTCTGCCCGAGGATGAAGAGGATAAGGAGGGCTAACCATGGAGCTTTACAAGAGCCAACGAACCCCGCCCCCGCAGGACGCGCCGTGCGCGCTGGAGGTGCTGGTGCCGCAACTGACATTTGGGGAGCTGTGCGAGATCATGATCCGAGCCTATGGCGCGACCGTGGCGTTTTCCGAGGCGGGTCGGATCGCGGGCAAGAACGCGGCGACGATCAAGCGCATGGCCGAGGATGGCCGCATCACGGCGGTTTGCGATGGCGCGCGAATCGACACGACATCACTGGTTCGGTACATGTGCGCGCCGAAGACGCTCGATTTCGAGGCGCGCGCCACGCGGCACATGGAAAAGACGGGGAGCCGGTTCTATGTGTGAGTATCTGCTGCTCGCCCTTGATGGCCTGCGCCAGTGGCTGCGCGGGGGAACGCTGCCGGGGTGGGCGGGGCCGGCGTTGTGCGTGGCCGGTGTGGTGATCGGGTGGGTCGCTCGGTGGGACTGGGTGCGAAGCTGCGAGGTTGCGGAATTTGAGGAGTGGCTAGGCGAATGCGCGGAGGAGGAAACGAAATGAAAACCAAGATGCTGCGGGATCTGGAGTGCGGGAGCCTGTTTAGCTATGGCGGGATCGAGTGGGCGTTGCTGGATTACCCGGAATTTGAATCGTGGGATGAAGAGGATGTAGATACCGCGCTGTGCATCAGCGCGGGAGTCGTGGAAAAACGAGCCTTTGACGATGGCGGGCTAAACGACTTTACAAATTCCGGCCTGCGGGCGTGGCTGAATGGGAAATTTATCGATCATCTAGTTGACCACGGCGCGGACATGAGCAAGTTTGACGATTTGGTCCTTGACCTGACCAGCGATGACGGCCTGCGTGATTATGATTTAGACCAGGTCAAGATTGGACTTATTACCTGCAAAAATTACCGCGCGTACAGGCGCAACATTCCGCCCGTGAAGGAAGGGTGGTGGACGTGTACGCCGTGGTCAACCAAAAGTGGAGCGGATGACGATGGGAATTACGTGCGCGGCGTCTTCTATTCGGGCGCGCTTGGCGTCTTCAACGCTTTCTACGGCAACATCGGCGTGCGCCCTATTTGCAGTCTGCAATATGACACTCTGGTGTCTGTTGAGGACGGAGAGGACAAGTCGGGAGGGCAGGACTCAGAAGGCAAGGAAATTACCTCCTGAACCCGACCAAATGGCAAGCCGACCCGGAAAAAAGCAGGACGCGCGCTGATGCGAGGTTGCGGACAGATGAATAAGCGGGAACGGAGAAACACAATAGGAGGTAAGGACATGGAAATCAACTTGAAGCTGGATGCTCCGGTGATTGGTGAATTGGCGGCGGCGCTGCGGTTTGCGGCGGAACAGTTGGCGGCACTCGTGTCTGCACAGGCGGCGCCGGGCATCCCGACGGGCGCGCCTGTGCAGCTGAGCGAGTCCGCGCAGACGTGCAAGACAGGCGTACCGGCGCGGGGGCAAGGGCTTCCATTACAAGCGCCCACGGCCACCGTGCCGACGCGGGGTCAGATTCCGACGGCGCCTGTACCGGTGCCGGTGCAAGTTCCGACAGATGCTCAGAGGCAGGGACCGGTGCCCGTGACCGTGGGTGCACCCGAAGCCACACTGGGGGCACAGCTGGTTCCGACGGTGGCGCCGAGCTACAAGATCGAGGAGATCATGCGCGCGGCGTCTGTGGTAGCGGACAAGGGGATGCGTCCGCAGGTGCTCCAGTTGATGCAGGCGTTTGGGATTCAGCAATTGGCGCTGCTCCCACCCGATCGATTTGGGGAGTTTGCGGCGCAGTTGCGCGGGATGGGGGCGCAGATATGAGTGCCCACGCGCTATTGTCCGCGTCAGCAGCTGACCGGTGGCTGCACTGCCCGCCATCAGCACGGCTGACCGAGGGGCTTCCTGACACTGCGGGGCCTGCCGCCGCCGAAGGTACGCTTGCCCACGCCATCGCGGAATTGCACCTGCGCAAGTTATACGTGGAGCCTATGACCAAGCGAAAGTTCAACACCGCGTTCCGTGCGCTGACGACAAGCCCGCTTTTCAACGCTGAGATGCTGATGCATGTGGACGCGTACCTGGACTACATCGAGGGACAAGTGCTATCGTTTAACGAAAAGCCGCACATCGCGGTAGAAAAGCGACTGGATCTGTCGAAATGGGTGCCGGACGGATTTGGCACCGGCGACTGTATCCTGATCGGCGAGCATCGACTGGTCGTCATTGACTTCAAGTACGGCAAAGGCAATTACGTCGAGACAGACCATAACCCGCAGCTCATGTTGTACGCGCTGGGCGCGCTTGAGGCCTACAGCCCATTCTATCACGTGGACACCGTGACCATGGCCATCGTTCAGCCGCGCATGAACAACCTCGCGGCATTCACGCTGACCCCGGACGCCCTGCACGCGTGGGCGGATGCGGTGGTCGCGCCCGCAGCTACGCTTGCCTTTGCGGGGGAGGGCGAGACTGCCGCCGGCGACTGGTGCAAGTACTGTCAGATCAGGGGATCATGCCGTGTTCGCTGTGAAAGGCAGCTGTCCGAGGACTTCGGAGACCCGCCGCCCCCTGCGCGTCTGCTCTCCCCCGCCGAGGTTGGCGGGCGCATCACGCAGCTTCGGCCGCTGGTCAAGTTGCTAAAGGACCTAGAGGACTACGCACTGACGCAATGTCTGTCGGGCAACCCCATCCCCGGCTTCAAAGCGGTTGCGGGGCGCGCCGAACGCCGCTGGACGGACGAGGATGCGGCCTTCGCAGCCGCAAAGGCCGCAAAGTACGACGAGGCCGCGCTCTACGTGCGCAAACCCTTGACTCTGGCGGCACTGGAAACCCTGATGGGTGCAAAAACCTTTACCACCCTGCTGGGGGACTACGTGATCAAGCCACCCGGGAAGCCCACGCTGGTTGCAGAAACCGACGTACGCCCACCGCTCCTTCCCCGAAAGCCCGAAGACGATTTCACAAAAATTGAGGAGGTACCTACCCATGTCTGAACAAACACACGTCGTAACCGGCCCCGCGCGGCTGTCCTATGCCCACCTGACCACCCCATACAAGAGCCCGACCGACCAAGGCGACCCCAAATACTCCGTGACGCTGCTGGTGCCCAAGACTGACACGGCCACCAAGGCACGCATCGATGCCGCCGTTGAGACAGCAAAGCTCGAGGGCAAGGACAAATGGAACGGCGTGGTGCCACCCATGGTGGCTATCCCGATCTATGACGGTGACGGCGTCCGCCCCTCAGACGGCCAGCGCTTTGGCGATGAGTGCAAGGGCTGTTGGGTGTTCACCGCCAGCGCCAAGCACCCGCCCAAGGTGGTAGATGACGCGCTGCAAGCGATCCTTGACGACACCCAAATCTATTCCGGCATGTATGCAAATGTGGCCGTCGACTTCTGGGCATACAACAGCAATGGCCGCAAGGGCATCGGGTGCGGATTGGGCAACGTCCAGAAGGTGCGCGACGGCGAGCCGCTGGGCGGCAGTCGCCGAAGCCCTGAACAGGATTTTCAACCCATCGTACACGCCACGCCACAACCGAGCTACGCACCGCAGCCACAACCGAGCTACGCGCAGCAGCTGCCGGGTTACGCACCACAGCAGGCCGCACCACAGCCGGACTACGCGCAGCAGTCACACCCGAGCTACGCGCAGCAGATACCGGGTTACGCGCCGCAGCAAGCCGTTCCGCAGATTGATCCGATCACCGGCCTGTCTGCAGGCGGCTATTACGCGGGATGACGTTAGGGCGACAGGGTGTGACATTGCGCCCTGTCGCCCCAGGGCAGAGGAGGCACGCGAGATGCGGCATATATCCGTTGACATCGAGACCTACTCCGACATAAACCTTAAGACCTCCGGCGCCTACAAATACGCGCTATCGCCCAATTTTGAGATCCTCCTGATCGCTTGGGCTGTGGGCGACGGACCGGTGACGGTGATTGACCTGACCGCTTCCAACCCCGACGGCGACGCGATCAGGGCGTTCATGGCGTACCTACGCGCGACGGACGTATGCGTGCATGCCTACAACGCGGTCTTTGAGTGGTGGTGCCTATCCCAGCATATGCCGCGACTGGGCTATGCGGTGGACGCGGAAAATCTGCTGCGACGGATGCGCTGCACGATGCTGCATGGGCTGTACTGCGGCTATCCCATGGGGCTTGGCAACATCGGCGCAGCCCTGCATCTACCGGAAGACCGCGCAAAGCTGGGCGTTGGCCGCGCGTTGATTCGCACGTTTTGTGTGCCGCAGCCGCTGACCAAGACAAACGGCGGGCGGACGCGCATATTGCCCGAACACGAGCCCGAAAAATGGATGCTGTTTAAAACCTATTGCGCACAGGACGTAGTAGCCGAGCGGGAAGTGGAAAAGCAGCTGTCCGCGTGGCCGGTTCCCGATGAAGAGCAGCACCTGTGGGCGCTGGATACCGGCATGAACGCGCGCGGCGTGGCCATCGATCGTCAGCTTGTGGCAGGTGCGCTCTCCATCGGCGTGCGCACGACGGCGCAGCTGATGGACGAGGCGCGCGCGATCAGCGGTCTCGAAAACCCCAAGAGCTGCGCACAGTTGACCAAGTGGCTGAACACCGAGCTGTCGGACGAAGCGGATCTTACCAACCTGCGCAAGGACACGGTGCAAGAATTGCTTTTGCGGGGCGTGGACAGCGCAAGCGCGACACGGATGCTGGAGCTTCGCCAACAGCTAGGCAAAACCAGCACCAAGAAATACGACGCACTGGCCGCAGCGTGCTGCGCAGATGGCCGGGTACGCGGGTTGCTCCAATTCTACGGGGCAGCCCGCACCGGGCGCTGGGCAGGACGCCTAGTACAGGTGCAAAACCTGCCGCGAAACTACCTAGAGACCCTTGACTTCGCGCGCTCGCTCGCGTGCGCCGGATCCCTTGAGGCCCTCGCGCTGTGCTACGGAAACGTTCCGGACACGCTGAGTCAGCTCATTCGAACCGCCATCATCCCCTCCCCGGGGAACACACTTGTCGTGGCCGACTATTCGGCCATCGAGGCGCGCGTGATCGCGTGGCTGGCCGGTGAGACGTGGCGACAAAACGTCTTTGCCACCCATGGAAAGATCTATGAAGCCAGCGCATCGGCCATGTTTGGCGTGCCCATCGAGCAAATCAAGAAGGGAAACCCGGAGTACGCGCTGCGCCAGAAGGGCAAGGTGGCGGAGTTGGCGCTAGGCTACGGCGGGAGCTGCGGGGCACTGATTGCCATGGGTGCGCTGGAAATGGGATTGACCGAGGACGAACTGCCCGACATCGTCGGCAAGTGGCGCGCGGCTAGCCCGGCCATCGTCCGACTATGGCGGTCGCTCGAAAACGCTGCACTACAGGTGCTGCGCACCGGCGAGAGCGCCGGCATTCGCGGGTTGGTGCTCTCGCTGACGGGCGACACGCGAACCGGGCAGCGCTTCTTGAACATCACATTGCCCAGCGGACGCACGCTGTTCTACGCCCAACCCGAGATTGGCGAAAACCGGTTTGGCCGCGCGGCGATCCGCTATGCCGGAAACGATCAGAAAACCAAAAAATGGAACCTGCAGGAGACATTTGGCGGGAAGCTGACCGAGAACGTGGTGCAAGCGATTGCCCGCGACTGTCTGGCGGAGCTGATCTGTCGGTTGAGCTCGCGGGGGCTGTGCGTGGTATTCCATGTGCACGACGAGGTGATCATCGACACGCCTGACGCGCAGTCCGCGCTTCAAATCGCGCTTGAAGAAATGGCACGACCCATTGACTGGGCACCCGGGCTGCGCCTAAAGGGCGCAGGCTTTTCAAGTATTTATTACATGAAAGATTGAGGCACTTGTATGCAATACGACCTGCAACTGACCATCAGCGCGGCGGGGAGCCGGCGTGCAGCGCTTTGGCCTAAGCAGACCCTGTACTGGTCGGCATTGTGCCGGCGGCTGCAAACGCCGGTGCAGGACGTTCTGGACATGAAAGCCTATCTGCGAAAACCCAAGGCTGAGCAGGACGACCTAAAGGACGTGGGCGGGTTTGTGGGCGGAACGCTGGTGGACGATCGCCGCCGCGCAGGCGCCGTTGTCACGCGCCAGCTGGTAACGCTGGACTTTGACAGCCTGCCCGCCATGGCGACCGACGACGCGCTGCGCAGGCTTGACGCGCTGGGCTGTGCCTACGGTGTCTATTCAACGCGCAAGCACCGGGTGGATGCGCCGCGCCTGCGGGTCCTTGTGCCCCTTGCGCGGGCGGTGCCTGCGGACGAGTATGAACCCATCGCACGCAGACTGGCGGGCTATATCGGGATCGAATGGTGCGATCCGACAACGTTTGAGGCATCGCGGCTCATGTACTGGCCAAGCGTGTGCGCGGGTAGCCCATACGTCTGTGCCTTCGGGGACAAGCCCTTTGCCGACCCGGGCGGACTGCTCCACACCTATGACGACTGGCGCGATATCGCCGGTTGGCCACAGGTTCCGGGTACGCTGCAAAAAGAGCGCGGGCTATCCGAGCGACAGGAGGATCCGACCGCCAAGCGCGGCATTGTGGGTGCGTTCTGCCGGGTCTACGACGTGCCGGGCGCAATGGATACCTTTTTACCCGGTGCGTATGAGCCCGCAGGCGACGGGCGCTACACCTTTACCGGAGGCTCGACCACCGGCGGAGCGGTGTTGTACGGAGACGGCAAGTGGCTATACTCGCACCACGCAACGGACCCCACAAGTGGACGACTGGTGAATGCCTACGACCTTGTGCGACTGCACCGGTTTTCCGAACTGGACGACGACGCAAAGCCGGACACGCCGCCCAACCGCCTGCCCAGCTATGCCGCGATGAAGCTGTTGGCCGAAGCCGACGCGCCGGTGCGGTTGCTGCGTGAGCGGGAAAAGCAGGACGCGGTACGCGAAGACTTTCGTGAACTGACGGGCGACGTAGCGGACAACGAGGACCTAAATTGGACGCTGGCGCTCGAGGACGGGATCGGCGGACAACGCGCCAAGACGATGGAGAACGGGCTGCTGGTGCTCAGGAATGACCCGCTGCTGCGCGGGGGCATTGCCTTTGACCAATTTGCCAGTCGGCTGATGGCACGCGGAGGACTTCCATGGGATCGATCGCCGGATGCCCGGCAGTGGACGGACACAGACGACCACGGGGCTGAGCATTACCTCGAAAAGGCGTGGCAGCTGAACCTTCCTGAACACAAAATGATCGGGGTGATTGATTTGTTTTCTAAAGAGCACCGATACAACGACGTGGCCGAGTACTTAGACGGGCTTGTGTGGGACGGCACGGCGCGCCTAGACACGCTGCTGATTGACTATCTGGGTGCGGAGGACACGCCATACACGCGCGCCGTGACGCGCAAGGCACTGGTGGCGGCGGTCGCGCGCGTATATACGCCGGGCGTCAAGTTCGACTGGGTGCTGACGCTCGTCGGCGGACAGGGCGTGGGCAAGTCCACCTTCTTTCGCATCTTGGGCGGCAGGTGGTTTTGTGACAGCCTGACCACATTTGATGGGAAAGACCCATGCGAGGTGATCCAGGGTAAATGGCTCGTAGAGCTAGGCGAATTGAGCGCGCTGACCAAGTCTGAAATGAGCACGGTCAAGCAATTTCTATCGCGGCAGGACGACACCTACAGGGCGGCCTATGGTCGGCGGAGCGAGACGTATCCGCGCCGGTGCGTATTCTTTGGCACCACGAACGAGCAGGAGTTTCTGCGGGACGCGACCGGGGACCGAAGATGGTGGCCTGTGGAAGTGAGGACGACCGTGCCGCGCGCCTGCGTGTTTACCGAGCTTGCACCGGTGCGGGATCAGGTGTGGGCGGAGGCGGTCGCCTGCTGGCAGCTGGGCGAACCCCTTCATCTGGACGATGCCGCGCTGGAAGAGGCGGCACGCAAGGCGCAAGACACACACAAGGAGTTCAACGCATGGGATGGGTTGATCCGGGCGTTTCTGGAGACACCCATGCCCGCAGACTGGCGCAAACTGGATCTGGGCGCGCGGCGCATGTGGCTCAGCGGCATGGCCGTGAAGGAGGGCGTAGAAACCGTGCTGCGGGATCAGGTATGCGCGCTGGACGTGTGGTGCGAATGCTTTGGGAATGACAAGGGGCGAATGCTGCAGCGGGACACGCGGGCGATCAACACATTGCTTTCACGCATCGAAGGGCTTGAGCCAAGAGCCGGACTGAATACACTATATGGGCGACAGCGCGGCTTCGCGTGGACGTATGAACGGCGCGAAAGGTGCGGAAAAGGCGTAACAGAGGCCATGTAACAGATAAGGAGTGGTGCAACGGCATTGTCACAGATTTTCGGACGTTACACCGCTTGGGCGACATCTGATACGGCCTAAAGACCAATGAAACCAAGGGGTTTAAGGCTATATGTAACAGATGTAACAGCTATTTACCCTAGAATATAAATAATATATATTAGGAGGATTAGGGGGATGCGCAAACGCCTAACGTGCCTAAACACCCGAAAACGCCACTATACGCGTGCGTGTGCGAATCCGCCACAGGAGGTTTTTCATGCTGGAGAGAGACATTGAGCGGGCGCTGGGCGAGAACGTCCGGCGCGCCGGCGGGCTATACTACAAGTTCACATCGCCGGGCAATGACGGTGTGCCGGACAGGATTGTCATTGCGCCCGGCGGGCGGGTGGTTTTTGTGGAGCTGAAGACCGACGCCGGGCGACTATCGAAACTGCAGGCACGGCAGATTGATAAACTCATGCGGGCGGGCTGCACGGTGCGCGTGGTCTGGGGCGCGCGAGGTGTCGAGGCTTTTACACGGGAGGTGCTTGGGGAATGCGATTTGTCGCGCACGGATACCAAAGCTACTGCATCGGACGGATGATCGAGGAGCCAAAGCTTGGTCTGTTTCTCGATATGGGACTTGGCAAGACGCCGATCACCCTGACGGCGCTACAGGATCTCAAGTATAATCGCCTAGCGATTGGGAAGGCGCTGGTGATTGCGCCCAAGCGCGTGGCAGAGAGTACGTGGTCGCGCGAGGCGGACAAGTGGGATCACCTGTCGCTCCTTCGGGTGAGCGTGGTGCTGGGTACTGCGCGGCAACGCATTCGGGCGCTGTGCGAGGCGTCAGACGTGTACGTGATCAATCGGGACAACGTATCGTGGTTGGTGAAGTACTACGGCAACGCGTGGCCGTTTGACGTGGTGGTGGTGGATGAGTTCTCAAGTTTCAAGTCCGGGCAGTCCAAGCGGTTCAAGGCGCTTAAGAACATGCTTCCGCACATCGACCGGCTGTACGGGCTGACCGGCACGCCCGCGCCCAACGGACTCATGGATCTGTGGTCGCAGATCTATCTGCTGGATGGCGGCGTGCGGCTGGGCAAGACCCTCGATGGGTATCGCGCGCGCTACTTCGACCACAACCCCTACCGCCACGAGTTCAAGGCGCGCCCGGGCGCGGACAGCGCGGTGCACGACGCAATCCGCGATATCTGCATCAGTATGCGAGCAGAGGACTACCTGACGTTGCCCGATTGTGTGACGGTGGACGTGCCGGTGACGCTGGACGCCCCGGCGCGCGAGGCCTACAACGCACTGGAGAAGGACATGTTGCTGGATGTCGACGGAACCGACATCGAGGCCACGACGGCGGTTGCGCTGACCGGGAAGCTGTTGCAGCTGTGCAACGGCGCGGTATATGGCACGAATGGCGAGGTCGCCGCCGTGCACAACGCAAAAATCGAGGCACTGACCGAACTGGTCGAGGGACTAAACGGCGCGCATGCGCTGGTGTTTTATGGGTTCAGGCACGACATTCCGCGCATACAGGCGGCGCTTTTGCGCCTTGACAAGGGGCTTCGGGTGCGGCTGATGCGCACGAGCGAGGACGAGCGGGCGTGGAATGCGGGCGAAGTCGATATCCTGCTTGCGCACCCGGCCAGCGCCGCCTTCGGCCTCAACCTGCAAGACGGTGGGCACCACGTGATCTGGTTCGGGCTTACGTGGAGTCTGGAACTTTACCAACAGGCCAACAAGCGCCTACACCGGCAGGGTCAGACATCGCGCGTGATCGTGCACAGGCTGGTGGTGGAGCAGGGTATGGACGAAGACGTGATCACCGCGCTTAAGGGCAAGGGCGACACGCAGGACGCCCTGCTAGACGCGCTAAAGGCGCGAATCGGCAAGGTGAAAACGATTCGAAAGGACGAGTGAATATGCACGATTACGAAGGGCCTTACTGGTTTCAGTGCGTGGACGCCTATCCGGGCGACAAGGCGACGCGCGGGATGATGCGCAGGTACCGGCGGCTTGAGGGAATGGGCGCCATCGTGATTCGGCGCGTGGAGATCGAAAAGGGGCGCGGCGGAATGACGGTGTATTACGTGGCAAGGGTAGTGCATGACGTGCTGCGAGAGATGCTGGACGGCCTTACGCCCGAGCCCGAGGAAGAGGCAACGCCATGATGGATGTCAAGACATACCTGCGGTCGATTATGTATCTGGATAGGCGCATTGACAACAAGCTCGAACAGGCGATGCGCATTAGATCGCAGGCGGAACGGGTTACCGGCGCGCTGGATCCCAACAGGGGATCCGGCCGGACGGCGCGGGACGCGTCGTCATCCATCGACAAGCTGATTGACCTTGAGCGTGAGATCAACGGCATGGTGGGCGAACTGGTCACCCAGAAGCGCACGGTCATGGAGGCCATCGGCAGAATGACCGACCCGAACCAAGCGCTGGTGCTGGAACTGCGGTATTTGAACGGCAAGAGCTGGGAGGCGATCGCGAAAGAAATGGGCTATGACCGCGTATCGGTTTGGCGGGTTCATGGGCGGGCGCTCGAAAACATCCGTTTCCGCGAAAGATGCAACACAATGCAACATTCGGATGTGGTATAATACTATTATCAAGAACTGACCAAAGACAAACCGCGCTGGCCCCATGTGGGTCGCGCGGTTTGTCTTTCGGCGGCTCTTTGGCTTTGGTACCCTTGACTTGCGGCGCGGGGTACCGCCCCGCAAAGTGGTGGGGATGAAAGACGAGTTTGAAAGGGGGCGGCTGCGTGACACAGCGGCAAGCGCGATTTATTGACGAGTACATGATTGACCTAAACGCCACGCAGGCCGCGATTCGGGCGGGGTACAGTGCGCGCAGCGCCAACACGCAAGCGGCGCGGTTGCTGGCGAATGTCAACATCCGCGCGCGGGTGGATGCGCTCATGGCGCAGCGGTCGCGGCGCGTGGGGGTTTCGGCCGACCGCGTGGTGCGGGAGCTGGCGCGGCTGGCGTTTGTGAGCGCGCCCGACGTGGTGGATTCAGGCAGCGGCGCGGTGCGCCCGGGCGCGTCGGAGGACGACCTTGCCGCCATCGCGTCGGTCCGCGTAAAGACCGCAACCTTCGACGCCGGCGACAGCGTCGAGCGCGAGGTCAAGCTGTGCGACAAGCTAAAGGCGCTCGAGCTGCTGGGCAAGCATCTGGGGATGTTTGACAAAAAAGAGAGCAAGGACATTTCAGGGGTGACCATCGTGCTTGAGCCAAGGGAGGCCGGATCATGAGGGTCAACCTGCGCGAGCTGATCGCGCCCTGCTACGACGATCTGGCGGGCGACGTGCTGGCGCATGGGCATACGCACTACGCGCTGGTCGGCGGGCGTGGCAGCCTCAAGAGCTCCACGGTGTCGCTGCTTACCCCCCTGCTCGTGATGCAGCATCCCGCGCGTCATGCCGTCGTGATCCGCAAGGTGGGCAATACCTTGCGCGACAGCGTCTATGCGCAATACTGCTGGGCGCTTGACAAGCTGGGCGTGGCGGCGCACTGGACGTGCAAAGTGAGCCCGATGGAAATGACGTACCGTGCGACCGGGCAGAAGATCCTATTTCGCGGCGCCGACGATCCCATGAAGATAAAATCCATCAAGGCGCCCTTTGGATACATCGCGGTTACGCACTTTGAGGAGTTCGACCAATTCAGGAACCGGGAGGAGCTGCGCGCGATCCTACAATCCACGATGCGCGGCGGGGCGACATTCTGGAACTTTGAAAGCTGCAACCCGCCGATCAGCCGGCGCAACTGGGCAAACCGCGACCTACTGCTCGCGCGGGGCGATCGACTGGTGCACCGTTCGTGCTATCTGGACGCGCCGCCGGAATGGCTTGGCGATCGTTTTCTGGCGGAGGCCGAGGCACTCAAGGCGCAGAACGAACGCGCATACCGGCACGAGTATCTGGGCGAGCCGACGGGGAGCGGCGGACAGGTGTTTGAAAACCTTGTGCTGCGCGAGATCCCGGAAAGCGAGCTTACGACGTTTGGGTATTTCTATCAGGGAATCGACTGGGGCTACTTCCCCGATCCGCTTGAGTGGATCAAGGTGAGTTACGACAGCGCACGGCGCACGCTGTACTTGACCGACGAGTACCGGGTGCGGCGCACGGGCAACCGCGCGGCGTTTGACGCGCTTGTCGCGGCAGGGCGGGTGACGGCCTATGACGCGATCATTGCCGACAGCGCCGAACCCAAATCCATTGCGGATTTTCGCGAATACGGCGCCTACAACATTCGCGGGGCGATCAAAGGCGCGGGAAGCGTAAACTACTCGCGCAAGTGGTTACAATCGCTGTGCGCCATTGTGATTGACCCCGCGCGCTGCCCCGGAGCGGCAAAGGAATTTGCCGAGTACGAGTATGAATGCCTACCGGGCGGAGACTTTGCCGGAGGGTATCCGGACGCGGAGAACCACGCCATCGACGCGGTCGCCTACGCCACCGAAACGATCTGGCGCAGGCGTGGGCAGTAAGGCGCGCCGTTTGCGCGGCAAGGATGGACGAAAGAACGCGAGAAAGGAGACGAGGCATGATAGAGCAACTAGGCGCATGGGTGCGCAAGCTGTTCGGGAAAAAGCCCAGGCAACAGGCCGAGGCCGGCCGGGCGCGGGCGCAGGCACAAAAGTACGAGGACGCGTCGAAGATCAACTTTACCGCCATCTTTGCGGGGAAGCTGGCCAGCATTGCCATGTCGGACAGCACGCTCGACATTTCGGACGCGGCGGGCGGCGAGAGCCGCCGGAGCGCCTTTATCGCTTCGGCGATCCGCGATATCTGGGAGCGATCCGGGACCATTACGGCGCAAGCGCTGGGCAAGGGGGGCAAAGTGATTGTGCCCTACATTGCGGGCGGCAAGGCGCGCTTTGGCGTTGCGGATCAGGACAGGCTATTTATATCACGCATGGACGGCGCGCGACCCATCAGCGCGACGCTGCTGGCGGATCGCGCGAAGGTGGATGGGCGGGACTACTACCGTTGGACGGATTACACGCTGGAAGCTGGGGTGCACACGATCAAAAACCGCGCGTCAACCGACGCGGGGCGGCAAGTGCCGCTCGCCCTCGTGCCTGAGTGGGCCAATGTCACGGAAGAGATGCGCATCGCGGGCGTTGACCGACTGCTGCTGGCGTTTGTGCGGTGCCCGGCGGACACCCGGCGCGACGGCGACTTCTACGGTGTGCCGATCACCTACGGGTGCGAGGCGTTGATGGGTGAAGTTGAGGCGCACCTCAAGTTGATTGCGCGGGAATATAAATTGACGCGGCCTATGCTGGGGCTTGACAGCCGGCTATGGCAGACGCCCTTTGGCAGCGGCGGACCCAACGCAAACATACAAGACATCGAAAGGACCGTGCAGGACGGCGACACGCCGTTTATCCCCCTGTACAACTGCACAGACGAGGAGCAGATGTGGCTTCACTTTGCGCCCGCCATCCGCGACGGCGCGATGTACAGGCGCCTCGAGGAACTGTTCGGGTTGCTGGAAAAGAGCGTCGGGGTGAGCAAGGGCGTACTGACGCCGCGCGAAAGCGCAAATGCCACGGCGACCGAGATCCGCGCGGCCAACCACGACACCTACAGCCTAGCGACCGCCATACGCCACACGTGGGAGGTGGCGCTTGATGACCTCGCTTACGCCTTCGACGTATACGCCGAGTGCTTTGGGCTCTCCCCTGCCGGGGCGCGCGGCGACTGGGCGGTGCACGTCGGGTGGGATATGAGCCTGTTTGAGTCAAGCAGCGAGACCTTTCAGCAGATGAGCGAGCTGGAAAGCCGTGGAATGCTCTCCAAGCCCGAACTACGGCAATGGGTGATGGGCGGCACCATCGATGAGGCGATCAAGGCCGTGGCGGGCATCGAGCAGCCGCCCGGACCGCTCGACGCACCCTTTGCCGGCGAGGATGACTAAATGCTATCAGATGCGCAGCTTGAAGCGCTGCTTGCGCCATTTGAGGCGCGCATGCGCGCGGTGAACGCGCGCTACCTTGAAAAGATCGGGCAGCACCTAAGGGACATTGGGCGGATGCGTGCGTCGGATATATCACGGTTAACCGAGATGAAGCGCATGGGCGCGGACGTTGACCAACTCAAGCGCGCGATCGCAAAGGAGATGAACGCGAGCGAGCAAGCGGTTGAAGCGGCCTTCCTCAAGGTCGCCGAGGACGATTACCAATTTGCCGAGAAGTACTACGCCGAAGGGCGGCAGATGCCGATCAGGCAAAACAAAGCGCTGATGCGCGCGGTGCGCGCGCAGGCGCGCATTACAGCGCGCGAGATGGCGAACCTGAGCCGAACGACCGTCGTGTCAGGCGCCTATCAGCACGCCATCGACATGGCCATCGCGCAGGTGCACGCGGGGGTGGTCGATTACCACGGCGCCATTCGTCAAAGCCTCGTTCAGGCGGCGCAGGAGGGCGCGCGCGTCCGCTATGAGAGTGGGCTGACCCGGCGACTGGACAGCGCGGTGCGTCAAAATGTGCTGGGCGGCGTTAGGCAAATCAACCTTGACGTCGCGCGCCAGACGGGCAAGGCGTTTCACGCGGATGGCGTGGAGATCTCTGCGCACGCGCTGTGTGCCGAGGATCACCTGCCTTATCAGGGAAGGCAGTTTTCAAAAAAGGAATTCGCCTTGCTTCAGGCGACGATCAAGCGCCCGATTGGCCTGTGGGATTGCCGGCACATGGCCTTCCCCATTCTGCTGGGGCTATCGCCGCCCACGTACTCGCAAGATCAGCTGGACAACATGGCCAAGAACAGTCGGGAGATGATCGCCATCGACGGCGAGGTCAAGACGCGCTATGAATGGACGCAGGCGCAGCGCCGGTTGGAGACCGCCGTGCGCTATCAGAAGGACATTGCGGTCATCGCGCGGGCGAGCGGGGACGATCATCTGCGCAGGCTCGCGCAGGCAAACATCGACAAGATGGACAAGCGCTACCGGCGCATCAGCGGCGCGGCCGGCATTCCCACCCAGCGCGAGCGCATGGGCGTTGCGGGCTTTCACCGCGTCAAGGGCTACGATGAATTGAGCGACGCGGTGAAGTTCAAAGGCGCGACGTTTGAGATAGAAAAGCGATTAGATCGCCACGTCCAAAAGCATTTGGCGGAATACGGCAGTGTTTCGGCTGACAATTACGTAGCCCGCGCCGAATCCCTGTTGCGCTCGAAGGGATCGGATGATATACTGGCCTTGACGAGATCGGACGGAAGTATTGCGAAATACCGAGTATCCACAAATGAATTCGTCGTCGGCACCCGTAAAGGGAAAATCAGAACGGCGTTCAAGCCGAAAATGGGTGCGGATTACTGGTGGAATGAAGAGGTGAAGCGAAATGGATGACCCGATCAAATGCCCGTGCTGCGGCCTTACGGACGTAAGAGAGCACGACATTTGCGAGGTGTGCGACTGGCAGAATGATCCCAATCAACGAATGAAGCCCACGCTCGCCGGCGGGGCAAACCAAATGAGCCTTGATGAGGCGCGCGCGGCATACGCGGAAGGGTTACCGGTAAAATAGACCGCCAAGCGAAAGCAAGGCGGTCTACAAGAGATACCGTCACTTAAGCCGCTCCAACAGGGGCGGCTTTTGTGTACCCTAATTTGTCCGGAACGACGAGAAACTATCAAGGCGGCGTGGAAAGGCACCACGAGAAAAAACTGAACGCCGAGGACGGAAAGGAGCACCTATGAAACGCGAGGACATTGCTCGGATCATTTCGGGCGCGACAGACGAACAAATATCCGCGCTGCTGGATCTGAACAGCCGGGACATCGGCAAGACCAAGGCGGCAGGCGACAAGTTGCAGGGCGACATGGACGCGCTCAGCGAGCAGCTTGCCCGCGCGGGTGAGACCATCAAGGCGCTGGAAGGCGCGCAGGGCGACACAGAGACGCTGCGGGCGCAATTGGACGCATACCGGCAGACGGAGGAGGCGCGCGCGAAGAAGGCATCAGAGGACGCGCGCAGGGCGAGCATTGAAGACCGCTTTGACGCAGTCGTAGGCGAGCGCAAGTTTTTGCACCCGCTCGTCCGAAACGGCGTGCTGGACGCGTTTGACGCGGCGGTTTCAGACGCCGCCAACCGTGGCAAGGGCGATAAGGCGCTCTTCGATGCGCTAACGAAGGAACAGGGCTTCTTTGCCTCGCTCAACCCGCCCGCCCCCAACATGCCGCCCTTGGGCGACCCGGGCGGCGGAGACGACGGCAAGGCCAAGTTCCTTAAGCTGAGCCTGTACGAGCAGTTCCTTTACGCCGGCAGTCATCCCGACGAGGCAAAAAAATATTTGGAGGAATAAGTGAATGGCACAATTTGACGCAAAGATCTTTAACGCGGAGGTATTCGGCAAATACGTCGAGCGCATTCCTCGCGTCAAGCAAAACAAGCTGCTTGACGCGGGTGTGTTGCGCCCGCGCGGCGAGCTTAAGCAGCTGCTGGCTGACCAGACCGGCGGCAACTACGTGACGGTGCCCATGCTGGGCCTGATCGACGGAGAAGCGCAGAACTACGATGGGCAAACCACCATTACGCCGAGCGGCACCAAGACCTATGGGCAGTCCATGATCGTGGTGGGGCGCGCGAAGGCGTGGACCGAGAAGGACTTTTCCGCCGACATCACCGCGACCAACTTCATGGACAACGTAGCCGATCAGGTCTCGAACTACTGGCAGGACATCGACCAAGATACGCTTCTTTCGGTGCTCAAAGGCATTTTCTCCATGACCGGAAAGGCAAACCTCCCGTTTGTGACCGGTCACACGCACGACATCTCGGCCAAGACCGGCGACGCCGCCAAGGTGGGGGCGACCACGCTCAACACCGCCATTCAGCAAGCCGCAGGCGACAACAAGGGGCTGTTCCGGTTGGTCATCTGCCATAGCGCCGTAGCGACCGAGCTTGAGAACCTGTCTGCGGTTGAGTACCTCAAGTACACCGACGCGCAGGGCATTGTGCGCGATCTGGGCATGGCGACTTGGAACGGAAAGATGCTGCTGATTGACGACGGTATGCCGGTAGAAGACGTGGCCGCCGGCTACGCCCTGACCACCGACGCAGCGATTGACCCCGCCAAGACCTATTACACGAAGTCCGGAAGCAACCATAGCCCCGCCTCCGCGCCCGTACTTGGGAGCATTGGCACCTACTACGAGCTGCACACGTCCGCCTATACGGCCTACACGAGCTACGTGCTGGGCGACGGCGCGATCGACTTTTGCGATTGCGGCGCCAAGGTGCCCTACGAGATGTGGCGCGACCCCAAGAGTCACGGTGGCGAGGATACGCTGATCACGCGCCAGCGCAAGCTGTTCGCGCCGCGCGGCATCAGCTTTGTGAAGGCCGCCATGGCCTCGCTTTCGCCGACCAAGCCCGAACTTGAGTCGGGCGCAAACTGGGCGCTCGTCAGCGATGGCGCGGAGACGCCAAGTACCATCAACCACAAGGCGATCCCGATTGCGCGGATCATCTCAAAGGGTTAAGGAGGTGCGGCCTGTGACATACCTGACATACGAGGCATATACGGCGCTGGGCGGGACGCTTGCACAGGCCGCCTTTACCCGCGCGGCCTATCGGGCGCAAAAGCGCGTTGACTACGCGACGCAGGGGCGCCTTCTGAAAAATGATACCGCGCGCGAGGCGGTCAAGATGCTGATGCGAGAACTTACCGACCTGATCGCGGCATGTGCCGAGGACGATAAGCCCGGTCGGGTCGTCTCCGCAAGCAACGATGGCGTGAGCGTAGCCTACGCCGTCCTGACCGATCAGGCGATCAACGTGCGCGCGGACGTGCTGATAAGGGACTATCTGGCGGGTGAGACGGCGGCCGGCGTGTCGCTCACGTACTGGGGGCGAGATCCACGCGAATAGTTACGCTTCCCTTCGCGCGCGACACGGTGACCCTTTACAACCGCTGCGCGCTGGTCGGCCCCGATGGGCGCACGCGCGTCACTTGGCACAGGCGGGTGCTTGACGCGTGCACATGGCGCGCACGCACGCATGTGGTGCGCGATGAAAAGGCGCTTTCCCAAGCGCATGAGATCGTCTGCCGCATTCCCGCGGACACCGACTACCTACCCTATGACTCGTGGGCATGTCTAACCCAGCGCGCGGGCAAGTTCACGCTGAGCGTGGGCGACGTGCTGGTGCTGGGATGTGTGCCGGATGAGATCGGCGGCGCTTCATCGGCGGGCGATATCGTGAAAAAGTACCGGGCGCGCGGCGCGATGCAGGTCGCGTTCGCATCGGACAACGCCTCGGGAATGCTCGGACACTATCTGGCAAAGGGGGATTGATTATGCGTTTTACCGTATCGGAGGTCAAGATCGACTTGCCCGCGCACCTTGCCAAGATCAACAGCCCCGCATTTTGGACCTTTGCCGCCGTCCAGTGGCACCGGCTGTATGCCCCTTACGTGCCTTTTGAAACAGGCACGCTCGAAGACACGGTGACGATTACCGCCAAGGAGATCGTGCACACGGCGCCCTACGCGGCCTACCAGTACGGCGGGCGCTTTGCCCACAATCTGGCGCTGCATCCGCTGGCCTCGCGCGCCTGGGATCGGGCGGCGGCGCCCACGCAAAAGACCAAGCTGGTGGCCGCCATGCAGGGATATGTAGACGCGGGGAGGCTGGGGCTTGATGACTGACACAAAACCCAACGCCGTATGGGATTGGCTATTGACCTGCCCCCTCATCGCGGATCTTTTCTTCAATTTCGGTGCGTCCGAGGACGGCGCGACACTGCTGGTGCCACTGACCGCCTATAGCGACGTGTTCGACGTGCAGTTTGTGGATGGGGGCGGGTTCAAACATTGCGATTTTTCGTTGATCCGCTTTGAGGCCCTTGAGTCGGAGCCCAACAACACACGAAACATCGACGTTCTTAAGGGGTTTACCGCGCTGTGCCAGTGGATCGACGACGCGGGCGAGGCCGGACGATTCCCCGCGTTCCCAAGAGGCTGCCTGATCAATCGCCTGTATGTGCTGCCCAGCGAGACCGGCTACCTGTCCGCGCAAGATGAGACACAGGCAAAATACATGCTGCAATTTCGGATTGAATACCTCTATGAAAAGGAGTAACAACCATGGCTAACGCAATGCTCACCCAGTGGGAAAAGCACATGACCAAGCTGTTTATCGACGCCGGAACCGGGACGGCGGGCGCAGCCGCGTGGTCGCGCATCGGGAAATCGACCGTGTTCGATCTGGCGCTGAACGCCGAAACCGAAACGCTCAACTACATCGAGGATCAGATGCCGACCGACGTGATCAAGAACTACAAGCCGACGATGGCGCAGGAACTGTACACGTTGGCGGGCGATCCGGCCTTTGACGTGCTATACGGCAAGTTCTACGATCTGCCGACCGGAAGCGATGCCGACATCAAGGTGTTGATCGTCTTCCCCAAGGCCGGAACCACCGCCGGAACATTTCAGGCGTGGCAGGTAACCGCCACGCTCATCATCAACAACTATAACCCCGTCGATAAAAAGCTCACCTTCAACCTGAACTTTTCCGGCGATATCAGCCGAGGCACCGTGGCCTTGACCAGCGGCGTCCCGGCCTTTACCGCAAATGCTTCGGCCTAACCTCGCAATGGACGCGCCGCCTGATTTCTTACGCGTTGGCGGCGCGTCCTACCCCATCGACGTGGACTTTCGAACGTGGCTACTGATCGCGGAAAAGTCAAATGACCTGTACATCCAGATCAATTCCCCCGATGACCTTTTGCACAATCTATCCGCCATCTGCGACATGGAGGCGCGCGCCTTTGGTGGGGTGCTCGAAAGCGAGGACCCCTATGAGGCGCTTGCCGCCATGACGGCGTTTTTGCGCGGGTATCCCGAGCCCCCAAAGGGCGCCGCGCCCGAGGCGAGGGACGCGGTGTACAGCTTCAATTACGACCTCAATTACATCATCCTCGCCATACGCAACCAGAGCGGCATCGACCTTTCCTTCGCACGAAAGGAGCCGTTCCACTGGTGGCGTTTTTTGCTTGAGTTTCGATCGCTGTGTGGGAATCACTACATCTTGCGGATGATGGACATTCGCGGCTATGAGGCTGACACGGGGAAGGATGCGCACCGGGAGGCGCTTGCGCTCAAGCACCTATTCGCGCTGCCCTATGAGATGAACGCGGACGAACGGCGCGCCGCGCAGGAATTTGACCAGATGATGGAGGGTGAAAAAAATGAAGATTGACACGGAAATTGTGAATGTGGTCGTCGAGATTGATGACGTGGACTATCCTGTCGCGCAAAAGACCGTCGCGACCGCCGAGCGGCTCAAGCGCGCCGAGGAGGCGGCGACCGGCAAGAAGGCGCAGTATGAGTTGTGGCTTGAGCAGCTTGAGATCCTGCTCGGCCGCGCTGCCGTCAAAAAGCTATTTCCGGGCGGCAAGGCCGAAAACCTTGACCGCATGGAGCGCATCTATTTAGGCGTATCGGACGCGTTTGACGACATTGGGCGCAAAGCCCGAACCGAGCGAAGCGACCGGGCAATCGCCCAGATCGAAGAACTGACGCGCGAACTCAAGCCGCTTAGCGACTTGCTCGCGGCAATCAGCGCCAAGCACAAGATGATCGAGCGACCGGAGCAGACTTAACGTCTATTCGTCGAACAGGTCGGCGTGTGTCCCGGTTCGATGGGCGACCAACACGAGCCGATCCTGCTCTTTGCGGTAGATAAGCAACCAGTCTGGCTGAATATGGCACTCCCGGTATTTTGCCATGTTGCCAGTCAGCGCATGATCCCGGAATCTGACATCGAGCGGTTTGCCGGAAAGCAGGGCGTCCAAGGCCGCACCGAGAAGCGACAGGTCGCGCCCGCGCTTCTTTTCGCGCTTGTAGTCGCGGCGAAATTGCGAGGTGGTTTCGAGCGTCATCATTTGTCGCCGTCCGCTTCCGCGTCCAGTTCGTCAAAAAGCGCCCGCGCGGACGAATAACGCTTTGCCTCGATGCGCCCGGACAAAATATCTTCGGTTTCCTGCATGGCAGCCAGCGTTGCGGCATTGGGCTTTGCCTCACGCATGTCGAACGGCAACCCGCCCTCCATGATGGATTTGCGCAGGAAGATGTTTATCGCGTCCGTCAGCGTAATGCCGAAATCCTGATAAATCCGTTCGGCTTGTGCCTTTATAGAGGGATCGGTGCGGATATTGAGCGTCGCTGTTTTAGCCATGAAATCACTTCCTTTCATCTGAATTATACGCTATTGTATGTGCGTTGTCAACACAATATGCGCATGATTGGTTGTGACGAGGTCTTGCGGCACAGTGAATGACATCGATAAGGCGCTCTCGTTTGGGAGCGCCCTTTGCGTGGGGACGGGGATCAGGATACGGTGAAGGTCAGGTTGTAGTCATGGTATTCGTCCACTATGATAACGAGCGTCAGCGTGTGCTCTCCGACCTGGGCGATGGACGTAACCTTATCACCCGGTACGGTTATGCCGGGGTTTGTGTTGAGTTCGGACAACGCCCGATCGACGGCGGAGTAAGTCCCATCCTCTATACAGGCGTGTGCAAAAACGCTTATATACTCCGGTATGTCAGCAATTCCGACACGCCTACCGTCAGGCCTGTCTCCGTTGACCCAAGCAGTTACGCGATACCCGAAGTCCCCGTACTCGAACGTATCGGGAATTGACAGATATATTGAACTATAACCCTCTTCTGGGTGTTCGAATAGCTTAAATTCTTTAATGGTCTGTTCGTAGTAATATTTTGCTTGGTATTGCTCAAACAAATACTTGTAAATCTCCATGGGCCTACCCTCGTTCTCCCGCCGTTCCAGCTCCGCCTGGAGCTGTTCGGTGGTAAATGCGGATAGGTCTGTTTCTGTTGCGAGGGCGGACGAGCAGCAAAGCAGCATTGCGAGCAGGATCACAGCGAGCTTTTTCATACGGTTTCCCTCCACGGTTAATTGTGGATTAAGTATATCACAACACAACGGAACGGGCAATAGATAGGGGGCAATTATGCAGGGCTATCGCTTACGAAAAAGCCGCGTTTTCCAGCACACGGCAGGCGAGATCAAAACGCCATGCGCAGATTTCTCGTTTGCCCGACATGCTACCGGTAAGCGTCGTATCATGTTTCAGCATTTGCAGAACCAACTTGCGCAGCATATTGAGCACGATCGCGATGTGCTCAACGCGCGCGTGTAGGTCATCCTCGCGAAAGTTCACGTCCAATACCCAATGCAGGTTGTTCTCTACCGCCCAATGACGCCGCTGAAGCGTTAGAAAGGTCGCCGCGTCCAGCCCTTTACGACTGAACAGGTAATAGCGAAACGTCGTGCTGGGCGCATTGTCTTTCACGGTTCGCGTACTGCGAATCACCGCGATACCGTTCAGTCCCTTCCATACGTCCGAACGCCGCAAGCCGGACAACTCCTCTTGCATGATCCAGCATTCGCGTTTATCGAT
>JAVXNW010000030.1:0-25027 GCA_036645575.1 Clostridia bacterium | reverse complement strand
CCGTAAGGCTTCGGCGCGTAGGGCTTCGGGCTGTACGCGGGCTTGTCCCCCTGCGGCTTATCGCCGTAAGGCTTCGGGCTGTACGGCTTCTTTGCGCCATATGCGGGCTTATCGCCGTAAGGCTTCGGCGCATACGGCTTCTTCGCGCCATACGCGGGCTTATCTCCCTGCGGCTTATCGCCGTAAGGTTTGGGCGCATACGGCTTCTTCGCGCCATACGCGGGCTTGTCCCCCTGCGGCTTATCGCCGTAAGGCTTGGGCGCATACGGCTTCTTCGCGCCATACGCGGGCTTATCTCCCTGCGGCTTATCGCCGTAAGGCTTCGGGCTATACGTCGGCCGCTCGCCGTGCGGCTTTGCGCCCGGCTTTGTGCTAAATGGCTTTGCGCCGAATGGTTTCTTGGCGAATTTCTTTGCGCCCGGCTTTCCGAAGTTTCCCTTATCCATTGAGCACCATCCCTATCGGCAACACTTTTCCGCGCAGATAGGCCTTTGCGTCCATCCGTTTGGCAGCCGGAGCCTGTATTTCATCCAGTTGCAATGCGCCCGCGCCGCAGGCGACGATCAGTCCGTCTTTTCCGTCGGAGACGACGATCTGGCCGGGCACGCCTCCGAAATCGCCCTCGACCGCATGGGCTTTCCACACCTTGAGCATTCCCTCCGGCAGTGCCGCGTAGGTGCCGGGCCAGGGATTGAGCCCTCGCACCTTTCGCGCAAGCGCCTGCGCATCTTGGGCAAAGTCCATGAGGCCCATCTGCTTGTCCAGCATCGGCTGATGGGTCGCCTCGTCCGGGTTTTGTTTGATTCGCGGGCAAGTGCCCTGCTCGATGGCTTGCAGCGTTCGAATCAGCAGCCGCGCGCCCATCTGCGAAAGCCGGGCGGTCAGTTCGCCCGCCGTCTCCTCGGGTCCGATGGGCGTCTTTTCGGCAAGCAGCATGTCGCCCGTGTCGATGCCGGCGTCTGTGTACATCGTCGTGACGCCCGCCTCGTCCTCGCCCATCAGGATGCACCAGTTGATCGGCGCCGCGCCCCGGTATTTGGGCAGGAGCGACGCGTGCACGTTGACGGTTCCCAGCGGCGGCACGTCCAAGTTGGCCTGCGAGAGGATCTGCCCAAACGCCGCCGTCACGCACAGGTCGGGCGACAGTTCCCGGAGCAGTTCAAGCCCATCCGCTCGCCTGATCTTCTCCACTTGACACACGCGCAAGCCGCGCGAAACCGCCAACTGCTTGACCGGGCACGCGCTCAGCTTTCCCCCGCGCCCGCTCGGGCGGTCGGGCTGCGTAAACACCCCGACCACCTCGTATCCCGCGTCCAGCAGCGCCGCGAGCGACGGCACCGCAAATTCAGGCGTCCCCATGAACACAATGCGCATCAGGTCGTTCCTTCCTCTTTTTCGGCTTCGGCTTCCGCTTCCGCCGCCTGTTCTCTTTTGAGTTCTTCCGTCACGTCCTCGATCATCTTGTCCACATACAATATGCCGTCCAAGTGGTCGATCTCGTGGCACAGCGCCATCGCCATAAAGCCCTCGCCGGTCACTTCGATCATCTGCCCGCTGCGGTCGCGCGCCTCGACCACCACCTTGCTTGGGCGCTCCACCGTGCAGTTCCTGCCCGGGATGCTCAGGCACCCCTCGGGGTTGATCTGCGTGCCTTCCGCATGGATGATCTCGGGGTTGATCAACTCGATCAGCCCATCGCCCACGTCGATTACGACGACGCGGCGCAATATGCCCACCTGCGGCGCGGCCAGCCCCGCGCCATCCGCCGCGTACATGGTCTGCGCCATGTCGTCCAGCAGCGTCTTGATGCGCCAGTTGATCGTCTCAACCGGCCGCGCGTGCTTGCGCAGCACGTCGTCCCCGATCTTGCATATCCTCCGAATCGCCATAGTGCTCCCTCCTAATACATGTTCGCCGGATTGATCTCCAGCTCAACTTTTACCCCGTCCCACATTTCGTGCGACAGGTTCTCCATTTCAAGCAATATGTCCTCCGAATCGCTTCGGGCATAGAGCTTGATAAACACCTGCCAGCGCGCTTCCCCGCGCAATCTGCCGATCGGGGCCTCGAGCGCGCGCATCTGTATGACGTTTTCGCGCCTTTTTCCTTGGTCAAGCAGCTGGTTTAGCCGCTCCTCCATGGCCTGCGCCGCCTGCTGCACCTGCTCAGGCTCCTTGCCGCTCACGAGCAGCCGCGCCATCACCGTGTAGGGCGGGTACAGCCCGCGCCGCCTGTGCGTGACCTCCTCGTGGTAAAACGCGCGGTAGTCCTGCTTGGCGGCCAATTGGATCGCGTAGTGATCCGGCTCGTAGCTCTGCACCACCACCTGCCCCGGCAGGCTTGCGCGACCCGCGCGACCAGCCACCTGCGTGATCAACTGGAACGTGCGCTCGCTCGCCCGGTAGTCGGGCAGGTTGAGCGTCATGTCCGCCGCGATCACGCCAACCAGCGTCACGTTGGCAAAATCCAGCCCCTTGGCGATCATCTGCGTGCCAATCAAAATGTCGGTATGCCCTGCGGCAAACGCGGACAAAATCAATTCGTGCGCATCCTTCCCGCGCGTCGTGTCCATGTCCATGCGCGCAACCCGCGCGTGCGGCAACAGTTGTTTGACGGCTTCCTCCACCTTTTGGGTGCCGGTTCCAAAAAACTTGATAAAGTTGCTTCCACAGGCCGGGCACTTGGTCGGCGGCGTGCGCGTCGCGCCGCAATAGTGGCACTTGAGGACGCCGTCTGACTGGTGATAGGTCATCGAAACGTCGCACATCTCGCACTTTTCGACGTGCCCGCACTTGCGGCAGGACACGAACGTCGAGTATCCGCGCCGGTTGATCATCAGCATCGCCTGATGCCCCTCGTCAAGGCACCGACTGAGCGCCTCTTGCAGGGAGACGCTGAATATCGAGTGGTTGCCACGGCTCAACTCTTCGGTCATGTCGACGATCTCGACCTCGGGCATGGGACGCCCGAACACGCGCTCGCGCAGCTCCACCAGCTCAAACCGGTTTTGCGCCTTGACGCCCGGCATGGTCTTCATGAAGCTGGCAATCGAGGGCGTCGCGCTGCCCATCACCAGAATCGCGCCCGCCTTTTCCGCCCGATACCGCGCGACCTCCCGCGCGTCGTACCGGGGCCGCTTGTCCGACTGGTAGCTGTGCTCGTGCTCCTCGTCAATCACGATCATGCCCAGGCGCTCGACCGGCGCAAACACCGCCGAACGCGCGCCCACGACCACCCGCGCCTCCCCGGTTCGAATGCGCCGCCACTCGTCAAAGCGCTCGCCCGGCGACAGGCGCGAGTGCAGCACCGCCGCGCCCTCGCCAAAGCGCGACCGGAACCAGTCCACCATCTGCGGCGTCAGCGCGATCTCGGGCACCAGCACAATCGCGCCGCGCCCGGTCTTGAGCGCCTGGCGAATCAGCTGGATGTACACCTCGGTCTTGCCGCTCCCGGTCACGCCCATCAGCAAAAACCGGCCGCCGGATTGGTTCATCGCCTGCGTCATGCGTTCCGCCGCCGATTGCTGCTCCTGCGTGAGCGGCGGATCCACCCGCCCGCGCGTGCTTTCGCCCTGCGGACGGCGCATGACGGTCTCCTCGCTGATGGAAACCAAGCCCTGCTTTTCAAGCGTGCGCAGCACCTGCGAAGCGCCCTCTACCCGCGCGCCCAGTACGCTCACGCGCATGGGGCCCGCCTTCAGGCTTTCAAGGACGCTCGCCTGTCGCGGCGCGCGCGTACGCGAAGCGATCGCGTCCTCAAGCGCCGCGCCGCTCACGAGCAATTGCGCGACGTTCGCCTTCTTTTCGCGCACCCGATCGCCGCGCAGCTGCGCCGGCATCATCAGCCGAAGCGCCGCCGTCAGCGTGCAGTAGTACTTTTCCTGCATCCACCGCGCAAGCTCGATCATCTCCGGCAGGATCACCGGATAGTTTTCGAGCGGGCGAATGATCGGCTTAATCTTTTCCGGCGCAAGGTCTGTGCATTCGTCCAGCCTGACGACAAACCCCTCGATCTTGCGCCCGCCAAACGGCGCGAGCACCCGCTGTCCGGGCGTCAGGTTCATGCCGCCTGGCACGGCGTAGGTGTAGATCTTGTCGACCGCGTCCACGTTAATATCGACGATCACCCCGGCGTAGCGCGTCATATCCGCCCCTTGCGCAGCGCGAGCACCCGGTCGAGCAACACGTCCGCCACTTCCGACTTTGGCATCAGCGCAAGCGCCTCTTTCCCGTCCTGACTGATCAGCGTCACGCGATTGGTGTCCACGCCAAACCCCGCGCCCGCCTGCGTCACGTCGTTTGCGACGATCAGGTCGGCGTTTTTCTTGTGCAATTTCGCCTGCGCGTTTTGGATGAGGTCGTTTGTCTCCGCCGCGAACGCGACCAGCACCTGCCCGGGCTTTTTCATCTCGCCAATGGCCTTGGCGACATCGGGCGTTGCGACCAGGCGCAGCGTCATGTCGTCCCCGGTCTTCTTGATCTTGACCTGTGCGCACGCCTCGGGCGTAAAGTCCGCCGGCGCCGCCGCCTGAATCACCGCGTCGTGAAGCGGCGCAAGCGCGATCATCCGCTCGTACAATTCCCTTGTGGACGTGATGCGCACGACCGTCACCCCGTCTGGCGGCATCAGGGACACGGGGCCTGTCACAAGCGTCACGCGCGCGCCGCGCCTGCACGCCGCGCGGGCGATCTCATAGCCCATCTTGCCCGAGGAGCGGTTGGACAAAAAACGCACCGGGTCGATCATCTCGCGCGTCGGCCCCGCCGTCACAAGGACCCGCAAGTTCACCAGATCCTCTTTCGGGCACAGTCGATCGACGATCGCCTGAACGATCGCGCAAGGCTCGCTCATCCGCCCGATATCCTCATCCCCGCAGGCCAATTGCCCGCTTTCCGGTCCGATAAAGGAAAAGCCACGGCTGCGCAGCGTCTCGACATTGTGCTGGTTGGCCGGGCTTCGCCACATCGCCGCGTTCATCGCCGGCGCAAACAAGATGGGCGCGGGCATGGCCATCAGCGTCGTCGTCAAAAGATCGTCCGCAATGCCGCCCGCGCACTTCCCAAGGACATTGGCGGTCGCGGGCGCGACCACCATCACATCCGCCTGCTTGGCAAGCGCAATGTGCTCGATTTCATAGGCGCGGTCGAACTGCGAAACGCAGACAGGTCCGCCCGACAGCGTCTCAAAGGTGATCGGCGCGACAAAGCGGCATGCGTTTTCCGTCATCACGACGCGAACGCACGCCCCTTCCTTTTTGAGGCGGCTGACCACTTCGGCGGCCTTATAGGCGGCTATGCCGCCCGACACGCCCACCACGACACAGCGACCCGCAAGTTTGAACGCCATTTATTCCTCTTCTTCCTCCTCGCGGGAATAGGTGATCAGGCCACGGCTGACCTCCTCGATCGCAATCGCGAGCGGCTTGACTTCCTTTGTGTCAATCAGCGGATCACTGCCGCCGATGAGTTCGCGCGCGCGCTTAGATACCTCGACCGCCAGCGTGTATCGGCAGTCAACCTTGGCCAGCAACTCACCAATTGCGGGATGAATCATCATAGAAAACGCCCTCCTGTCCATGTGGTCACCATTATGTTCGATAAAGAACCCGCGCGCAATGCCCCGCGCAAACGCTACGCCTTGATCGCCTTGGCCGCCTTGATCCCCTTGGCCGCTTGCCCGATCAAGCGTCTCGCGCAAACGCTACGCCTTGGCGCGCGTCTTTTGGTAGTAGTCGGTCAGCACAAAAAGCGCCTCGTCGATGTTTGAAAATTCGCCGATCAGCGCGTCAAGGCGCGCCCGATCCGCGCTTGAGGTCTCGTAAATTCCGTCAAATACCTGCGCCAGCCGCTCGCTCCCGCGCTTCACGTCGTCGTTGAGCACGAGGTAGGTGTAGCCCTTCGCGGCTTGCAGTTCGCTTGGCACCTTCTTGATTCGCTCGGTGAGCCGCTCGAGGTTCTCGGTGCCGCGGTCGACCAATCGCTTGATCAGCGACGCGCGGTCGGGCGGCAGTATGAACACGCTCACCGTCTCGGGGTACTGATCGATCACCTGCTGCGCGCCGTTGTTCTCGATCTCGAGCAGCACGCTCATGCCCTTTTGCAGCTTCTCCAGCACCACGTCCTTGGGCGTTCCGTACCAATAGCCGCCGTTGATCTGCGCGCACTCGAGCAGATCGCCGCGCGCGCGCTTTTGCGCAAACGCCTCTTCGGCAATAAAGAAGTAATGCACGCCCTCCACCTCGCCGGGTCGCGCCTTTCGCGTGGCGCACGACACCGACAGCTGAATCGCGGGACGCCGCTCGAGCAGCGCCTTGCACAGCGTGCCCTTGCCCGCGCCCGACGGACCGGAAACCACGTACAACTTCCCCTTCATGCCATTTCCTCCATCGACGCGACCCGCGCGCTCATCGCACGGCCGCGCGCTTTTTTCATCCGTACGGGCGCCCGCTTGCGCAAGCGTCCCCGCCATCCCATGATGCTGCCTTGCCTCGTCACTCAACATTTTGCACCTGCTCGCGCATCTTCTCGATCTCGGCCTTCGCCGCGACCACGAGCTGGGTGATCTCGATGTCCTGCGACTTGGAGGAAACCGTGTTGATCTCGCGGTTGAGCTCTTGGACGATAAAGTCGAGCTTGCGCCCAACCGGCTCGTCAAGGCCGATCATCTCGCGCATCTGCGCGATGTGGCTTTCGAGGCGCACCAGCTCCTCTGACACCGCGCTGCGGTCCGCCATGATCGCGACCTCTTGCAGGAGGCGCGTCTCATCGACGTTGTTTCCGATCAGCTCCTCGATCCGCTCGCGCAGCCGCGCCTCGTATTCGCTCACGGTCTTGGGATAGCGCGCGTAAATCCGCTCGCGCATCCCGGAGAGCCGGTCAAGCCGCATCCGCATGTCCTCTTCAAGCGACCGGCCTTCCCGCGCGCGCATCTTGCACATCTCCCCCAGCGCCTTTTCGATCGCCTCCTGCATGAGCGCCACCAGCGCCTTCTGGTCCTCGTCCGCCTCGGTGATCACCAGCACGTCCGGCAGGCGCGACAGGTTCATCAGCGTCCGGTCGTCCTGTGCGCCACTCGCCGCCGCCACCTCGCCCAGCGCCTCGCGGTAGGCGAAAAGCAGCGCCTGATCCACCCGCACGGTCTTGGCATCGTCGCGCAAATTGCGGTAGGTGGCAAATACATCCACATGCCCGCGCGAAAGCGTCCCGCTCAGGCACTTGCGCGCGTCCTCCTCCAAAAAGGAAAACGAACGCGGCATTCTAAAGGCGATATCCAAAAACCGATGGTTGACCGACTTGAGTTCCATCGTCAGTTGCCGCCCATCCCGCTCAATCGTCGCGCGGCCATACCCGGTCATGCTGTTCATCAGACGCCTCCCCTCGATTGCCGCTATGGCAATCCCATATCCCACGTATTATAGCATATTATCGTTCGTTTGGGCGTTAATTTTCGCAAGGAATTGCGCCTCATCCAGCACCGGAACGCCCAATTCAAGCGCTTTTTTGAGCTTGCTGCCCGCTTTTTCGCCCGCCAACACAAAGCTCGTCTTCTTGGAGACCGCGCTTGCCGCCTTGCCGCCCGCGCCCTCGATCAGCGCCTCGGCCTCTTGCCGCGACAGTTTTTCAAGCGTCCCGGTCACGACCACGCTCATGCCCATGAGCGCGCCGCTCGCCGCGGCTTCCACCTGTTCCGGCACGACGCCCGCGTCAAACAGCGCCTCGACCTGCGCCCAATTTTTCTCATCCTCGAAAAACTCCATCACGCCGCTCGCCACGATCTCGCCCACGTCGCCCACCTCGATGAGCGCCTCGCGCCGCGCCGCCTTGAGCGCCTCGACCGAGCCAAACCGGGTGGCCAGATCGCGCGCCGTCTTGCGCCCGACATTTGGAATGCCCAGCGCGAACAAAAACGCGTCCAGCGCCGGGCGCTTGCTCTTTTGCAGCGCCGCCAGCAGTTTGGTCGCCTTTTTCTCGGCGAATCGCTCAAGACCGCTCAATTGCTCAAGCGTCAGCGCGTACAGCTCCGACGGCTCGGTCACGCCAAGCGTCCGATAAAATTGGCGCGCGGTCTTTTCAGACAGCGTGTCGATGTCCATCGCGTCGCGGCTTGCGAAGTGACTGAGCCGCGCGACAATCTGCGGCTCGCATCCGTCGCGGTTCGGGCAGAACAGGTGCGCGCCCCGCTCCACAAGCGCCGCCCCGCACGCCGGACAGACGGTCGGCTTTTCAACCTCGCGCTCGCCTGCGCTGTAGTCGTCCACCCGCCCCATGATCTCCGGGATCACCTCGTTGCTGCGCCGCACCCACACCTTCGCGCCCAGCCGCACCCGCTTGCGCAGGATGTCGCCGTAGTTGTTGAGCGTCGCCCGGCTGATCGTCGCCCCGGCCAGTTCAACCGGCGACAAGTGCGCAAGCGGCGTCAGTTTCCCGGTGCGCCCGGGCGTCCAGATGACGTCCTCGAGGGTGGATGTGACCTCCTCCGCCTCGAACTTGTAGGCGACCGCCCAGCGCGGAAACTTGTCGGTGTACCCAAGCGCCTCGCGCGTCTCAAAGTCGCGCACCTTGATCACCGCGCCGTCGATCAGGTAATCGAGCGCGCCGCGCGTCTGTTCGATCTCGCGCACCGCGCGCATCGCGTCCTCGATGGTGCCCGCGTACACCGCGCATTCGCTGATTGGCAGGTGGTTCTCCTCTAAAAAAGCCAGCATATCCGCGTGATCGGCAAATCGCTTTCCCTCGATATAGCCCACGTTGTAAAACGCGGCCGACAACTTGCGCTGCGCGGTCACGCCGGGGTCGAGGTTGCGCAGCGCCCCCGCCGCGCCATTGCGCGCGTTCTTGAGCGGCTCGCTCGCGACCTTGTTGTAGGCCTCGAGCACCGACAGGCGCATGTACGCCTCGCCGTGCACCTCCATCCGCCCCTTGAACGGGATCGACAGCGGGATCGAGCGGATGGTCGTCGCCTGCGGCAGGATCGCCTCGCCCACCTCGCCGTTTCCCCGCGTCGCCGCCTCGATCAGCCGCCCGCCTTCATACGTCAAGTTGATCGTCAGCCCGTCGAACTTGTGCTCCACCACGTACCCCATCGCGGGCAGCGCAAGCCCCTGCTCGACCGCCTGCGCGCGCAGCTTTTGCGCGCGCGCCGCCCACTCGATAACCGCCTCTTCCGACTGCGCCTTGTCCATCGACCACAGCCGCGCGCTGTGCCTGTGCGGTTCAAACGCGGAAAGCGGCGCCGCGCCCACGCGCCTTGTCGGCGAATCGGCGAGCACCACCCCGCACGCTTTCTCCATTTGGCTCAGCTGATCGTAGCGCGCGTCCCATTCCTTGTCCGAAACCACCGATTCGCCCACGCTGTAATACCGGTAGCTTTCCTCGTTGAGCCACGCCACCAGATGCTTCATGTCCGCCAATTCCGGCAATTCCGGTAAATCCGGCGTCTCCGGTATCTCCGGTAAATCCATTGCTTCCCGCAAACCCATTCCCTCCACGCTCGTGCTATTGTCTATGCCCGTTTGATTTCTTTATGCGCTACTGGCTCACCTTGACAACCGGCGCGGTATCGGCCGGGAAGATCTTCTCGCCGCGCTCGTCAAAGGCGATCACAAGCCGCGCGTCGCGCCCCGCGCCCCGTATCTCGGAAATCGTGCCCGCGCCAAAGAGCCGGTGCGTCACCCGATCCCCGACGTCAAACAGCCTAGGCGCCTGCTGCGCGCCCGTGTGCGGCGCAAAGCCCTTGCCCACGCCCGGAATCCCGAGCGCGCCCGCGCCCTTCGCCGCGGCGGACGACCGCTTGGCAAACGACGCGCCAAAGGAGGCGTTGCCCACCGGGCTTCCGCCCATGACGCCGCCGCCCAGCGGCTTTGGCGGCTGCGGCCGCGTGGGGCGATCCAGCTTGACCGTCTCGCGCAGGCGCATGTTGTCCTCGTCCAAAAGCCTTTCGGGGATCTCGCTCAAAAAGCGCGACGCGGGGCCCATCTGGCGGCTGCCAAAGAGCATGCGCGACTGCGCGTTGGTCATGTACAGGCGCTCCCGCGCGCGGGTAATGCCCACGTAGCACAGCCGCCGCTCCTCCTCCAGCTGCTTGTCGTCAAACATCGCGCGCGTGATCGGGAACACGCCCTCCTCAAGGCCGACCATAAACACCGCGCGAAACTCCAGTCCCTTGGCCGC
Source organism: Clostridia bacterium (assembly GCA_036645575.1). Classification (GTDB taxonomy): domain Bacteria; phylum Bacillota; class Clostridia; order Christensenellales; family Aristaeellaceae; genus JAVXNW01. Next base: position 14,858 of record JAVXNW010000030.1, on the reverse strand, counting down.
GTGCAGCGTCATGAGCGTGAGCGGCTTGTCCTTTTCGGGCATTCCGTCAAGGTCGGTCACCAGCGCGACGTTTTCCAAAAATCCCTCGAGGCCGCCGTCCGGGTTTTGCTGGACGTACTGCTCGACCGCGCCCACAAGTTCCTGTATGTTTTGGATGCGCTGGGTGTTTTCGTCGGACTTCACCTGCTCATATTGTACCCGGTACCCGGTCAAATCGATCACCGAATGGACAAATTCAACCGGCGGCAGCTCGAATCGGAGCGAAATCAGCGTATTGAGCATCTCGGAAAACACGCCCACCGCCAGGCGCGCGCGCGACGGAAGCCCCGCCTCCTCGTAGTCGGTCACGGCGACAAACAGCGGCACATCCTGCGCCATGGCGTAGTTGTTTAATAGCTCCACCGTCGTGTCGCCGATGCCGCGCTTGGGTTCGTTGATGATGCGGCGAAGCGATACCTGGTCGTCCGGGTTCACCAGCGCGCGCAGGTAGGCCAATACGTCCTTGACCTCCTTGCGGTCGTAGAACTTCTGCCCGCCGTACACGCGGTAGGGCATCGCCACGCGGGTCAGCGCCTCCTCGAGCACGCGGGACTGCGCGTTTGCGCGGTACAGAATCGCGCAGTCGCCCATCGACACGCCCTGCTTTTTCAGCGTCCCGAGGTTTGAGCAGATCCAAGCCGCCTCGTCGCGCTCGTCCATCGCCTCGTAGCGCAGAATCTTTTCGCCCTCGTCGCTCTGTGTCCACAGCGCCTTTTCCTTGCGCCCCTCGTTGTGCGCGATCACCTGGTTGGCCGCAGTCAGGATGTTGCCGGTCGAGCGGTAGTTCTGCTCGAGCTTGATCACCTGCGCGCCCGGAAAATCCTTCTCGAAATTCAAGATGATGCTGATGTCCGCGCCGCGCCAGCCGTAGATCGACTGGTCGTCGTCGCCCACCACGCACAGGTTCTTCTTTTTTCCCGCCAGCAGCCGCACAAGCTCGTACTGCGTCTTGTTGGTGTCCTGAAACTCGTCCACCAGAATATAGTCAAATTTATGGAGGTAGCTTTCAAGCACCGGGGGGTGCTCGGTAAAAAGCTCAATGGTCTTAAACAACAGGTCGTCAAAGTCCAGCGCGTTGGACACCTTCAGCTGCTTTTCATAGGCGACCATCACCTCGTAGATGCGCTTTGTCTTCACGTCCCGCTCGCTGCTCTCGAGCCAATCCTCGGGCGTTTGCAGGTTGTTTTTCGCCTGCGAGATCACGGTTTTGAGCATGCGCGGCGCAAAGATCTTGTCGTCTAAGTCCATCGACTTGATAAGGCGCTTGAGCACCGACATCTGGTCGTCGTCGTCGTAAATCGTAAAGGCGCGCTTGTAGCCCAGCTTTTCGATGTCCCTTCGCAAAATGCGCGCGCAAGAGGCGTGGAACGTGGATACCCACGCGTCCTGCGCCGCGCCCGCGCACAGCGTTTCCACCCGCTCCCGCATCTCGCGGGCGGCCTTGTTGGTGAACGTGATCGCCATGATCTTCCATGCGGGCACGCCCTGCTCGATCAGGTGCGCAACGCGATAGGTCAGCACGCGGGTCTTGCCCGAACCCGCCCCCGCCAGCACCAAGAGCGGCCCCTCGGTCTTGAGTACCGCCTCGCGCTGCGGGGCGTTGAGTTTCTCCAGATCAATCATCAATCTTATCCAGCCTCTCCAGCACCATCCGATAGCCGCCCGCGCCGTAGCTCAGGCAGCGATTTACCCGGCTGATGGTCGCGGTGGACACGCCGGTCTTCTGCGCAATTTCATTATAGGTGATCTTTTCACGAAGCAACCGCGCCACTTCCAGGCGCTGTGCAAGGTCCTGCATCTCCTTGATGGTCATCAAATCCTCGAGCAGGTTCACGCATTCTTGCTCATCCTTCAGTGAAAGCAGCGCCCTGATCAGTCGTTCGGTTTGTGGGTTTTCGAACCTGTTCATTCGCTCTCTCCATTCTCATCACATTCTAACCCCAGCTAATCATACAGTTCATACTTTACCACACCCGCGTGTATTGCGCAAGCGCGGCGTTTGTGATAAAATAGAAGCAATATGCGAAAGGATGCTGTTTTTTGTGTCCAATAATGATGAAGGCAAGTCCTTCAACCCCTCTTGGTTTCTGGTGGTGCTGATGCTGGGCGTGTTCTGGCCGGTCGGCCTCTATATGCTCTATTGCAAGTTAAAGGCGATTTCCAATCCCCAAAATGCCCAAAAGCGCGAACGGCGCATGTCCTTGGGCGGCGTGGCGATGATGCTGTTTGCGCTGTTTATGTTGATGACGGACGGCGGCTTTGGCGGCTTTCCGCTGTTTTTGCTGCTGGGCGGCGCGGCGCTGTTCGCCTTTGACGGCTATATGAAAAAGCGCAACAGCCGGTTTCGCAAATACGCCTCGGTGATCGGCTCTCGCGCGACGATGACCGTAGGCGCGATTGCGGGCGCCATGGGCGTTACGACCGACGCCGCGTGCAAAGACCTTCAGCACATGATCGACGAAAGGTATTTTTCCGATACCGCGTATCTGGATTTGGGCGAAGGCCTGTTTGTCTCAGACAGCCGCTTTGCGCCCGAAGCCAAGGCACAGCCGCGCCCGCAAGCCGCGCAGCGGAAGACCCCTGCGCCCGAACAACAGGCGCAGCCAGCGCGCCCCGAGCCCTCACAGGCAAGCGCCTCGGGCGACGCGCCCAACGACGAGGAGAGCCTGTACGTCCAAAAGCTTCAGCAGATCCGCGCGCTCAACGACGCCATCAAGGACGAAAAGGTGTCCAAACAGATCGAGCAGATCGAGCAGAGCACCGCCAATATCTTTGAAGCCGTGGTGCAATGTCCGGGCAAGCGCCCGCAGATCCACACCTTCATGAACTACTACCTGCCCACCACCCTCAAATTGCTCACCGCCTACAGCCGCCTTGAGAAGCAAGGCGTATCGGGCGCGAACATTGACGCCTCGAAAAAAAAGATCGAACAGCTGCTCGATCAACTGGTGTGGGCGTTTGCCCAGCAAAACGACCAGATGTTTGCCGACGAGGCGTTGGACATCTCCTCAGACATCAAGGTCATGGAGACCATGATGGCCAAAGACGGTCTGGGCGACGGAGGCCTCCCCAAAAACCCCTTTGCGCAGGCGCTCAAGCGCGGCTAGCGGTTTTTATCCGGTCGTAGTTGGGCGCGCGTTCCCGGCTACGGCCGATTTTTTATCCGCCCGATCGGGCGCCTTACGCACGTGCCTGCCCGCCCGCCCCGCCCACGCGCCGATTCAACCGCAATCTCGTTCCCGCGCCCTTCGATCGAGCGTCCCTGATTGGCTCGAACATGATTGTCCGTTTTTTCACATTTTTCATCCATTTCCCCTGTTTATGCCCCCCTAAGCGCAGCAATCTGCTTAACGCACACTTAATGCCAAAATGTATTACATAAGTATTGTATTTGTATGTTAATTTGTATATAATAAAGTTGTTGAAACCTCACCATAATCAGATTGATGATTTAAATATTCCAGCAAAAGAAAGCGAGGCCTTGGGTATGGTACGCGTTATGATCGTGGATGACAATGAAAGCCTTAAGCAGGAATTGGGCGCGTTCTTTAACCGGAAATCCGGCATTAAAATGGTGGGCACCGCGTGCAACGGGATCGAGGCGGAGCTCCTGCTGACGACTTGTGTTCCGGATGTATTGCTGCTGGATCTGGTCATGCCCCAGATGGACGGCATCGATCTGCTAGTTCAACTGCACAAAAAGGCCCTGTGTCCGGATATGCGCGTCATCATGGTCTCGTCGATGATGCAGGACCATGTGATTCGACGAGCGGTCGACGCGGGTGCGGACTACTGCATGGCCAAGCCGCTCAACCCTGCGTTCCTGTACGATCGCATTCTGGACATCGGTCAGGATCGCCTTCCGGGCGGTGCGCCGCTTCAAGCCCCCGCTTCCCTCGCAGGCCAGATCAGCGAATGCCTCAAGCGCCAAGGCGTACCGGCGCGCATGAAGGGTTTTAGCTATCTGTGCGACGCCATCGAGCGAACCTATAACGCGGAACTGCGCCACCTACCTGTCACCAAGCTACTCTACCCCGAAATTGCGCGCAAGTACGCTACGACATCGACCAGCGTCGAGCACGCCATCCGCACCGCCATTGAGACCGCTTTCAAGCACGATGCCTTGGAGCACAGCGGCATTTTTTCAGATGAGCGGCGTCCCACCAACCACGAATTTATCTTGCGCATGACCCAATTGCTCAAATCATAGCGGCCCCTCACCACCCAAGAAGTCGTTTGGCGATTTTCTTTGGTGGTTTTCCATTCGCGAATTGTCCGATTGAAATGGTTCCGGCCCGTTTGCGGGGCAAAATTTTTTTTTAACACGTCGCGTGAATCATTTAACAATTGCCCACGTTACGCCCATTCACCAAATACTTTTCATGTTGTTCACGAGATCAAGCATACTTTGGCCAATAGATCGGAATATCTCCCCATTTCAGCCCCTATTTGAGCATTCATCGGGGCTTCGGGTCGTTCTGCCTTTGATTCGATTTTTTCGGAGAAATGACCGGTTTTACCTAAATATAAAGCATCTTTCCGTGCGCCATGCTATAATTTAAGGGCGTCGCATAAGCGACCTGGAGGTTATGGATGAAGCGAATCGTATTGACCGGTGGCGGCACGGCTGGGCACGTCACGCCGAATTTGGCTCTGATCCCCCCGCTCCAAAAAGAAGGCTGGGAAGTGCACTACATCGGCTCGGAGGATGGCATTGAGCGATCGCTGATCGAGCCTATCAAAGGTGTGGTCTATCACGCGATCGCGGCCGGCAAGTTTCGCCGCTATGCCGACGTAAAAAATCTGACCGATCCGTTCCGCGTCGTCAAGGGCGTCGGCCAGTCCGCGCGCCTGCTCAAGCAGATCAATCCCGACATCGTCTTTGCCAAGGGCGGATTCGTGTCGGTCCCGGTGGTGTACGGCGCGGCGCTTCGCCATGTTCCCGTGCTCATTCATGAAAGCGACATGACGCCCGGCCTTGCCAACAAGCTGAGCGTGCCCTTTGCCAAGAGGCTCTTGTGCACCTTCCCGGAGGCCGCCAAGCTGGCGGGCAAGAAGGGCTGCTATGCGGGCACGCCGCTGCGCCCGGAGCTGTTCACCGGCAAGCGCGAGATGGGGCTCAAGCTCTTTGGCCTGTCGAGCGACCGGCCGGTGCTGATGGTGGTGGGCGGCTCCTCGGGCGCGCAGTCGATCAACCGCGCGCTGCGCATCGCGCTCCCCTCGCTTTTGCAGTGCTTTCAGGTGCTGCATGTGTGCGGAAGCGGCAATTTAGATCTGACGTTTGAGGGAACGCCCGGCTACTGTCAGAAGGAATACCTGACCAGCGAGATGCCGCACGCCTACGCCTGCGCCGATGTGCTGGTCTCCCGCGCCGGGTCCAATACGCTCTCGGAGATTCTCGCGCTCAACAAGCCCGCGCTGCTGATCCCCTACCCCAAGGCCGCCAGCCGTGGCGACCAGATCCTAAACGCCCAGTCCTTTGCCCAGCGCGGCCTGTCGCAGGTGCTGATGCAGGAGGACATGACGCCCGACGTGCTCGCCAAGCGCGTGGTGGACGTCTACAAGGGCAGGGGCCAGCTGATTGACGCCATGGAGCGCGAACCCTCCGCCGACGGCCTCAAAAACGTGCTCGGATTTATTCGCAAATACGCCCGCCCCGAAAGAAAGGTTGCGGTCAAAAAAAACGCCTGACGCCGCCTAAAATGGGGCTTCACGCCCATTTTAAACACCTGGTTTAGCCGCATAACCGCCCAAAAAGCACCGCCGAATCACGAAGAAACGGCGGTGCTTTTTTGTGTATCGGACGATGCGGTTCGCCTCGCGGCCGCGCCTTTATTCGTGCGACGGGCGCTCCTTGCGGGCGTTTGCCACCTTTTCGATGGCGTTTACGATGTTTTCATAGCCGGTGCAGCGGCAGAGATTGCCGGAAATCTGCTTGCGAATCTCCTCGCGCGTGAATGTCTCGGCGCTTTCGATGATCGGAAGCGAGGACATGATGAAGCCGGGCGTGCAAAAGCCGCACTGCACCGCGCCCTCGTCCACGAAGGCCTGCTGAATATCGCTGAGCTCCCCATTCGGGCCAAGCAGCGACTCAAGCGTTCGAATCACCTTGCCATCCGCCCAGATCGCCAGATAGATGCAGGCGTTAAATGTCTTCCCATCGATCAAGACCGTGCACGCGCCGCACTCGCCCACCTCGCACCCCTTCTTGACGCTGGTCATGTGTGCCTGTCCGCGCAGCATGTCGGTGAGCGACGCGCGCACATCGACGCTGTATTCCTTTTCTCTTCCGTTCACCGTGCAGTGAATGACCTTAGTTTGCATGGATCACACCTCCCGCCAACGCAATGGCCTTTGCAAGTGCGCGCCGCGACAGCTCATGCGTCAATTGCAGCCGAAATTCCTTGCTCGCGCGCCAACTGGTGCGCGGCGTCACTTCCGCAAGCGCGTTTTCCGCAAACGCATCCAGCGTCTCTTCGCACAGGCGCTTCCCGATCGCCGCGCGCTCCGCACCCGGGCAACGCATGGGAATGGGTCCCGCCACGCCGAAGGCCAGCCGAACGTCGGAAAGCGTCTGCTTTTCCTCGTCCAATTGCACGACGACCGCGCACCCAAGCGTCGCGATGTCCATCGCCTTGCGCATGGAGTACTTGATGTAGTGGCCAAAATGCCCCGCGTAATCCGCCTTGCGGATCAGGATCGCCCGCAGGATGTCGCCCTGACGCAGGTTTACCTTGCCCGCCGACACATAGTGCTCGCCGATTGGCGTAACGCGCACGCCGTCCGGTCCCTCGATCTCAAGATGCGCGTTAAACGCAAAGAGCGTAGAGGCGCTGTCGGCGCTTGTGACGCCGTTTGAGACGTTGCCGCCGATGGTCCCGATGTTTCGAATCTGCGGCCCGCCCACTTGGCTCACCGCGTCCGCCAACACCGGCACGGTCCTTTGGATGATGGGGTCCTTGGCGACGTCTGAAAAGCTGGTCAGCGCGCCGATGCGCACGGTTCCATCTTCCAGCATTGTGACGCCGCGCAATTCATCCAGTCCGTAAATTGACACGAGCGTACACCCGGCCATTTTCCCCTCGCGTATCTTAATCAGCACGTCGCTTCCGCCCGCAATGACCTTGGCCTCGGGATGCTCCGTCAAAAGCGCAATGGCCTCCCGCACCGAATTTGCCTCGTAGATTTTGTCTATATCGTACACGATCGCACACCGCCCTTTCTATATAAGTCCCGCTTGTTTGAACCGCTCCACCAGTTTCTGCGGGGCGAGCGGCAGTTCGTTAAAGCCTATGCCGGTCGCCTGCAAAAGCGCGTTGCGCACGGCGGCCATGCCGCTGATGGCGGGCGGCTCGCCCAGCGCCTTGTTGCCATAGGGGCCGGTCGGGTCGTAGGTCTCGACAAAGTCGGCCTGAAGGTCCGGCGTATCAAGCGCGGTCATCATCTTGTAGTCGAGCAGGTTGCCGTTGAGCAGCCGCCCGGTCTTGGGGTCAAAGATCATCTGCTCGCCCAGCACCATGCCCAGCGCCATGCTCATGCCGCCGTGCACCTGCATCTCGGCCAATTGGGGGTTGATGAGCGTTCCGCAGTCGTGGACGTTGATGATCTTCTTGACGTCGATCTTGCCAAGCGGCAGATCGACCTCGATCTCGACAAATGTCGCGCCGAGCGAGAAGGTGTTGTCCTTTGTCTGGCTCGTGCACTCCGCCGCCAAGTGCTTGGAATGGGTGAGGCTGTAGGTCGCTTCAAGCGCCACGTCGGCAAGCGGCAGGAGCGCTTCTCCGCTCAGCGCGTCCACCACCACCGCGTCTTCAAGCGCCAGCCCCGCGCGTTCGCGCCCCAGCATCTCGCCCGCGTAGGCCAATATCTCCTCCAGCAGCTTTTCTGCCGTCATCTTGACCGCGCGCCCGCTCACGTAGGTCTGGCGCGACGCGTAGGCGCCCGGGTCAAAGGGCGAGATGTCGGTGTCCTGCGTGCTGAGTATGTGAACGCCTTCGATGGGCACATTGAGCGTCTCGGCCGCCATCTGGGTAAACACCGTGTCCGCGCCCTGGCCGATCTCCGTCGCGCCCATCATCAGCTGCACCGAGCCGTCCTGATTAAGCGTCATGCGGCAGGCCGCTGTCTCGAGCGAAATCGGGTAGACGCCGGTCTTGTAGCTAAAGATCGCCATGCCCACGCCGCGGCGAATGGGGCCGGTCTCGCGTGCGTACAGCGCGCGCTTTTTGTCCCAATCGACGTACTTTTTGCCCTTTTCGATGCACGCTTTGAGCCCGCAGGTGTTGCAGGCGATCCCGGTATATGGATCGACATAGCCCTGCTCCATCATGTTCATCTCGCGCACCACGGTTGGGTCGAGCTTGAGCGCCCATGCCACGTCGTCCATGTGCGACTCCAGCGCAAAGTTCAGCTGCGGAATGCCGTAGCCGCGCATCGCGCCCGACGCGGGGCGGTTTGTGTAGACCGTGGTCGCGCTGCCCCGCGAGGCCACTTCGTCCCGGTACAGGTGCCGGAACCCGTTGAGGCCGTTGGCCGCGATTGCGTGGCCGTGGGAGGCGTAGGCGCCGTTTGGGCAGAGGCTGTCGTAGGAACGCGCGACCAACCGCCCGTCGGGATGCGCGTAGCTCTCAATGGCGATCTCCATGCCGTGGCGCGAGCGGGTGGAGGCAAACGTCTCCTCGCGGCTCACGTCGAGCTTGACCAGACGCCCGCCCACCTGCGTGGACAAATACGCGCACAGCGGCTCGTAGAGGACGTCCTGCTTGTTGCCAAACCCGCCGCCGATGTAGGGCTTGATGACGCGCACGTCGCCCCACTTGATGCCAAGCGCCTGCGCGACGACGCGGCGCATGATGTGGGGAATCTGCGTTGAGGCCACCACGACCACGCGCCCCTTTTCCACATAGGCATACGAGATCGGGTTTTCGATGTGGCAATGTTGCACCGGCTGGCAAACGTAGACGCCCGCCGTCTTGACAAGACCCGGCAGCGCCGTCGCCGCCTGATAGTCGCCCAGCTCATAGCTGCTCGAGGCGATCACGTTGTTGGGCTTGGCCTCGTGCAGCGTGCTTGCGCCCGGCGCCATCGCCTCGCGCGCCGTAAAGACCGGCGGATATTGCTCGTAGTCCACTTGAATCAGCCTGACCGCGCGCATCGCCGCAACCTCATCCTCCGCGACCACCGCCGCCACGTCGTCGCCATAGTAGCGCACGCGCCGGTTGAGCAGCTTTCGGTCCGAGATATCCTGATGTTTGGGATCGGTCGACCACGGGTGTCCGGCGGTCGGGAACTCGATATCCGGCACGTCCAGACAGGTGACGATCTTGACCACGCCCGGGACTTCCAGCGCCTTTTCCACATCGATATGCGTAACGTATCCATTGGCCACAGTTGCGTGGCACACCTTGATGACGAGCGCCTCCCGCTCAAACAGGTCGTCGGTATACTGCGCGCGCCCGGTCACCTTCTCATAAGCGTCCACACGCGGTATTCGCTTGCCTACACGCTCCATTTTATCCCCCTCCAAAGGCAATGCCTTCCGTATTTTTACATATTATAACACAACTGAACCGTCCCTGACAAATCTTTTTTATTTTATTGTCTGATCGGCATAATCCACTTGCCGCTTTTGAGCCTTTTGATGCACAGAATAAGCTTTGGCACGTCGTCGGTGAGCAGCATCAGCAGGTATGTGAGCGTGAGCGGGAGCTTCAGCACCACGCCGCACACGAGCGTCACCGGCAGCGCGAACAGCCACAGGCACACGCCGTCGTACAATAGCCCCGTGCGCGTGTCGCCGCCCGCGCGAAAGATCCCGACGATGGACATCGCGGGAAATGTGCGTATGCCCTGCTCCAGCCCGTAGATCAGCAGGATCATCCACGCGTAGTCGTAGGCCGCGGCGCTCACCTCAAACGGCGCGAGCAAAATGGGTCTGCCCAGCACCATCAAAAGGCCCACGCCCACCGCGATGATCGTGCCCAGCACCACAAACCGGTTCGCGTCGCGCTTGGCCTCCATCATGTCGCCCGCGCCCACGTGCTTGCCCACGACCACCGACGCCGCGTGGCACAGCCCCCAGAAGAAGGTGGTCGCCACCGCCTCGATCGAGCGAAAGATCGTGATCGCGGCAAAGAACTCGGTGCTCAATTGCCCATAGATCATGTTGAAGCTGGTCGTGCCCAGCGCCCAGAGCGATTCGTTCATGAGCACCGGCAGCGACAGCGTAAAATATCGCTTGACAAACGCGGGCGTCCAGTCGATCAACCGCCTAAATGGGGTCACCAGCGCGTACTTGCGCTTGCGCGCGACCAGATAGGTCACCACGGGCGTTATCCAAGTGGAAAAGAGGGTGCCCAGCGCCGCGCCGCGCACGCCCATGCCCATCCCAAACATGAACAGCGCGTTGAGCGCCATGTTGGCCGCCACCGACACAATGCTCACGTACATGGGCAATTTCACTTGCTCGGTCGAGCACAAAACGGTGCTGAACACCTGGCTTAGCGCGCTTGCCGGATAGGAAAACGCCGCGATCAGCAGGTACGCCGCCGCCTCCGCAACCACTTCTTCATCCTTGGTGAACAGCCGCACCACTTGGCGCGGGATCATGAGCGCCAGCACCATAAATGCGGCCGATATCACAAACGATGTCGTGAGCGCCAGGCCGTAGGCGCGGTGAATGCCGTCCATGTCCTTTCTACCCCAATATTGGGATACAAAAACAGCCAGCCCGCTCGTCAACCCAAAAAACACCACGTTCATCAGAAACGCCCACTGCCCGGCGATCCCCACCGCCGCGAGCGCCGTGTCGCCAAGCCGCCCGACCATGACGGTATCCACCATCGAAAACGAGCTGATGAGCAGCTTCTGCAGCGCAATGGGCACCGCCAGCCTGAGCGTCACGCGCAGAAAGTCCCGATCCACCAAGGTCTTTAACCGATTCATTGTATTTAACCCGCCCTTATCCCATCGTATCCCGCGTGAATGTATGAAAAGGCCTTCCCCTTATTAAAAGCCACGACCCAGCGCCTGAAAATCGTTCATGCGCAGGCTTTCGTCGCCCAGCGAAAGGGAAAGGTCCTTTTCCATCGCAATTGTGCCTTATTATAGCACAATTGCCCGCCGTTTCGCAAACAAAGTTTTGCGGTACAAAGCCAATCGCGGCGCGATCGGCGCTAAGCCTTGCGCCACAGCTACGCCATGCCCTTTTCTTTTCGAATGCGCCCGATTTCCTGCTCGTAGCCCATATCGCTCGGCACGTAATAGGGCATTCCCTGCGCCTCGAGCGGGGCATACGGCTGGGCGACGTAGTGGCCGGGGTAATCGTGCGGGTATTTGTAGCCGCCGCCTGAGCCCACGCGGTCGGCGCCCGCGTAGTGGGTGTCGCGCAAGTGCGCGGGCACCGGCTGATAGCCGCCCTTCTCCGCGTCTTCCAGCGCCCGGTCGATCGCCATCACGATGGCGTTGGACTTGGGGCTTTCGCACACCGCGACGATCGCCTGCGCAATGGGCAATTTGGCCTCCGGCATGCCGATAAATTCGAGCGCCTGCGCCGCCGCGACCGCCTGCACCATCGCCATCGGGTTGGCAAGACCCACATCCTCGCTCGCGTGCGCGATCACCCGCCGGACGATGATGCGCGGATCGACCCCGGCATGGTTCATCCGCGCAAACCACGCAAGCGCCGCGTCGCTGTCGGAACCGCGCAGGCTCTTGCAAAAGGCGCTGAGCATGTCGTAAAACATCGACTCGTCCATCTGCAAGACCGGCTTTTGAATCGACTGCTCGGCGACCGAAAGGGTGATGTGGGTTGCGCCCATTCGGTTTATGGGCGTTGACAGAACCGCAAGCTCGAGCGCGTTGAGCGCCGCGCGCGCGTCGCCGTTCGCGACCGCCGCGATGTGCTTGAGCGCGTCCTGGTCGATCACCACGTCCTGCGCGCCGTAGCCGTCCTCTTTATCCGAAATCGCGCGCAGCATCACCCGCTCGACTGCTTCGCTCGACAGTTTTTCAAACCGGAACAGCCTGCACCGGCTGACGATGGCGGGCGTCATGGCGATCATCGGGTTCTCGGTGGTGGAGCCGATAAAGCGGATGATGCCGGTCTCAATCGCGGGCAGAATGGAGTCCGACTGCGATTTTGACCAGCGGTGGCACTCGTCCAGCAATAGATAGGTGGCCTTGCCGCTGCCTTTCAGCTGCGCCTCGGCGCCTTTGAGCACCTCGCGCACGTCGGCAACGCCGCTTGTGACCGCGTTCAGCTTGACGAAATCGGCCTTCGTGTGCCGGGCGATGATGGCGGCCAGCGTGGTCTTGCCGGTGCCGGGCGGCCCCCAAAAAATTGAGTTGGTCAGGCGGTCGGCCAAGATGGCGCGCCGAAGCAGCGTCCCCTCCCCCACAATGCCGCCCTGCCCCATAAACGCCTCCAGCGTGCGCGGCCGCATCCGGTCGGCCAGCGGCGCAAGTTCGCGCACGTTTGTCGAAAATAAATCCTCCATTGGCACTCCTTTAAACCCTGCTCCCGTGATTGTATCCCTCATTATAGCATATTTTCCCGCCAAAATAAAGCGGCGGCCAAGGCATTTGCTGCCCTGGCCGCCCGAAGTGCGTGACCGGCAATGGGTCACACGCGCTTAAACATGACCTCTTTTTCGTATTGCTTCATCGGGGCGAGCCACGCGTCCCCGACCGGGACGTTCTGACGCGCGCAGTACTGATCCCAGACGGCGCCGAAGGGGAGCGTCTTGGCCTCCTCTTGCAGCGCGAGCCGGACGGTGTAATCGCCCGCCTGTTCTGCGGAAAGGATGGCGGCGTGGGGCGTTGTGAGCGAACGCAAGAGCGCCTTTTGCGCGTTGCGCATGCCGATCACCCACGCGGCGACGCGGTTGATCGAGGCGTCGAAGTAGTCAAGGCCGATCAGCACGCGCTTTTCAAACCCGCCAAAGACGATCTCGTCCATGATGTACTGCAAATCGTCGTTCAGCGCGACGACGTGGTCGCTGTCCCAGCGGATGCCACGCGTCACATGCAGATGAAGCAGCGGCATGTACAGCATCAGCGCCGAGATCTTGTCCGCGATCTGCTCGGTCGGGTGATAGTGTCCGGAGTCGAGGGTGTAGAGTTTTTTGCGGGTGAGCGCATAGCTCAAAAGCGTCTCGTGCGAGCCCACGGTGTAGCGCTCGACGCCAATGCCGAAGAGCTTGGACTCGACCGAGTCGAGCACCAGTTCCGGATCGATCGAAGGGGCGTCAAAGATCGCGTCGAGCGACTCGATCATGCGCCTGCGCGGCCCGGTCGTGTCGGCGGGCGTGTCCTTGTAGCCGTCGGGCATCCAGAAGTTGACGACTGCGGGCTGATGGAGCTCGCTTGCAAACACCTGCGCGATTTCGCGCACGCGCTTGCCGTGCTCGATCCAGAAGCGGCGAATCTTCTCGTCGGGATGGGAAAGGGTAAATCCATCCGCCGCGTTGGGGTGCGAAAAGTAGGTCGGGTTCATGTCGAGGCCCAGTCCGTTTTCCTTGGCCCACGCGATCCAATTTTTGAAGTCTTCCGCCCGGTACGCATCCCTGTCCACCTTGCGCCCGCCAAGCTCGGCATAGCTCGCGTGGAGGTTGAGCTTCTTCGCGCCCGGGATCATGGCGATAGCCACGTCCAAGTCGTCGCGCAACTCGTCGCCGCCGCGCGCGCGGCCGGGGTAATTGCCGGTGGTCTGAATGCCGCCCGATGCGCCGACGCCCACGTCCTCACAGCCCATGATGTCGTCGCCCTGCCAGCAGTGCATCGAAACCGGGATGCGTGCGCACGCTTCCATGGCGCTGTCAATGTCAACGCCCTTGCTCTGATAAATTTCCTTCGCGTACGCGTAGCCGTTTTCCATCAGTTGTTCTCTGCTCGCCATGTCGTCCGCCCTCCAGATTGTTTTATTTATGCCAATTATACCCGATCCTCTACGCCTTTTCAATGGTTTATGTTATAATATGTGAAAAGGAGTTGACAACATGCAGCAATACGCGCGCAACATCCGGCTATGGGGCGAAGGCTGTCAAGATAAAATCGCACATAGCAAGATTGCGATATTCGGGCTGGGCGGCGTGGGTTCCTATGTGGTGGAGGCGCTTTCTCGGGCGGGCGTGGGGACGCTCATGCTGGTGGACGGGGACACGGTGGACGTGACCAACCTCAACCGCCAGCTGATCGCGACGCAGGAGACGATCGGGCGCGCGAAGGCGGAGGTCGCGCGCGAGCGGGTGCTGTCGATCAACCCTGCGTGCAAGGTGGACGCGCGGCAGGTCTTTTTTGACGCGACGACCGAGGATCAGTTTGACTTTTCCGGCTACGACTATGTGTGCGACGCGATCGACTCGGTCGCCAGCAAGCTGTGCCTGATCGAGCGGGCGCGCGCGCAAGGCGTTCCGGTGATCAGCGCCATGGGCGCGGGCAACAAGTTGGACCCCAGTGCCTTTGAGGTCGCGGACATCGAAAAGACGACGATGTGCCCGCTCGCGCGGGTGATGCGCCGGGAGCTCAAGGCGCGCGGGCTTACGGTAAAGGCGGTGTACTCGCGCGAACCCGCGCGCGAAACGCTGGACGGCGCACGCGCGCCCGGCTCCGCCCCCTTCGTCCCCGGCGCCGCCGGCCTCGTGATGGCCGGCTACGTCCTGCGCACCATCGCCGCCCTAGCCTAAATGCAAAGCCGCGCTCACGCGGGTGATTGAACGCGAGGAAGAACGCGAACGCGAGAGAGAACGCGAGAGAGAACGCGAGAGAGAACGCGAGAGAGAACGCGAGAGAGAACGCGAGAGAGAACGCGAGAGAGAACG
>JAVXNW010000029.1:0-26093 GCA_036645575.1 Clostridia bacterium | reverse complement strand
AAGCCGCAGGAATGCTCGCAGCGCTAGAAGATTGTCAGTAACTCAAGAGATCGCCCGACCGAACTCGGGCTATCTCGCGGTCTTCCTCCCCCGTCGTCGTACCCACGGAGCCACCCTTCCGTCACCTGCGGGTGCCCCCTCCCCTCAAGGGGAGGCTCAGAAGAGGTGTCCCCGCACCCCACCCCAACATAGGGAGCTATGCGAGAATGCCATAGCGTGAACGTACAGCTCGAGGGGATCGTGTGAAAGGGGGCGAGTAGCCCACCTTTCGCGTTCAATAACCCGCGTGAGCGGTGCACGGCACCGCAGCGTCGTGCACCACAGCAAGGGCGTACAGCCCGAGGGGGTGGTGTGGAGGGGGGCGAGTAGCCCCTCCTCCGCGTTCAATAACCCGCGTGAGCGCAGCACGACGCCGCAGCGTCGTGCTGGCGAGAAAGGACAGGAGATTTGAAAAATATGCGCAGGTGGCAAACGGTCCTCATGTATGCGCTGCTCGTGGTGATCGTGCTGATGGTGGTCAACATGACCGGCCCCACGACGCGAGACACGGTGCTGCTGCCCGATTACTCGTCGCTGCTCACGATGATTGACGAAGGCAAAATCGCCAACATCGAGCTGAGCGGCGCAACCCTGATCGGGCGACTCACGGACAGCACGATCCCGCTTGCCGAGTTTGGCAAGCGTTACGACCTGACCACGACGATCAGCTCCCACAGCCAGTTCTACGAGGACGTCAACAAGCTGTACGCCAAAAAACTCGGAAAGCCGGTTGCGGAGGTAACCACCAAGGACTACGGCTTTACGACGAACGTCACGATCCCGGCGGGCGCGCCGTGGTGGATGGAATGGCTGCCGACGCTGGGCATCGTCGTGCTGTTCGGGGCGTTCTGGTACTTCATGATGCGCCAGCAGGCGGGCGCGGGCAAGGGCGGCGTGATGAATTTCGGCAAGAGCCACGCGCGCCTGAGCGACCCCAGCACGACCAAGGTGACATTCCGCGACGTGGCGGGCGCGGATGAGGAAAAGGAGGAACTGCGCGAGATCGTCGAGTTCCTCAAAAACCCCAAGCGCTTTACCGACGTGGGCGCGCGCATTCCCAAGGGCGTGCTGCTGATCGGCCCGCCGGGCACCGGAAAGACGCTGCTCGCGCGCGCGGTTTCCGGCGAGGCAGGCGTGCCGTTTTTCACCATTTCCGGCTCCGACTTCGTCGAGATGTTCGTGGGCGTGGGCGCTTCGCGCGTGCGCGACCTGTTCGAGCAGGCGAAAAAGGCGCTGCCCGCCATCGTGTTCATCGACGAGATCGACGCGGTGGGGCGTCAGCGTGGCGCGGGCATGGGCGGCGGGCACGACGAGCGCGAGCAGACGCTCAATCAGCTGCTGGTTGAGATGGACGGCTTTCAGCACAACGAGGGCGTGATCGTGATGGCCGCGACCAACCGCGCCGACATCCTAGACCCGGCGCTATTGCGCCCCGGCCGGTTCGACCGCCAGATCTTCGTGGGCTATCCCGACGTCAAGGGTCGCGAGGAGATCCTGAAGGTGCACGCGCGCGGGAAGCCGCTGGGTCCGGACGTAAAGCTGGACGTGCTGGCCAAGCGCACGCCGTACTTCACCGGCGCCGACCTTGAAAACGTGCTCAACGAGGGCGCGATTTTGACCGCGCGCGCGGGCAACGCGCAGATCACCATGCCGATCCTCGAAGAGGCGGTCACCAAGGTGAGCGCGGGCCCGGAGAAAAAGAGCTTCCGCATCACCGATCGCGACAAAAAGCTGGTCGCCTACCACGAGGCGGGGCACGCGATCGTGATGAACTTCATCCCCGAGTGCGACCGCGTGCACGAGATATCGATCGTTCCGCGCAGCAAGGGCATGGGCGGATATACCATGTACCTGCCGGACGAGGAGATCAACTACATCGCAAGCACCCGCCTCGAGGCGCAGATCGCGGGCCTGCTGGGCGGACACTGCGCCGAACAGCTGGTGCTGGGCGATGTCTCGACCGGCTCGACCAGCGACCTCAAGCGCGCGACCAAGCTGGCGCGCGACATGGTCACCGAGTACGGCATGAGCGAAAAGGTGGGCCCGATCTTCCTGGGCGGCGAGCACGAGGTGTTCCTGGGCCGCGACTTCTCGCAGTCGCGCTCCAGCTTCTCCGAGGCGGTCAATTCCGAGGTGGATTCCGAGGTGCGCGCGCTGCTCGAGCGCAGCCACCAGCGCGCAACCCAGCTGCTGAGCGAGCACCGCGAGGCGCTTGAGCGCGTGGCAAATGCGCTGATCGAGCGCGAAAAGCTGGACGAGACCGAGTTTAACCAGCTCGTCGCGGGCGAAGCCAGCGTGCAAAGCGCCGAATAATTTAAAATAACTGAACCAATTGCCCGTCAGAGCCGTCCTTTACTTGTAAAGGACGGCTCTAACCTATCTTTCCATTTCTTTTTACTTTCGTCCAGAAATTGGCCTTTCCCGAACGCGCGGTCTATGCTATAATGAGAAAGACGATATGGGAGGTATTTTGATATAAATGGCTTCATATGCTCGTCGGAAGAAGAATAATCGCCCCCACTTTAGGCGCGAGGCCCTTGCCATCCTCAAGATGGCTGCGGTGGTCGCGGTGCTTGTCATGGTCATCGTCCTGGTCGTGCGCCTTGTGGGCAACCGGACGCCTTCCGCGGACACCTTCTGCGAAGGCGTCTATGTCAACGGCCTTGCGCTGGGCGGCATGACCTACGAGGAAGGCGTGCAGGCGGTCAACAGCGGCATCGACAAGCGCCTGCATCAGGATTCGTTCCTGCTGACCTGCGCGGGCAGGCAATGGACCTTTACGCCCGCCACGTTCAACGCCGAGCTTGACCTCACGACGCAGTTGGGTCTGGCGTGGAACTTTGGCCATGCCGGAACCGCCGGCGAGAAGCGCGACCAGGCCGCCTACGTCAAGGCCAACCCGGTCTACTACGAGAGCGAAATCAAGTACGACACGGTGATGCTGGACGACTTCATCGCGCAGATTCAAGCGGAAGTGAACGTGCCGCCGGTGAACGCGAGCGTGATTGTCGAGCCGGACGAGATGCTGACGATCATCCCCTCGCAGGACGGCCTGCGCGTGCCCTCGAACAAGCTGCACGAAACGCTCGAGCAATGGATGCGCGAGGGCTCGGACACCGCGGCGGTGGAGCTTGTGCCCGAGGTGTGGGAGGCCGACATCACGACCGCGGAGCTGGAGCAGAACACCCAGCTGATCGTGACCTACTCAACGCCCACCAACGCGAGCAGCATCCTGCGCACCCGGAACATTCGCCGCGCGCTCAGCTCGTTTGACGGCCTGGTCATCAACCCCGGCGAGACGATCTCGTTTAACCAGATCGTGGGCAAGCGCACCAAGGCCAACGGCTTTTTTGAGGCCAACGAGTACGACGGCACCACCGTCGTCACCGGCATTGGCGGCGGCACCTGTCAGGCGTCCTCGACGCTGTACGGCGCGCTGCTGCTGGCCAATATCGACGTGACGGTGCGCCAGTGCCACACGATGACGGTGGCCTACGTCAAGCCCAGCTTCGACGCGGTGGTGTCCGACAAGGGCAAGGACCTAAAATTCACCAACAACCAAGACTACCCGATGTACTTTTACACAAGCGTAGACTCCAGCCGCGCCGAGGTGCGCGTCTACGGCCCGCCCTGCAAGTATGAGATCAAGCTCGAAAACGAGATCTTGCAGACGCTAACGCCGCAGAAAAACAAATATGTTCCGGACGAAAGCGGCAAATTCGTCTACTATGTGGACGAGGATCCGGTGCTCAAGTCCGAGGGCAAGGACGGCCTCAAGAGCCGCGGCTACCGCGTGTATTACGACCGCGAGACGGGCGCGGAAGTCGAGCGGCAGGCGTTGGCGCTGGATACCTACTATTCATCGCAGCCAGTTTACTGGCGTGGCGTACATCCATACGAATAGAGACAAGCAGGGCCGGGTGGCCGGGAAATACAAGGGATGGGCGTTTTTTGGAAGGAGCGTGGATTCGGTTGTTTCAGGATTCCAACATCGCAGTATTTGCGGGCAGCGGCGGTTACGCTTTTGCGGAGCGCATGTGCCGCTACATGGGTCAGAAGCTTGGTTCTTCGCAAGTCATTCGGTTCTCTGACGGAAACACCTTTGTTCGGATAAACGAATCGGTGCGCGACCGCAATGTGTATTTGGTGCAACCCATTGCAACCAATCCCAACGACGAGTTCGTTGAAATCCTGTTTTTTGTGGACGCGCTCAAGCGTTCAAACGCGTTGTCGGTGACGCTGGTCATGCCCTATTTCGGCTATGCCAAGGGCGACAAGAAGGACGAACCGCGCGTGTCGATCCGTGCGCGCGTGTGCGCGGAGTCGATGGAACTGGCCGGATGCGACAAGTTCATCACGATGGATCTGCATTCCCCGCAGGTGCAGGGCTTTTTCAAGCGCCCGATGGATCACCTGTACGCAATGCCCATGCTGTGCGAGACGATCAAGAAACAGGCGGACTTGTCCAATGCCGTGATCGTGTCGCCGGACTCCGGCTTTGCCAAGCAGGCGCGCAAATTTGCCGCCTGGCTGAACCTGCCGGTCGCCATCGGCGACAAGCAGCGCAGCGACCACTCGGAAAACGCGCAGGTGCTCGAGATTCTCGGAAACGTCGAGGGCAAGGACTGCCTGATCGTGGACGACTTCACCACCTCGGGTGGCACGCTGGTGAATCTGGCGCACGCGCTCAAAAAGCGCGGCGGGCGCAACATTCAGGCGATGCTCTCTCACAACATCATCTCCAAGCAGGGCGTCGAGCTCATCAACGCAAGCCCGATCGACAAGGTGATCTCGACTGACACGCTGTTTAACCCCAACATCGTGGGCGAAGCCAAGTTCCAGATGGTCTCGGTCGCGCCGATGTTTGCCGAGACCGTGATCCGCTACTACAACAGCCAGTCGATCAACGACATGTTCACCGCATTGCCCGAGCACATCGTGCAGGCGGGCTTGGATCTGGCCAAGATCGGCTAAAAACCGGCCAAAGGGGCTGCCTCATCCGCGCGGATGGGGACAGTCCCTTTTGCTTTAAAGGGGGAGTTTGCGGTATGAAGTCGCTTAAACAGGCGCTGCTGGCGGGGCGCACGGCGCTTTACCGGCAGGGGATGCGCATCGTTGGCCGGGTAATGCCGATCAAGGGCGAGCAGGTGCTCTTCACGAGCTTTGGCGGGCACGCCTATTCCGACAATCCGCGGGCGGTATCCGAGGCGCTGCACGCGCAGCTTCCCAAAGCGCGCGTCATCTGGCTGTTTCAGGACGCAAAAAAGGCGCGTCCCGCCATGCCGGACTACGTGATCCCCCTGCGCATTCACGGGCTGCGGGCGCTTTACGCCATGGCGACATCGGGCGCGTGGGTGCTCAACGGGCTGATGCCGCCCTATGCGGTCAAGCGCGCGGGGCAATTGTACGTGCAGACCTGGCACGGCGACCGCATGTTCAAGGTGTGCTTGCACAATTCCGGCAAAAACGGCCTGCCCGACGTCCAAGCCATGGACTTGGGCGTGATCGGCTCCGACCAGGGCGAGATGTTTTTTCGCACGGCGTTTAAGTTCCCGGGCGAACTGCTGCGCGTGGGCTCGCCGCGAAACGACGCGCTGATGCACCCGTGCGCGCGGGACGTTTCCCGGATTCGCGCGGCGATCGGGCTGGGCGCGGGCGAAAAGGTCGCCATGTACGCGCCGACGATGCGCGAGCATCTGGGGCACACGAGCGCGCTGCAAGACCTGAGCGCGATTGACTTTGTGCGGGTGCTCGACCTGCTCGAGGCGCGAGATCACGTCAAGTGGCGGCTGATTGTGCGCGCGCACTCGACCGTGGCGGGGCTGACCGGGTACGCCCGCGACGAGCGCATCCTCGACCTCACCGACTACGAGGACATGCGCGACCTCTTAGAAGTGTGCGACTTGTTGATGACCGACTACTCCTCGAGCGCCTGCGATTTTCCGCTGACCGGGCGCGCGGTGGCGCTGTATCAGCCCGACATTGCCTCTTACAAGGCGCGCGACCGCGCGCTGTACTTCGAGATGGCGGATTCGCCGTTCTGGGCCGCGGCCAATCAACAGGAGCTGGAGAAAATCCTCTCGGAGATGACCCCTTCGCGCGTTCAGGAAAACGATCAGGCGATCCTCGATTTCTTTGGAACCACCGAAACCGGCGAGGCCGCAAAGTTGGTCGCCCAGCGCATTGTTTCGCACATCGCGCAAAAATAAGCGCCGGAATGCGCGCCGATTGGGCGCGGAAATGCGCGGAAATGCGCGGAAATGCGCGGAAATGCGCAAAAACACGCGCCGATTGGGCGCAAAAAGACAGGCTTGCACGCGCTGTGCCGCCTGTCTTTTGCGTTATTTCTGGTTCAGGTCCTGCTTGATCTTGGTGGTCGAGATTTCGGGCGTGCGCGGGAGGTAGACCACCTCGCACCCGTCCTCCTTCAAAAAATCGAACTTCCCCTGCCAGTCGTCGCCCATCACGAAGGTGTCTACCTGATACAGGCGCACGTCCTCGGTCTTTTGCGCCCAGCTGGTCTCGGGGATCACCAGATCGACGTAGCGGATCGCCTCGAGCAGGCCCTTGCGCTCCTCGTAGCTGAAATAGCATTTCTTCTGCTTCATGGCCCAATTGAACTGATCGGTCGACAGCGCGACGATCAGATAATCGCCCAGCGCCTTGGCGCGCTTGAGCAGGTTGATGTGCCCGTAATGCAACAGGTCAAACGTCCCATAGGTGATTACCCGCTTCATGGCTTTTGTCCTCCGTAGCTTTTATTGTTCCACGCCATTGTACCCCAAATGCGCGGCCTTTGGCAAGCGCGATCGCGCGCCGCGCCTCACGAAACTGGTCGCGCGCGTCGCGCCTCAAAGAACCGGTCGAGCATCTCCTGACACGCCTCGCGCAGCACGCCCCCGTCGGCGGGCGCAAAGTGATTGAACGCCGGGTCCTCGGTCAGGCGATAGAGGCTGCCCGCGCAGCCGCTTCGCGCGTCCTCCGCCCCGTAGACGATGCGCGCAATGCGCGCCTGAACGACGGCGCCCGCGCACATCGGGCAAGGCTCAAGGGTCACATAGAGCGTGCAGTCCGTGAGCCGCCAACGCCCAAGCGCCTGCGCCGCGCCCCTGATCGCGACGATCTCCGCGTGCGCGGTCGGGTCATGCGTGGCTTCGCGCGCGTTGCAGCCGACCGAAATAAG
This sequence comes from Clostridia bacterium, assembly GCA_036645575.1. Taxonomy (GTDB): domain Bacteria; phylum Bacillota; class Clostridia; order Christensenellales; family Aristaeellaceae; genus JAVXNW01. Next base: position 18,871 of record JAVXNW010000029.1, on the reverse strand, counting down.
CGTGCCGCCTTGAAAGATCGCCGCGCCGACCGGCAGCTCGCCCATTTCAAGCGCCTTGCGCGCCATTTCAAGCGCCGCGCGCATCCCCACCTCGTCCTGTGTCAAGCAAAAACACCTCCCGCTCATTTCTATATATTATACGATCCGGATGTCAAAAGCACATTGGGGGCGTATAACGTACCATCCGTTGTACAAGAAAGAGGAAATCAGTCCAACGGATGGTACATAATGATGTAAAAATGTGCTTTTGCCACCCTACTCATTATAACACAGCCGCCAAGCACGGAAATAGGGGTTGTTTGCCTTGATTTGCCGTGCCGTGCATGTTATAATTGTGCTAGCAGTACGCGAAGTCAAAAGATCGAGTTCTGCGCGAAAAATGACGCTTTGTGGATTCCCTAGAACGAAGTTTTCGGAGGTGGGACAGGATGACCGGTATGATGGATGCACTTGTCAAAGAACAAGCTGGACCGGGACTTGCGCTCAAGCGCGTGCCAATTCCCAAACCGCGACACAACGAGGTGCTGATTAAAATTCATAAGACCGCGATCTGCGGCACCGACCTGCATATTTACAACTGGGACGACTGGGCCAAGGAGAACATCGCGCCGCCGATGGTGATCGGGCACGAGTACGTGGGCGAGATTGCGGAACTGGGCGACGAGGTCGAGGGGCTTAAAGTGGGGCAGCGGGTGAGCGGCGAGGGGCACATCGTGTGCGGACACTGCCGCAACTGCCGGGGCGGAAACGGCCAGTGGTGCGCGCACACGGTGGGCGTGGGCGTGGGTCGCGCGGGCGCGTTTGCCGAGTACCTGTGCCTGCCATCGAGCAATGTGGTGTCCATTGACGAGAGCCTGCCCGAGGACGTGGTGGCCTTCTTTGACGCCTACGGCAACGCGACGCATACGGCGCTGCAATTTGACGTGATCGGCGAGGACGTGCTGGTGACCGGCGCGGGCCCGATCGGCATCATGGCGGCGGCCATCTGCAAAAAAAACGGCGCGCGGCAGGTGATCATTACCGACGTAAACGACTACCGGCTGGAGCTTGCGAAGCAGATGGGTCTATTTACGGTCAATGTGGCGCGCGACGACCTGGGCGAAGTCATGCGCAAGGCGCACATGGTCGAGGGCTTTGACGTGGCCCTTGAGATGTCGGGCAGCGCGCAGGCGCTCGAGCAGATCCTGCACCACATGCGAAACGGCGGCAAAGTCGCGCTGCTTGGCATATTCAAGCACCACGCGCAGATCAATTGGAACGACGTGATCTTCCGGGGCCTTACGTTGCAGGGCGTGTACGGCCGCAAGATGTACGAGACATGGTACAAGATGAGCGCGATGATCGACGGCGGGCTGGACCTCACGCCCATCATCACGCACCGCCTGCCCTATACCCAGTTCGAGGCCGGCTTTGAGGCAATGAACAGCGGACGCAGCGGCAAGGTGATACTCGATTGGAGGAAGGACACATGAACAAGGGACTAGCGTATTTTGAGGAGCAGTTGGCGGCCATTGCAGCGGAAGGCACCGCCAAGGACGAGCGCATCATTGAGACGCCGCAGGGCGCGCGGATCGACACCGATAAGCAACAAAACCTGCTCAACCTGTGCGCCAACAACTACTTGGGCCTTGCGGACAGCCCGGAATTGATCGAGGCGGCCAAGGCCAGCTACGACAAGTGGGGGTTCGGCCTGTCGAGCGTGCGCTTCATCTGCGGAACGCAGGATCTGCACAAGCAGCTCGAGCGGCGAATCGCCCAGTTTCTGGGGATGGACGACGCGATATTGTATTCCAGCTGTTTTGACGCAAACGGCGGGCTGTTCGAGTCGCTTTTGGGGCCTGAGGACGCGATCATCTCAGACGAGCTCAACCACGCGTCGATCATCGACGGCGTGCGCCTGTGCAAGGCGCAGCGCTACCGCTACCACAACAACGACATGGGCGACCTCGAGGAAAAGCTGCGCGAGGCGCAGGGCGCGCGCATTCGCCTGATCGCGACCGACGGGGTGTTCTCGATGGACGGCATCATTGCCGACCTCAAGGGCATCTGCGACCTGGCCGATCGCTACGGCGCGCTGGTCATGGTGGATGACAGCCACGCAGTCGGGTTCATGGGCGCGACGGGGCGCGGCACGCACGAGTTTGCGCACGTGATGGGGCGCGTGGACATCCTGACCGGCACGTTTGGCAAGGCGATGGGCGGGGCGTCGGGCGGCTATACCGCCGCGCGAAAGCCCATTGTGGACCTGCTGCGCCAGAAGTCGCGGCCGTACCTGTTTTCCAACACCGTCGCGCCGGCGATCTGCGCGGCGACGATCAAGACGATCGACCTGCTCGAAAAGAGCACCGCCCTTCGCGATAAGCTCGAGGCGAACACCGCGTATTTCCGCGAGAAGCTGGGCGAGTTGGGCTTTACCGTGCCGGAAAGCACGCACCCGATCGTGCCGGTGATGCTGGGCGACGCGCATGTGGCGCAGGCGTTTGCGACAAAGATGCTGGAAAAGGGCGTCTACGTGGTCAGCTTCAGCTTCCCGGTCGTTCCGCGCGGCAAGGCGCGCATTCGAACCCAAGTGAGCGCCGCGCACACGCGCGAGGATCTCGACTTTGCGGTGCGCTGCTTTGCCGAGGTCAAGGGCGAATTGGGTCTGTAGCCACGGTGCCGTCGCGCAAGGCGCGTTTGCGGAAAGATTTGTGCAGGGCAGCGCACGCAAGCGCGCCCTGCGCATAGGGCGCTGTCGCAAGGCGTCGTGCAAGGAGAAGATATTTTTGAAAAAGATGCTGACGGTGTTTCTGTTGACCGTGCTTCTGGCAGCCGGTCTGTTTCGTATGCCTTGGGCGCTGGCGGACGGCGCGCAAAACCGCACGTTGCGCGTCGCGTTTCCCATACAGAAGGGGTTATCGGAACTGACCGAAGACGGCCGCTACACCGGGTACATCTACGAATACCTCGAGGAGATCGCGCAGTATACCGGGTGGAACTACCAGTTTGTGCAGGTGCCGGGCGACCCGAACGCAAGCCTGTCGATGCTCCTTGAGATGACGCAACAAGGCTCGATCGACCTGATCGGCCCGATCTATTACAGCGAGGAATTGGGCAAGCGCTATAACTACCCGGCGCACAACTGCGGCATCTCCTACACCGTTTTGCAGGTGCTGCTAGAGGACGCGCAGGCGTGCGTGATTGGCGCGCAGCCGGATCAGGCGTTTCGCATTGCGGTTAGGGAGACGGTGACCCGTTCCAAGACCGAGCTCATGGACTTTTGCAAGATGCACTCGATCACGCCCACGCTCGTGTACTGCAAAGACGACGCGGCCATGATCGCCGCGCTTCGAAATGGCGAAGCGGACATGCTGTTAAACGCGAGCATGAACCCGCTGCCGGGGCTTAAGACCATTGCCAAGTTTGCGGGCAAGCCCTTTTACCTGGTGACCGGCAAAAATCACGACAAGCACCTGGTCAGCGAGCTGAGCGAGGCGATTTTCTGCATCGAGCAGGCGGACCCCTATTTTTCAACCACGCTATTTGAGAAGTATTTCGGACCCGAAAAGGGCGCGCTGCTCTTTAACGCAACGGAGCGCGACTACATCACAAGCGCGCCGGCGCTGCGCGTCGGGTTTTTGACCGACAACCCGCCGATCCAGTACGTGGACGCCGACACGGGCGCGCCGCGCGGCATCGCCATCGACCTGCTAAAGGACATTGAGCGCAAGACAGGCCTCACCTTTCAGCTGGTGGCGGCGCGCACGTCGAGCGAGCTCTTGGCGCTTCAGCGCACCCGCGAAATCGACCTGATCGCGGAGATGACCTACGACTACGACGCCGCGCACGAGTACAACTTTACGATGACCCGCCCCTACATGTCGGCGCAGTACATCCTGCTGATGAACAAGCGGCACGTGGGCGACATTGCCACAAAGCGCTTGGCGCTCACGCACAACGCGATCAACCCGACCGGCCAGATCGCCAATCCCGAGACGACGCGCCGCTACGAGACCACCGCGGCGTGCGTGCGCGCGGTGCTGACCGGCGAGGCGGACTATACCTACACGGACAGCTACACCACGCAGTACTACCTGAGCATTCCCGAATACGCGAGCCTTCAGATGGTGCCGCAGGCGGACCTGGTGCACAGGAGCTGTTTCGGCATTGCCAAGCCGAGCAACCGAACGCTGCTGAGCGTGCTCAACAAGGTGCTGCTCAACATGACGACCGAAGAAATGCAGACGATCATCTTCCGCAACACGCTCAACCAGCACCCATTTTCGCTGCGCGCCTTTGTCAAGGAGAACCTGGTCTGGGCGGTGCTGATCGTCACGGCGATTCTGTTTTTGATGCTGGCGCTGATGACCTATGTGCTGTGGCTGCGCGGGCGAACCAACCGCAAGACGCTGTTGGACCTTGAAAAATATCACCGCGTGTACTCCCTGATGAACGAGTATTTCTTCGAGTACGACTATCGCGACCGACGCCTGACGCTGTCGGTGCCCAGTCCCAAGGACAGCGGCTCGGCGCAGGTGCTGGAGTTTGAAACCGAGAAGCTGACCGGCCTTGACACGCGCCCGCAGTGGGTGCGCGATTTTCTGGCGACGGTCTGCTCCAGCGAAAACGGCGTGCACGAGGTGAATTTGAGCCTGCTTGGCGGCGACGCGCAGTGGCTGCGCATTGCGGTCGATACCGTGTTTGACGGCGCTACCCGCGCCTACGTGATCGGGAAAATCGGCGTGATCGACGAGGAGCGCAGGGCGCTCAAGGTGCTGACTGAGCAAGCGCAGCGCGACAGCCTGACCCACCTGTTCAACTCCGAGACCTGCCAGCGCCTGATCGCCGAACAAATGGCCCGGCTCGCCCCGAACGAAAAGGCGGCGCTGCTCTTAATCGACATCGACTACTTCAAGTCCGTCAACGACAACTATGGCCACTTGCGCGGCGACGGCGTGCTGCGCTCCTTTTCCGACATCCTGCGCGCGCGATTCCGCCAGAGCGACATCCTCGGCCGTCCCGGCGGCGACGAGTTTGTCGCCTACCTAGAGCACATCACCGACGCCACCGCGCTTAAGGACAAATGCGCGCAACTGTGCACGCAGGCCCACGAGATCAGGCTTGACGAAAGCCGTCACATAACCGTCAGCATCGGCGCCGTGCTCATCTGCCCCGGCGACGACTACCGCGCCATATACGCCAAAGCCGACCAAGCCCTCTACCGCGCCAAGCAGCACGGCCGCGACACCTTTGCGATAAGCGAGAACGAGGTCCCGTAATCCCCGCACGACGCTGCGGCGTCGTGCTACGCTCACGCGGGTTATTGAACGCGGAGGGTGGGCTTCTCGCCCCCCTCCACACCACCCCCTCGAGCTGTACGCCCTTGCTGTGGCATTCTCGCACATCGTCCTAGCCCTTGCCGCAGCAAGGATGTCGTCAAGGCAGCCCGGCACTGCGGTGCCGGGCTGCGCTCACGCAAGGGCTAGGGCGGGGCGCGAAGCGGCCAAGCGGCGCAAACTCCGCCCCTGCCAATGCCGTTCAAGCGGCGACTGCGGCACGCAAACGACCCGGCCAATTCGCCGGGTCGTCTTTTATCCCTGCCGCTTCACCAGCGTCTGCGCCGCGTCTAGCAAATTCCGGGCGTGGTCGCGCGCGCTTTGGTTGTCCTCTGCGCCGCCTACCATCCGGGCGAGCGCCTCGATGCGGCCGGCGCGGTCGAGCAGCTTCACCGTGCTCCCCGTGCGCGCGCCGTCGGTCGTCTTCTCGACCAGATACTGCCGGTCGCCCAGCGCCGCAATCTGCGGCAGATGCGTCACGCAGATCACCTGCCGCTTGCGCGCAATCGCCGCCATCTTCTCGCCGACTACCTGCGCCATGCGCCCGCTCACGCCGGTGTCCACCTCGTCAAACACCATCGCGTCCACCCCGGCTGAGTCCGCCGCCACCGTCTTCATCGCCAGCATGATCCGCGACAATTCGCCGCCCGACGCGACCGCCGCCAGCGGCTTGAGCGGCTCGCCTAGGTTCGCCGACAGCATGAATGACACCTTCTCGCCGCCCTCCGCGCTGTACCCGCCGTCTTGCGCAAAGCGCACCTCAAAGCGCGCCTTCGCCATGCCCAGATCCTTGAGCTCGGAAAGCAGCCGCCCCGTCAGCTCCTGCGCCAGCGCGTGCCTGCGCGCGCTCAAATCCGCGCACGCCGCCTTGAGCCGCACGGCCTCCTTCGCGCGCGCCGCCTCCAGCTCGCGCAGCCGGTCCTCGCCGCCGTCAATCGCCGCCAGGTCTTCCGCCGCCTTGGCGCGAAACGCCAGCACGTCCTCGACCGTCGGCCCGTATTTGCGCGTCAGCTGCTTGATCTCGCTCAGCCGCTGCGCCACTTTGTCCGCCTGCGCGGGGTTAAACTCCAGCCCCTCCTCGAGCGCTTGCAGCTCATACCCCACGTCCTCCGCCGCGTAGTACAGTTCGTCCAGCCGCGCCTTCAGCCGATCAAACCGCTCATCCAGCCCGCAAAGCCCGTCCATCGCCGCCGCCGCCCGCTTGAGCGACGCCTGCGCGCTCACCGTGCGCCCGCCGCCACGGTACACCAGGTCGTAGGCCTCGCCGATGCCCTCCGCGACCTTCTCGGCGTTGCGCAACAGCTCGTTTTTGCGCGACAATTTCTCTTCCTCGCCCGCCTTGGGCTTCACTGCGTCGATCTCGCCCAGCTGAAACGCCAGCATGTCGCGCCTGCGCGCCGTCTCCGCCGCGTCAAGGCGCAGTTGATCCGCCTCGCGCCCAACACTTTCATACCGCGCATACGCCTCGCGCACCGCCTTGCGCGCGGCTTGGTGCGCCTCGTCGCCGTATCCGTCCAAAAACTGCAAGTGCCGCGCCGGGTCGATCAGCTGCTGGTGCTCGTGCTGGCCGTGCAGCTCCACGAGCGCCTCCGCCACCCTGCGCAAAAACTGGAGCGGCACCACGGTTGCGCACACGCGGCACACGCTGCGGTTCTCGCTCAATTCGCGCGCAAGCGCGATCACCCCGCCCTCGTATTCAAGCGACAATTCGTCCAGCAGCGCCCGCACCTCCGCGTTTTCGCCCACGTCAAAGACCGCCTCCACCCGCGCGCGCGTCGTGCCCGTGCGAATCAGCGTCTTGTCCGCGCGCCCGCCCAGCACGAGCGTCAGCGCGTCCACCACAATGGACTTGCCCGCGCCGGTCTCGCCGGTCAATATGTTGAGCCCGTTCCCCAGTTCAAGGTGCAATTTGTCGATCAGCGCCACGTTTTCCATGGTGATTTCCAGCAGCATGTCTATCCCCCCTCATGCCAACCGAATGCCTGCGCTACGTCCGCGCAAGCGCCTTGAATCGCGTGACCAGCTGCGCGGCGTCCACATCCGCGCAGGCGATCACCAAGATGGTATTGTCCCCCGCCAGCGTGCCCAGCACCTCCGGCCACTTGAACCCGTCGATCGCCTCCGCCGCCGCGTTGGCGCTGGCGGGCAGCGTCTTGATCACGATCAGGTGATCGGACGCCACGATCGACACGACCGACTCGGCAAATATCCGGCTGAAGCGGTCGCTGGTGCCCTGCTCCGCGCGCTCCGCCGTCGCGTACTTGTACCCGCCATCCCGCGCCAGCACCTTCAATAGCCGCAGCTCCTTGATGTCGCGGGATACCGTGGCCTGCGTCACCTTGACATTGTGCCGCTTGAGCTGCTCGGCCAGCTCTTCCTGTGTCTCGACGTCCTCGGATTCGATGATCTCTAAAATGAGCGCATGGCGCACCGCTTTCATACTGATCGCCCTCCCGCGCCTAAGCGCGTCTAAATTGTGATGCCGTCGCGCAATCGTTCCCCTGTCAGTGTGTCCACTCCGACAATTTCTCGCGCATCAGGTCAAAAAAGTTGCGCTCGGTCAGGCGCAAAAACGCCACCGACTGACTCGCCCTGCGCACCGTGACAGACGGATTGTCCGCCGGCAGCGTGATCACCTTGAATCCATCCAGCAGCACCCGCGCCTTTGAGCGATCGTCCATCACCCGCACGCTGACCGATTCGCCCGCCGCCACCACCACCGGCCGCGCGTTGAGCGTGTGCGAGCAGATCGGCGTCAGCACCATGCAGTCTAGCCCCGGCGCGATCACCGGCCCGCCCGCCGACAGCGAATACGCGGTCGATCCGGTCGCCGTCGCGATCACCAGCCCGTCGCCCGCCAGACGATCCACCACCGCGCCGCCCGCGCGCACCTCGAGCGTCAGGATGCCAACAGAGGAGTCCGACCGGTTAAACGACAGGTCGTTGAGCGCAAACCCGCGCTGCCCGTCGCTCGTCTCCGCCTCGAGCAGCATCCGCCAGTCCAGCCGCCCCTCGCCGTTGAGCGCACGCCTGACGTCTAACTCCACACGCTCCGGCTGCACCTCGCTCAGATACCCCACGCGCCCCAGGTTCACCCCCAACAGCGGCACCTTGTCGCGCAGCGCCACATCCAGCGCCGCCAAGATCGTGCCGTCGCCGCCCAATACGCACAAAAATTCACAGCCCGCAAAGTTGGCCGGCCCCGTGATCGGGCGATCCATCAGCTTCGCCAGCCGACGCCCCATCACCGGGCGCACCCCTTCGGCCTCCAGCGTCTGGATGAGTCGGCCCGCCACCACCGGCACTTCCTCCTTGGCGCTGTTGTACCAGATGCCCACGCTCCGCTCCATGTGATCACATCCTCGCTGTAATTATACCACATATGTATATTTATTCAAGCCCGGACGCGCGGATTTACCCGGAATTTCATTCGCCATCGGCGTGCGGGACAGTCCCTCGGCAGCGTCCAAGTGCCGCGCCCGCTCAGCCGCCAAGTTCAGCGTCCGCTCAGCGTTCGACCTCGGCGTCCGGGTGAAACCGCGCCCACGCGCGGGCGACCACCCGCGCGATATCCGCCTCGCAAAGTCGTTCGGGCGCACGCCCTAGCCCGTCCCGCGCGCCATCCGCCGCGCGGGGCACGATGTCGAGCAGGAACTCGATATTGCCCTCCGCGCCGGTGATCGGCGAAACGTCCAAGCCCTGCGCCTGCCAGCCGAGCGTATCGACGAACCGGACGATGCGCCCGAGCACCTTTTCGTGCACCGCGCTGTCGCGCACGACGCCGCCCTGCCCCACGTCCTCGCGCCGCGCCTCGAACTGCGGCTTGACCAGCGCGACAAAGCGCCGCGCCCCCTCAAGCACGCAAAGCGCGGGCGGCAGCACCGCCTCAAGGGATATAAACGACACGTCGGTCACGCCAAGCGAGGGGCGCGGGTCAAACAACTCGCCCGTCAAGCCGCGCGCGTTGGTCTTTTCCATGACCGTCACCCGCGCGTCGGAGCGAAGCCGCCAGTCGAGCAGCCCAAACCCCACGTCCACCGCGTACACCCGCGCCGCGCCCGCCTGAAGCAGCACGTCGGTAAACCCGCCGGTCGACGCGCCCACATCCACGCACACGCGCCCCCGCGCGTCCACGCCGAACGCCTCAAGCGCCCGCGCGAGCTTGTACCCGCCTCGGCTGACGTAGGGCAATTTGTTGTCCCTGACCGTGAGCACCAGCCCCGGCTTTGCCTTGTCGCTGGCCTTCTCGGCCTTTCCGCCGCCCAGATACACCTTGCCCTCCATCACGAGCAGCCGCGCCTCGTCAAGCGAGCCCGCCAGTCCCCGCTCGACCAGCGCCGCGTCAATGCGTGGTATCGCCATCAATGACCCCTTTCAGCCGCGCCTGAATGGCCGACGTGACCTGCTCAACCGACAGGCCGCAATCCTCGGTCTGCTCCTGCGTCGTGCCCTGCTCGATGAACCGGTCGGGTATGCCCAAGGGCAGCACCGCCACGCGCACCCCGCCTTGCGCCAGCGCCTCGAGCACCGCCGCGCCAAATCCGCCCGCAAGAACCCCCTCCTCAAGCGTCACCAGCAGCTTCACCCGCTTGGCGACCTCAAAGAGCATCCGCTCGTCCATCGGCTTAATAAAGCGCGCGTCCACGACGCCGCACACGATCCCGCGCCCATTGAGCTCAATCGACACGCCCAGCGCCCGCTCGACCATCTGCCCAACCGCCAAGATCATCACGTTTTCCCCGTCCGCCAGCAGTTCCCACTCGCCCACGCGCATGTCGCCCAGCTTTTGCATGCCGGGCCCCATGTCCTGCGCGTCCTTGGGGTAGCGGATCGCCATCGGCCCATCCATCGCAAGGCTCAGGCGCATGAGCCTGCGCAGGTCGCGCGCGTCGCGCGGCGCGGCCACCGTCATGTTGGGCATGGCGCGCAAAAAGGCCAGGTCAAACGCGCCCTGATGGGTCGCGCCGTCGGAGCCGACCAGCCCCGCGCGATCGACCAGCAGCGTGACCGGCAGCTTTTGCAGGCATACGTCCTCGATCAGTTGATCGTAGGCACGCTGCAAAAAGGTGGAGTAGATCGCGACGTACGGGCGCATGCCCGAAAGCGCCATGCCGGCCGCCATCGATACCGCGTGCCCCTCGGCAATGCCCACGTCAAAAAAGCGGGCCGGATAGGCGGCGGCAAAGGCGCCAAGGCCGGTGCCGGTCAGCATCGCCGCGGTGATCGCGCACACCCGCGCGTCGGTCTGCGCCATGTCGGAAAGCTCCGCCGCCATGATCTGCCCGCTCGTGACGTGCTGCTCGCCAATCGCCTTGCCGGTATCCACAAAAAAGGGCGCCACCCCGTGAAATTGATCCGGGCGCGCTTCGGCATACGCGTAGCCGTGCCCCTTTTGCGTGACCACGTGCAAGAGCACCGGCCGGCCGGCGTGCTTGGCCTGGGTGAGCACCTTGCGCAGGCGCTTCAGGTCGTGCCCGTCGATTGGGCCCTGGTACTCAAAGCCCAGCGCCTCAAAAAACTGCCCGTCCAAAAACAATAGCTTGAGCGCGTCGCGCCCCTTCTCCAGCGCGCGCTTGATCGGCGCGCCCACGCGCGGCAGCCGGTCAAGCCCGTTCCGCACGCCGCTTTTGAACCGGCGGTAGGGCGTCGATTGGCGCAGCCCCGTCAGGTAACCCGACAGCGCGCCCACGTTGTGCGAGATGGACATCGCGTTGTCGTTGAGCACCACGATGATCGGCGCCCCGGACTGGCCCGCGTCGTTGAGCGCCTCGTAGCACAGCCCGCCGGTCATCGCGCCGTCGCCCACGATCGCGACCACTTGGTTGTCATCGCCCATCAGGTCGCGCGCGCGCGCAAGGCCCAGCGCGGTTGAGATGGCGCTTGACGCGTGCCCGGTCGCGCATACGTCAAAGGGGCTCTCGTCGGGGCGCAAAAAGCCCGCGACGCCCCCGCGCGTGCGCAGCGTCGAAAAGCGCGCGTAGCGCCCGGTCAGCAGCTTGTGCGCGTAGGCCTGATGCCCGACGTCAAACACCAGTTTATCGTGCGGCGCGTCAAACACCAGGTGCAGCGCCAGCACCAGCTCCACCGCGCCCAGGTTGCTCGCCAGATGCCCGCCGCCCTTAGAAACCGTATCGATGATGACTTCCCGTATCTCCCCCGCAAGGTCCCGCAGCTGCGCGTTCGTCAGCTTGCGCAGGTCTGCGGGGCAGGTGATTAATTCCAACATTTCGTATCCTCGTCACAAATAGCGCCCTTTGCGCGCCCCGCGCAGACAAACCGCTTCATTTGCATCATTACATAATTGCGATGGCGAGCAGCACCCCGAGCAGCGCCCCCATCAGCACCTCAAAGGGCGAATGCCCCAGCAGTTCCTTGAGCTTTTCGTAGGTAAAGCCCTGCCCATTCTGGCGCAGGTCCTGCACCATCTGGTTGATCAGCGCCGCCTGCTTGCCGGCCGCCCGGCGCACGCCCGCCGCGTCGGTCATCACGACGCCCGCCACGACAAAGGCGACGGCAAACTCCGCGGAGTAAAAGCCGCGCTCAATGCCCACCGCGACCGCCACGCCGCACACCACGGCGGAGTGCGAGCTGGGCATGCCGCCCAGGCCAAAAAACCGCCCGAAGTCCCACCGCCGCTCAAGGATATAGGTGAACACCACCTTGAGCGCCTGCGCGACAAACCAGCCGACCACCCCGACCATCAGCGCGCGGTTGCCCATTATCTGCTCAAAAAAGTTCATCTGCTTTTTTACTCCCGTACATTACGCGCGTCGCGTTCATGTTTTGAAAGCGCATCAGCTGCGCCTGCCCCGCATGTCCCGAATCAGCGATTCAAAAAATGCCGCCCGCTCGCCAAATATCCGAAGCGCTTGAAGCCCTTCCGCCAAAAACGCGTCCACCTGGGCGCGCGCGCCGTCTAGGCCGTATACGCTCGTGGCGGTGAGCTTGCCCTCGCTTGCGTCTTTGCCCACGCTCTTGCCCAGCGCGCCCGCGTCGCCCACGACGTCCAGCAAGTCGTCCGCCACCTGAAACATGTGCCCAAACGCGCGGCCATAGGCGCTAAGCGCCTCCAGCGCTTGCTCGTCCGCGCCGCACAGCCGCCCCGCGGCGCGCAGTGGATAGACGAACATGCAGGCGGTTTTGTTCTCGTGAATGTACACGAGCTCTTTTTCGCCGCCCTCGCGCGACCGCTCGCACGCAAGGTCGAGCGACTGCCCCGCGACCATGCCGCGCGCGCCCGCGCCCCGCGCGATCTCATAGACCGCCGCAAGCTGCTCCGGGTGCGCGAGCGCGCTTTTGAGCATTCCCTCAAACGCCTCGCTCAGCAGCCCGTCGCCCGCCAGAATCGCCTGACCCTCGCCAAATACCACGTGGTTGGTCGGGCGGCCGCGCCGAAGCACGTCCCCGTCCATCCCGGGCAAATCGTCGTGGATCAGCGAATAGGTGTGGATCATCTCGACCGCGCACGCAAGCGGCATCGCGCTTTGGGGATCGCCCCCCAGCATGTCGACCGCCGCGAGCAACATGCTGGGGCGCAGGCGCTTGCCGCCCGCGAGCAGGCTGTAGCGCATCGCGCGGTTGAGATCGACGGGCATATCGCCAAGGCGCGTTTCGCCAACCTCGGGCAGACGTTTATCCAGGGCGACCTCCACGTCGCGCGCGTATTCCTTGAGCGTCTTCATAGCGTTTCCTCAAATGGCTTTTCGCCCTGGTCGGTCAGTTCCATCAGCTCGGCGATTCGCTTTTCGCCGTCGTCCAGCGTCTTTTCCAGCATTTTAGACAGCGCAATGCCCTGTTCATAGGCCTTAAACGACTGATCCAGCGGCAATTCGCCCGCCTCAAGCCGCTCGACCAGTTGTTCAAGCTCGCTCAATCCCTCTTCAAACGTCTGCTTTTTCTTGACCGCCATCCGTTCGTTCCTCCCATTCCACCTGCGTGATCCGTGCGCTCGCCCGGCCGCCCTTCATCCGAAGTCCGACGTCTAGCCCAATGCGCAAATCCCGCGCGCCGATCGGCGCCTTGCCCTGGGCGTCCGTCACCAGCGCGTACCCGCGCTCGAGCACCCGCTCGGGGCTGAGCGCCTCGAGCGCCTGCCTGCCCTTCTCGATCCGGTGGCGCGCCAGAACGCATCTGGCGCGCATCAGAAACGTCATCCGCGCCTCGAGCGCGCAAACGCGCGCTCGCTTGGGGGCGCTGAGCGCGCGCGTGCCCATCGCGCGCAGCGCCCGCGCATTGGCCGAAAGGGTCGCGCGCGCGCGCAGCGTCCTCTGGCGCAGCGCGGCGTCCATGCGCGCGACAAGGTTGCGCAGCGCAAGCCGCTTGGGCGCAATCAGCGCGCGCTGGGGCTGCGCAAAGGGCCTAGCCAGGCGCGCTAGCCGCGCCCTGATCAAGCGCAGGCGCGCAAGCTGCGTGCGCTTCATGCGCGTGCGCAGTTCGTTCACCGCGCCCATGAGTTCCGCCTTGACCGGCACCGCCATCTCCGCCGCCATCGAGGGCGTCGCCGCGCGCATGTCGCTCACAAAATCCGCAATGGTAAAGTCGGTCTCGTGCCCCACGCAGGAGATCACCGGAATGCGCGACGCGGCAATCGCGCGCGCCAGCACCTCCTCGTTAAACGCCCACAGGTCCTCGATCGAGCCGCCGCCGCGCCCGAGCAGGATCACGTCCGCGCGCGCGTCCTGATTCAAGCGTTCAAGCGCCCGCGCCAGCTCCTGCGCCGCGCCCGCGCCCTGCACCTGCGCGGCGCACAGCAGGATGCGCATGCCGGGATAGCGCCGCGTGATCACCCGCACCATGTCGCGCAGCGCCGCGCCCGAGCGCGACGTGACAAGGCCCACCACGCGCGGCAGCATCGGAATCGGCCTTTTGCGCGCCGCGTCAAACAGGCCCTCCCGCGAGAGCTTGGCCTTGAGCGCCTCGAATTTTAGGTATAACTCGCCCGCGCCCAGCGCGGTCATCTGCTCGCAGTACACCTGAAAGCTGCCGGTCGCGGGGTACAGCGACGCCGACCCGGCAAGCGTCACCTGCATCCCGTCGCGCGGCTCAAAGTCGAGCGCCTGCGCGTATTGCCGGAACATGACGCACTGAACGCGCGCCTTGTCGTCCTTCAGTTGGAAGTACAGGTGCCCGCTAAAGTGGCGCTTAAACCCGGTCAATTCGCCGCGCACCTTGAGCGAGCGGAGCAGCGGATCGCCCGCCAGCTGCTTTCTGACGTACTCGTTGAGCTCCGAGGTCGTCAGCACCCATTCCTTCACGCGCGCTGCGCCGCTTCCACGGTGTTTTTGATCAGCATCGCGATCGTCATCGGCCCCACGCCGCCCGGAACCGGCGTGATGAAGCCCGCGACCTCCTTGACCGCGTCAAAGTCCACGTCGCCCACCACCTTGCCGTCCGCCAGGCGGTTCATGCCCACATCGACGACCGCCGCGCCGGGCTTGACCATGTCCGCCGTCACAAAGCGCGCGCGCCCGATCGCCACGATCAGGATGTCCGCGCGGCGCGTGATCTCGCCAATGTCCCGCGTCTTGCTGTGGCAGATGGTCACCGTCGCGTTTTCGCGCAAAAGCAGCAGCGCCGCCGGCTTCCCCACGATGTTCGAGCGCCCGATCACCACCGCGTTTGCCCCCGATATCGGAACGCCCGCCTCCTTGAGCAGCTCGATCGCGCCGCGCGGCGTGCAGGGCAGCGTCCCCTCCCCGCCGCTCAGCAGCGCGCCCGCGTTCAGCCTATGGAAGCCGTCCACGTCCTTTTTCGCATCGACCGCGCGCAAGATGGCCGCCTCGTCGATGTGGCGCGGCAGCGGCAACTGCACGAGCAGCCCGTGCATCGCGGGGTCGCGGTTGATCTGGTCGATCTCGCGCAGCAGTTCCGCCTGCGTAACCGTGCCCGGCAGCCGAATCACGCGCGAGGCGATCCCCACGCGCTCGCAGGCGCGCGCCTTGTTGCGCACGTAAATCTGCGAAGCCGGGTCCTCGCCCGCCAAGATGACCGCCAGCCCCGGCACAACGCCGCGCGCGGCCAGCGCGGCCACCTGCCCTTTGAGCTCCTCATAGACCTTGGCCGACAACGCCTTGCCATCCATCAACGTCGCGCTCATATGCCCTCCTCCTACCTGTCCCGATATCATTTTTATTTTTATTAAGTCCCGCATCCCTCGGGATGACAGCGCCGGATATGCCGGATATGCCGGATGCGCCGGACATGCCGGGTGCGCCGGATACGCCGGATGCGGCGCTTTGCTTGCCTAAAGCGCTACGCCTGCCCGGGCGCGCGCAGCGCCTTGCGGTAGGCTTCCTCGCCGATCAGCGCGACGCCGACCGCGTTGTCGCCCGACAGTTCGGGCGCGCCAAAGTAGCCATTGACCGGGCATTTCCGCCTTTTGAGCCGCGCCAGGAGCATCTCGCGCAGCCGTTTAGACGCCGCGACGCCGCCCGCGATCAGGATATTGTGAAGCCCGCTCTCCCGCACGCCCGCCTCAATCAGCTTGGCCAATGTGCGCGCCAAAAATGAATACACCTCGCACGCCGCATCAGCCGGCGCTAGGCCGTCTGATAGCATCCGCACGAGCTGTGCCTCGGCGCCCGACAGGCTCAAGGCGAGGCCCTTGTTGGCGGTCGGGATGAGCGATTTGTCCTGCCCGCCCGCGCATAATTCCTCAAGCGCCGGGCCCGCCGGAAAGGGCAGCCCCAATTTCACGCCGATCCGGTCCACCAATTGCCCCGCGTGCAGGTCGGTCGTGCCGCCCAGCAGTTCAATGTCCCATTGCGCGCTCACGCGCAACAGCTCCGTGGTGCCGCCCGACAGGTGCATCGCGAGCATTTCGCCCTGCGGCGCGCCGCTTAGGCGCATCGCCGCGCGCAAGTGCCCCTGCTGGTGCGACGTGGTAAAAAGCGGCACGCGCTGCGCGGCCGCAATCGCGCGGGCCACCGCCTCGCCCGCCAAAAACACCGGCATGTAGGAGCCTTCGACCGGGCGCGGGCGCGTGCTCACGCACACCGCGTCCACTCGCGCGCCGGGCGCGCCCGCGAAGAGCGCCTCGCACAACGCGCCGATCCGCTCGACATGCTGAAAAAGCCCCTCGGACTGGCGCACCCCGCGTCCGCCCTCGGGCACCTCTACGAGCCTGCGCACGTCGCCCAATATGGCGTCCCCCTCGACCAGCGCAAGCGACGTGCGATAGCAGCTGGTGTCCACGCCCAATGTCGCCATCAGCCCTTTTCGCAGCGGGATATGCCGCCCAAGACGCCGTTGATGAACCCGCCCGCCTTGTCGGTCGAATAGGTGCGGGACAGCTCGACCGCCTCGTTGATGACGACGCCCGCCGGAATCTCGGCGTTGTCCAGTTCCTGCGCGGCCAGGCGCAAAATCGCCAGATCCACGCGCGTCAGTCGGTCGAGCTTCCACCCGGCCGCATAGGTCTCAATCCGCGCGTCAAGGCTCGCGACGTTTTCCTTGACCGCGCTTACAATGCGCGCCATGTAGTCGCATTCCGCCTCGCCCGGCTCGATTTCCAAAATCCCGGTAAGCGTGTCCTCGCCGCCGTCTCCGCCCATCTCCCATTCGTAGATCAGCTTCATCGCCGCGGCGCGCGCCTGTGTTCTGTTCATGCACGTAGCTCCTTCGCCCTGTGGAATCCGTGGTGCTTGGTATCAAAAAGCCGCAGGGGGCCATCATTTCGTGATCCGCGACATCTTTCGCGCATGACCCCCCTGCGGGCACAATTTACCAGGCGTTCTTTTCGCCGGGATTTTCTTGCTCGGTTTGCGCTTCGGGCGCGTCTTGGGCGTCATCCCGCGCCGCGTCCTCGGGCAAAACTTCGCCCTTTTCCTGCTCGCCCGCCTCGGCTTCTTCGTCAAGGGCGACCGCGTTCCAGCGGGGCGCTTCTTCCGATTCCATCTCGCTTTCCGGCTGGCTTGCCGGCTCGCTTGCCGGCTCGCTTTCCGGTTCATCCTGCGCGTATGGCACGTCGGCGTCCGCACCCTTTTCAAAGGCCTGACGCTCGATCGCCGGCACTGCGGACTGCGCAAGCGCGCCCTGCGGCACTTCGACGATCTTTCCGACCATCACGGATACGTCGCGCACCGCAATGCCGGAATACTCCTCGATGAAGTTCTTGATCGCGCGCTGCATGAGCATGGTGACGTTCGGGATATGCACGTCGCTGTCCAGCGTCATCTCGATGTTGACCGAGATGGAATCCTCATGGTTGACGATCGCGGTCTTGATCTCCTCGACGCCGTCCGCCTGGCCGATGGCCTGCTTGACCAGCGTGTCCATCGCCTGCATGGAGATGCGCACCGCGCCATTTTCGGTGTTCTGCACCGAAACGGAGGACTTGTCCACCTTGGGCGCGTGGTAAAACGCGACCATCATCACGCGCACCGACCAGATGAGCAGCACGGCCGTGATCAGCGCCATCAGGATCATCGGCCATAGGCCGGGCGCCAAGACGTAGACCTTGCCCAGCAGGCGAATTTCGACGCCGCCCGCCAGCATGAGCGCAAGCGCCGCGGTCGCGACAACGCCCAGAAGCGCATAGGCGCACACGATGATGCGGTCGCTCTTTTTCAGTTTTACATTCACGGGGGTTCCTCCTCTCACAGTCAGACCATGTACCCCTCAAATCCCTCTTCGGGCGACGCTTCCTCAAGCGGCGGTTTCACGGCCTCTTGCATGTCGGGCACAAATTCGGGATCATCTAGCGGATCGGGCACGCCCGCGGGAACCGGCTCCTCCGGCATATCGACCGAAAAGGGCACGTCTTCCGGCACGAAGCGCGCCTGCGCGCCCAAGGGCGCATCCTGTTGCGCGCCATCCTGCGCGTCGGTCTCGCCCTTGCGCTTGGCCCTGCCACGGGCGGGTTTAGCGGGCGGGATGGGCTCCGGCTCGGGCGTGGGTTCGGGCGCAAGCTCCGCCTCGTCCTTGGCCTCGCGCTTTTGCAGGAGCACGCGCTGCTGCATCTCGATCTCGGCTGCGGCGCGGTTCTCGCGGTCAAAGCTGATGCCCTGCACGTGCACGTCCACGCTGGCCACGCTCAGCCCGCTCATGGTCTCGACCGCCTTTTTGACGTTCTCCTGAATGTCGTGCGCCACCTCGGGCACGGGGCTTCCGTAATCGATGATGATGGCGACGTGGACGCTCACCTTGCCGTCCTGCACCTCCACCTTCACGCCCTTGGTCAGGTTGCGCGACCCTTGGCCGCGTCGGGTCAGGATATCGGCTAGTCCGCCGGAGCTGCCCACCATGCTGGCGACGCCCTCCACTTCGGTGGCGGCAAGTCCTGCGATGGTGGCGACAACTTCGGTCGCAAAGGTAACCGACCCGTTTTGATTGTTGTCCAGCTGCACATTGGTCGGCAAATTTTCACTCATGGTCACAAGCACCTCCTTGCGTATAGCCTATTATATCAGATATTTCGCGGGTGCGCAAGCAAATGAAAGTCGGCATCCGTGTAAAGGCTTAAAGCGTGAGCGGTGCCCGGCGCAGCCCGGCACTGCGGTGCCGGGCTGCGCACGACGCTGCGGCGTCGTGCTACGCTCACGCGGGTTATTGAACGC
>JAVXNW010000028.1:0-26122 GCA_036645575.1 Clostridia bacterium | reverse complement strand
TAAGTTCGGCATCGTCCAAATTTGAGTGAGAGGACTGGGATAAGGACATACATTTCGGAAGGATAAGACAACCGATCAAGGGGTTTTAGCGATCAAGTGCCGCCCATCGTGGGCTGGGGAATATTTCGGAATCAGGGTTCCCGCGAATCGTCGATTCGTCCCGAAACGCAAGACGGCCAACGTTCATCCGGACAGTTCAGCTTCCCGCAAAGAAGGGATTTGAGCTGCATCACGCGAAAAGCGAAGTCATCATCGTATCAGGGTCATTAGGCGTCATGGGATAAACCTAACCGGAAACCCGGGGTATCAAAGGTCACTAAGATCACAGGACATCCGCAGGTAATTTGGTTGCGGATCGGGACGATCGAGGATTCCTTTCAGAAAGCCATTTTTCGGGGAAACAAACATCAAGCCGCAGGCCATTTAAGCATGGCCTGCGGTCTTTTCAATTGTCGCCGCGCCGCGTAGCCGCCGCGCCGCGTTCCGCCGCCGCGCGCCTAAAAAGGGCCGCCGGTCTGCGCTTGCGCGAGATCGGCGGCCCATGCGGGGTTGAATTACCGTTTTACCACACCGACAACCTGCATTCCGGCGCGAGGTACATGCCGTCGCCCTCCGTCACGCCATACGTGTCGTAGAACTCCTGAAACTGCTGAACGGTCACGTTGGTGCGCAGATAGCCCGGCGCGTGCACGTTAAATAGCAGCGCTTCCTGAACCTCCGTCGGCTCCTGCTGCGGGCATACGCGCGCATAGGTCTTGAAAAACAGGTCGTAGTCGAAGTTCTCGTAATCCTTTGCCAGCTCCAGCATAGCGGAAAATCCGCCCAGATCGGCGACCGTCTCGCTGATGGTCAGCTGGCCGTCCACGAACTGGCCGGGCAAAACCTCGATCGCGCTGAAATACGCGTCTACCTTGTCCGTAAGCGCGACGAACGCCGCGCGATCCGCATCTGTCCACCAGTTGTTCATGTTGCCGTCCTTGTCGCACTGGCTGCCGTTGGTGTCAAAGCCATGCGTGATCTCGTGCCCGATGACCATGCCAATTCCGCCCGCGGTCTGCTCGATGCTGCCGTTGGGGTCATAGAACGCGCCGCCCAGTATGCCGCCCAAGATGTTGATGGAGTTGTCGAACAGGCTGTAGAAGGCATTGACCGTCTGCGGGGTCAGGCTGGGCCACTTCTCGGGATCGATCGGCTCTTGCAGGCTCTTGAGCTGGTCGTGATAGGTGTGCAGGCTAATCGCCAGCATGTCGTCCAGCAGGTTTCCGTCCTCCGGGAAGACGATGTCGCTCACGTCGTATTTGCTCCAGTCGTCCGGATAGGCGACCCGAACGCGCAGGTTGTCCAGCTTTTCAATGGCCTTTTCGCGCGTCTCCTTGCCGAGCCATTCGCTCTTGGCAAGGCGGTTTTTGTAGATGGCGACCACCTCGCCGATCAGGTTCTCGACATTCTCTTTGGTCTCGGGGGAGAGGTAGTTTTCCGCAAACATCTTGCCGATAGCCATGCCCAGGACATTGCTGCATGCGCTATAGGCCTCATCTTCCAGAACGCTCGTGATCTTCATGCCCGAGACGGTGCTTTCGACTTCGTCCAAGAGGTCTATGCACGGTTGATCCAGATAGGCCACGGACGCGCGAAGCGTGTTGCACAACAGCATCGCCTTGAACGCCTCGAGGTTCTCCGGCGTATACAGTTCGTTCATCTTGGCAAGCCAATTTCCGTCCATCAGGATGAAGCGCTCTACGCCCACATCGGTGTAACCCTTGAGCAGCGTCAAGATGGGGAACGTGGGCGACAGCGCCGCCAGTTCCTCTGCGGTCACGGGATTGTAGACCTTGGCAAAGTAGTCCGGCTGCTTGGCGTCGGAGCTTCCGGAGGATGCGGACGCGATCGCTGTCTCCAGCGAAAACATCTGCTCGATGGTCGCGGTCGCGTCTGCGGGCGCGTAGCCGATGCGCTCGAAAAGCTTTTGCAGCAGAACGGTGACCGCTTCCTTCCTGCGCTTGCCGACAGAGGTCATGTGCTTGTACTCGTCCGCGTCGTCAAGCATAAACTCCGTGCCGGCGATGTAGACGGCGTTTTGCGTGCTGTCCATAAAGTCCACTATGACCATATTGGTTATCAGCGCGTTTGAAAGCTGATCTTGGCGCAGCGCGTAGGCGGTCAGTTGGTCGAGCGTCTCGATCTTCTGAATTTCCTCGATAAACGGCATCACGGGCGCCATGCCGCGCTCGTTGCGCGCGTCCATGTTGGTATAGTCTCTATAGAATTGCTGCACCAGCTTGCCTTCGTAGCTGGCCTGCTCCTCGCCCTTGATGAGCGACAGAATTTGATCGCGCACCTCGTCATTGCGCGTGTCAAACGTGGTCGCGCGGGACTGGCCGGGGGCGATCTTTGCCGCGACGAGCCAATCCTTGTTGACCGCCAGATGGAAATCGTCCTTCAGGGAAACCTCCGTCTCGTTTGTCACATTGCCAATCACGCCTGAGTTGATCCATTGCGGCGCATCACACGCGGCAAAGGCAAACGTCGCCTGCAACACCAGCAGGACAATCAGAAGTAGCGAAAACCCCTTTTTCATGTGTATTCCCCCCACTTTCCTTTATGAATCATTTCCCCCTTGGTATGTTCTCTATTATATAGTATTTACTCAAAGCTGGCAAGAAGCAAAGAAAAATAATATTGTCAATACTGCATAAATAGATGTTTCGCTTTGTGGCGGTATTTGTCATCATACAGACAGAAATTGTGCAATGAACCAAATAAAGGGGAAATGTACTAATTTCGATACATTTAAAAAATAAAATGCTGTTGACAATTGCGGCAAATTGGACTATACTACCATTGTTGGGAAAATGAAATACGCACGGACTTATATAGGCTCAAGATTGGTTGAGCGTCTCTACCAGCTACCGAAAATAGCTGCACTATAAGTTTTCAAAGAGGTTCTTTGGAGATTTATGGTTGCGTTTTTTTGGCGGCGTTTTTGTTTTGCCCACAAATATGAAAGGCTGGTTTGCATGAAACAAACATCTTTTGTCCTCAAGGGCGATCTGTGCTGGAGCGAGACGCCAGAGATGGTACAGACCCTACCCGGCGGATACCTGGTCTGCGAGGATGGCGTTTGCGCCGGAACCTTTGCAGCCCTCCCGGAAAAATACCGGAAGCTCCCGCTCGCGGATTACACCGGCCAGTTGGTGACGCCGGGCCTCACCGATCTGCACGTCCACGCGCCGCAGTACGCGTTTCGCGGGTTGGGAATGGACCTGGAGCTGCTCAAGTGGCTTGAGACAAACGTCTTCCCGGAGGAGACAAAGTACGGCGATTTGACGTACGCGAAGGTGGCCTACAGCCGCTTTGTCCAAGACATGCGGCGCGGGCCGAATACGCGCGCGTGCGTCTTTGCAACCGTCCATCCCGCCGCGACGGAACTGTTGATGGATTTGCTGGAGGAGGCGGGCCTTTGCACCTTTGTCGGCAAGGTGAATATGGACCGCAACTGCCCTGACAGCCTGCGGGAGGCGGACGCAGGCGCCTCGGCGGAGGCCACGCGCGCATGGCTGGCGCGCGTCTCGGCCAAATACGAGCGCACCGCGCCCATTCTGACGCCGCGCTTCATTCCCTCGTGCAGCGATGCGCTGATGGCGCAGCTCGGGGAAATTCAGGCCTGCGAAGGACTGCCGGTTCAGTCGCATCTATCGGAAAACCAAGGCGAGGTCGCCTGGGTACGCGAGCTCTGTCCCAATGCGGACTTTTATGGGGACGCCTACGCGGCGTTCGGGCTCTTTGGCGGCGCGGCCAAGACCATCATGGCACACTGCGTGCTCTCTCAGGCGGAAGAACAACGATTAATGAAGGAAAAGGGGGTGTATATCGCGCATTGCCCGCAGTCGAACACAAATCTCTCCTCCGGGATCGCGCCGGTGCGCCAATTTTTGCAGGAGGGACTGCGCGTTGGACTGGGGAGCGACGTGGCGGGCGGAACGTCGCTGTCTATTTTCCGCGCAATGGCAGACGCCATCGGGGTATCGAAAATGCGCTGGCGGCTGGTGGATCAGGCGCTCAAGCCGCTCTCGGCGGCGGAGGCGTTTTACCTCGGCACCGTC
Organism: Clostridia bacterium; assembly: GCA_036645575.1. Classification (GTDB taxonomy): domain Bacteria; phylum Bacillota; class Clostridia; order Christensenellales; family Aristaeellaceae; genus JAVXNW01. Next base: position 22,019 of record JAVXNW010000028.1, on the reverse strand, counting down.
GGCGGCGGCTCGTTCTTTGGAAAGGTCGGGCGCTTCGCACCCGACTATGAGATGGACGCCGTGGTGCTGGATGACGGACGCCTTCACGCGCCGGGACAGTTCTCCTTGCGGGAGCGGTTGGAGCGGGTGATCTACCTGTCGGAGGACAGGGACGTCGTCCACAAATACGTGCGCGGCACGCAACTCTTTTAACGCACGACGAAAGACGAACTCAGCATGGTAAGGGGGCGCCCAATCGCCAAGCGCGACAGGGCAGGAATCCCCCGAGGCTCACTGCCTTTGGGAAGGCGCTGCGATACGCAGCCCGCCAAAAGGCAAAAAGAAAGGAAGGGTCCAGCATGAGTAATAAACTTGATACCAATCAGATCAGCAAAGTGGACAAGCTGTTCCACCTCACCGAAAAGGGCACCGACGTCAAAACGGAGATCATCGCCGGCGTAACCACCTTTATGACCATGGCGTACATCCTCGCGGTCAACCCGTCCATCCTGAGCGCGTGCGGCATGGATTCCGGCGCGGTCTTTACCGCCACGGCACTTGCGTCGCTCATCGCCACCGTGCTCATGGCATGGTTTGCGAATTACCCCTTCGTCCTCGCGCCCGGCATGGGCCTCAACGCGTATTTTGCGTACACCGTGGTCTTGCAGATGGGCTACTCCTGGCAGATGGCGCTCGCCGCCGTCTTTGTCGAAGGCCTTATCTTCATCGCGCTGTCCTTAACCCACGTTCGCGAGGCGATTTTTAACGCCATTCCCATGCCGCTCAAGCACGCGGTCTCGGCGGGTATCGGCCTGTTCATCGCCTTTATCGGCCTGCAGAACTCGCACCTAGTCAAGGGCAACCCCGCAACGCTCGTCTCCGTCTTTTCCTTTAAGGGCGCCATAGCCGGCGGGATGTTCTCGACCGAGGGCATCACCGTCCTGCTCTCCATCGTGGGCGTGCTCATCACCGCCATTCTGATCGTCAAGAAGGTCAAGGGCAACATCCTTTGGGGCATTCTGGCGACGTGGGCGCTGGGCATTCTCTGCCAGTTCACCGGCCTTTATACGCCCGACCCGGCCGCAGGCTTTTTTAACCTGCTACCCGATTTCTCAAACGGCATCGCGATCCCCAGCCTCGCCCCCACGTTCATGCAGATGGACTTCTCCAAGATGCTCTCGCTTGACTTCATGGTCGTCATCTTCGCCTTCCTGTTTGTGGACATGTTCGACACCTTGGGCACGCTGATCGGCGTGGCATCCAAGGCGAATATGCTCGACAAGGACGGCAAGCTTCCGCAGATTAAGGGCGCGCTGCTGGCCGACGCCATCGGAACATCGGTGGGCGCGGTGCTCGGCACCTCCACCACCACCACATTCGTCGAGAGCGCCGCGGGCGTCTCGGAGGGCGGGCGCAGCGGCCTTACCGCGCTGGTCTCCGCCGCTCTGTTCGGCCTCGCGCTGTTCCTCTCCCCGATTTTCCTCGCGATTCCCGCCTTCGCGACCGCGCCCGCCCTCATCGTCGTGGGCTTCCTCATGGTGAGCGCGATTTTGAAGGTGAATTTCGAGAACGCCTACGACGCGATCCCGGCGTTTATCTGCCTCATCGCCATGCCCTTTATGTACAGCATCTCCGAAGGCATCGCCATGGGCACGATCTCCTACGTCATCATCAACTTGGTCGGCGGCAAGGAACGCCGCAAGACCATCAGCGTCGTCATGTACATTCTGGCGATCCTGTTCGTACTCAAATACATCCTGCTCTAAAAAGCGGATCATCCACGCAAGCGCGGCCGCCTCATCGCATTTTTGTCGATGGGGCGGCCGCGCTTTGCCTGCAAAGCGGTTACGATCGACCAAGGCGCCCCAGATCCGCCAAGCGCCTAATCAGCGCGTACCCAGGCCGTCATGCGCATGCCGACAAGGGTTTGCCATATTTCGCCCATAGGAATCTAATCAAGGTATAATTTGCCGTTCCTTGCATCTTTCAATTGAATCGGGTACAATATACAGGCCAGAGTATCGCTTGTACACATAAGAGGAGAGAGAAGCATGAGAAGCAGGGCGTTGCGCGTTTTTTGGCCCCTTTTTATGTTTGTGCTGCTCTATGGCACTTGCGCCCGGGCACAAGTGCGCATGGATATCCTGATGAACGAGCGCATGACGGTGCCGTCTGACGGGCAGACCTACGAATTTATCTTTACCCCGACCACCAACAACCTGTACGAATTTTCCGCCTTTGGCGAGGGAACGGCCAGCGCCATGCTTTACCTTGAAAATCAGGCCGCGCCGGTGGTCAGCGCCGACGGCTTTACCTTTAAAACCCGTTTGATCGCGGACGCCACCTACCGCTTGGTCGTCACCAGTCGCGACGCGCCGGTCGAGGTGGAGATCATGCGCGCGACGCTTGGCCGCTCCTTTGCCCAGCCGATTGAGCTGGCCGACCCGACGGGCGGCTACGACAAGGTGATTGCCCGCGCCTATGACACCCATTGGTACCGATTTACCGCGCCCGAAAGCGGGCTCTATGTCATTCGAAGCACCTCTGAAATGAATACCATTGCCCACCTCTTTGACGAACGAGGGGTGCGCCTTGCCGTCAACGACAACCTGTACAGCCCGTACTGTCTGGATTTTCGCATTCAGCATCATCTGGAGGCGGGGCGCGTCTATTACGTGCGCGTGAGCGGGCGCGCAAGCGAGGTGGGCAGCTACCACCTGACCATTGCCGGCCCGGAAAAGGGCACCATCATGCCGGAGGCGCTGACGCTATCCAGTCAAAGCCTGACCCTCAAGGAGCAGGAAAACGCGCAGCTCACCTATGCGATCGCGCCCGCAAAGGCGTTTTCGGATGTCGTGTGGGTGAGCGGCGACCGGTCGATTGCGACGGTTGACCAGAGTGGGCTGGTGACTGCGCGCGCGGCAGGGGAGACGTGGACTATCCTCACGGGCGTGGGGGGCGTGGACGCGCGGTGCAAGGTGCTCGTTCAGGCGATCCCGGTGACCGGCGTGACGCTGGCCGAGCAGGCGTACACGGTGCGCGCGGGCGAAACGCTGACGCTAGCGCCCTTGGTCGCGCCGGAAAACGCGTCCAACAAGCGCGTCAAGCTGGAAAGTTCCGATCCCAATGTCGTGTCGGTCGAGAAACGAGACGTCCTGAGCGCGCGCGCGCCGGGCGAGGCAATCGTCACGGTGACCACGGCGGACGGCGGCTTTGCGGTTCAGGCGCGCATCACCGTGCAAAAACCGCGCAGCAATTACCGCGCGTTGGTGATCGGCGAGCAGCGCTATGTGGACGGGACGACGCGCGTGGGCTCGATCAACACCGCGCAGGGCATGGCGGATCTGCTGAGCCGGCAGCGCTACGACGGCAAGGTCCCCGAGGTGACCGTGCGGCTCGATTCGACGCGCACCGAGGCCATCGACGCGATTCGCAGCGCGTTTGAGCAAGCGACCCAAGACGATGTGTCGATTTTGTACATCACCTGCCATGGCGGCGTGACGAGCGGGCAGGCGTGGATCGAGTTCCACGACGGCAAGCGCCTGACCGCCCAGCAATTGGAAAAGGAATTGCACAAGGTGAAGGGCACGGTCGTGCTGCTGATTGACTGCTGCCAGAGCGGCGGATTTATCACAACCAAGGCGCGGGTGAGCTTTGGCGGGCAGCTGGTTCAGGCGTTTTCGGCGGGCAGCGCCGGGCGATTCGCGAGCAGCAAATACAGGATCTTGGCCTCGACGAGCGCTGTTCAGGACAGCTATCGCCTGAGCGCGGACGGAACCAAGACGGAGGTGCAGATGTCCACCGTCTTTGCGCGCAGCTTGGCCGAGGGCGGCGGATGGGACATCATCGGTGATCGCGCCACGCGGATGCGCGCGGACGTGAATCAGGACCGGAAGGTGACGCTGCACGAGGCATACCTCTACGCGTGGCGCCAGACCCGCGACTATCTGACGCGCGCCAAGGTCACGCAAGATGTCCAAATCTATCCGCGCGGCAGCCAATTCATCCTCTTTGAGCGAAACGTCGCGGAGTGACGAGGCCGGGGAAGCGCGACCGATTTTGAGAAAAAACGCCCGAAGGGACGGTCGCGCAAGCGGTTTTTTCAGCGCGCGCTTAGGCAACAATGGAAAAATCCGCTCCCAAGCAGCGCTTGAGAGCGGATTTTTTGTGCGGGTCGCGGGTCGCGGCTTGCGGGTCGCGGGTCGCGGGTTGCGGAATTGCCGCTTGCGGGATCAGACGATCGCGCCCGAGGCTTCGACCCTCGCGCGGTCGGCAAAGGCGCGCAGATCGGCGATCGTCGCGCCCGACGCGATCTTTTCGTACATGCGCGCGATCATCAACGTGAGCTTTTCTTCCTTTTCCAGTCCGGACAGCGCTTTGAGCACGGCGATTGCGGAATCGACCGAATCCTCAAGTCCGTTTTGGGCAATGTGCGCGCGCACCGCGGCGGCCGCGCCCAGCGCGATAAACGCGGGGGTGACGCCGTGCTGGAGGCACAATTGCGCCGATCCGATCATGCGGTCGGTGCCGTGCAGCTTGCGCACGGTGTCGCCGCCCACGCGCGCGCAGGTGTCCATGAGCGCCTTGTTTTCAAAGCGCACGAGCAGGTCAAATACGTGGTCGAGTATCGCCGACACGTCCACCCCATAGGTCTTGGCAAGCGCGATGGCGCTCTCGGTCATGGCGCTTTGGCAGATCAGGCGCACCTCGGGATCGGCGATCGACTGATAGATGTACTCGCTGCCCTTGAGCATGCCCAGGTATGCGCAGGTGGCGTGACCCATGTTGTGCACGTAGAGCTTGCGGCGAATGAAGTAGTCGAAGGGCGCAAACGGGATCATGTGATCGATGGCGGGCACATTTCCTCGGAAGGCGTCTTTGTCTACCGGCAGAAAGCCGTAGCGCTCCACGCATACGCGCAGCGGGTTGCCGCAGCGCATTTCGTCGGTCTGCACCGGCACCATGCGCCCAATCGACGCCTCGACCAGCCCGACGTTCTGGTCAAACCAAGTCTTTTCTTCGTCGGTCATATCCTTTTTGAGCATGTCCTCGAGCACCTTGTTGGCGTCGATCAGGTTTTCGCAGATGATGATGTTGAAGGGCGCTTTGCCCTGCTCGAACCGCCGCCTGAGGCCCTTGGCGATGACCGGCGCAATGAATTTCATGATGTTTACGCCCACGGCGGTCGCCATCACATCGGCCTGCGCGATCGCCTCGGCCACCGCGTCCTCGTCGCGGCCATTGACCGCCGACACGTTTTTGACCTCGATCTCCTCATAGCCCTCGCTCGACACAATGCGCACCGGATAGCATTTATCCCGGTTAATGGCCTCAACCGTCGCCTCGACCACGTCGACAAACGCGACGTCGTATCCCGAGCGCGACAAGAGCATGCCAATAAACCCGCGCCCGATATTGCCCGCGCCATACATGACCGCTTTCATATCGATTCCTCCATCATGTTCGTATTTCCTACGTGAGTATACCATAAGCTGGCGTAGCTGGCATGAACGCCAATTTAAAAATGCGTCATGCGCGCGCGGAGAATGGCACATCTTTGGGCGGCGTCACTTGATCGCCTCTTCGTAGGTGAGCTGCTCGCCCGGCGTGATCAGCGCGACGGCGCGCACGCCGGAGGGCATGGGTTGGCGCGCGAACTCGATTGCGGTGCGCGGCTTATCCCAGAAGTGCATGGGGATCAGCAGTTTTGGGGAGACGGCCTCGGCAAAGCGCAGCGCCCCGGCGGCGCAATCGGTCTTCATGCGCGGATCGACCGGGAAAAAGGCGACGTCCACACTCACGCCGCGCAGCGTCTCCAGGATCTCGGAAAAGTCGTGCTCGGCGCGCCGCGTCCAATTCGCGTCGTGCTCGTCTTTCCAGTGCCACAGGTTGTAGTCGCCCGCGTGGAACACCTTGAGGCCGCCCGACTCCACCCAGAAACTCACCCCTTGATCGGTCGAACCAAATGCGCGCACAATCGCGCCTTCGAGCACCTGACCGTCGCCCGGCGAAAAGCGCACGCCCCCGGTGCGCACATCTTCGCCCACCGCAAGCTGTATGAGGCCCGACTCCGCCCAGTCGTGCACGCAGGGCTGGTCGTGATCGGCGTGCCCATGGCTCACAAAGGCGATCGCCCGGTCGGTGCGCTTGGGCGTGGGCAGCCCCTTTCCCAGGTAGTCAAAGATCAGCAGGTTCGCGCTTGTGCGCACCGCAAAGCCGCTGTGCCCGAGGTATTGAATCATCGCCATGCCTTCCGCCCTTCTTTCTTCCGCTCATTATACCCCGTCGTTCCCCGCCATGCAACCTTTGGCAGGGCGCATCTGTCTAATCCCCGTAAAACACCTGAAGGAGGAAATTGGCAAATGATCCGAAAAATGCTATTGACCACGCTGGCGCTTGCGCTGCTCACCGTGCCCTGCGCGCAGGCCGCGCAGACGTCGCCCATGCTCGTCACCTCGCAGACCGCGCCCGTCTCGCAGCGGACGATAGCGGGTGAAGCGTTGGGCTTTGCGATGCTCAAACAGCTTTACGCGCAGGATGGCGACGCGCTCATCTCCCCCTACAGCTTGGCCGAGGCGCTTTCGATGGCCGCGGCGGGCGCAAACGGCGAAACGCTTGCGGAGATGCTTCAATTGCTGGACGTTCCAGCGCCTTCTACGATTGCGCTGGACGACCCGTCGGTTGTGACGGCCAACGCGCTCTTTGCCGCCGAGCGCGACGCGCTGCTTGACAGCTATCTTGCGGCGCTTGAGGGCTACGGCGCGAACTGCTTTGACCTAAAAGAGAGCGCGCTTGAGGACATCAACGCCTGGGCGAAGGAGCAGACCGGCGGCCTGATCGATCCGCTCCTGTCCCAGCCGCTCGACCCCAAGACCCAGCTGGTGCTTCTAAACGCCATTTCGCTCAAGGCCGACTGGCAGAGCCCATTTAACCCGGCCAACACGCAAGACGGCGTCTTTCACGCGCCGGACGGCGAGATCACCACGTCCTTCATGCACCAAGACGAGTTTGTGGACTGCGTGCTGGGCGATACCAACCTGCTGCGCCTGCCCTACGCAAACGGCCATCTCGCCGCTTACTTTATCCTGCCCCCCGAAGGCGGAATGGATGCGGCGCTTTCCAGCCTCGCCCAAGAGGGCTATGCGTTCTTTGACGGCATGACCGAGCAAAACCTCGCGCTCGCGCTGCCCAAGCTCAACCTCGCCAAGGAAAGCGACATGACCGCAACGCTTGCGGCGCTGGGGCTCAAGACCGCGACAAGCGTGGATGCGGATTTCTCCAACATGAACGGCGCGCGCGACCTGTTTATCGGCCAGGTGTTCCAGAAGGCATGCCTCGCGATGGACGAGCAGGGCACCACCGCCGCCGCCGTGACCGAGGTCGCGATGATGGTGAAGGCGGTCATGGAGCCGCCGATCCCGCTGACATTTGACCGCCCGTTCATCCTGCTGGTGCGCGACGAGGAAAGCGGCCAGACACTCTTCGCCGCGTGCGTGAGTCATCCCGGCAAATAAAGCCGCGCGCGAAGAACGAGACTTTTTAACCATTCCGCCGTTTCTCAATCACAATGCCCGTGTTATACTCACCCATGGTACCAAGCGCCTTTAAGACGGCCCGAGCGGCCGCCAAGGCGACGAAGGTTATAGCGCATACGCGCGCCTTGCCGTGCCGGCGGGGCGCGTTATTTCTGCGCGCGGACATTGGCGGGGGATTTTCCGCGCGGAAAAGTTCATTTGTATTTTAGGAGGATCGTCCATGGAAAACAATCTGGGGCGCGATGACATCAAGCAATTGGTGTGGCGAATCGCACTGCCCAGTATGCTCGCCCAGTTTGTGAGCGTCCTTTACAGCATCGTCGATCGCATGTACATCGGCCACATCCCCGGCATCGGAGACTTGGCCTTGGCCGGCGTCGGCGTGTGCGGGCCGGTGCTCACCATGATCGGCTCGGTCGCCTCGCTGGTTGGCGTGGGCGGCGCGCCGCGCATGAGCATTTGCATGGGCGAGGGCGACGACAAGTCCGCGCGCGCCATACTCGCCAACTGCTTTATGCTCATCATCGGCTTTTCCCTCGCGCTGATCGCGGTCATGATTCCGCTGCGCGAGCCGATGCTGCGCCTTTTTGGCGCAAGCGAACAAACGCTCCCCTTTGCCAGCGAGTATTTTTGGGTGTATATGACTGGAACGGTGTTTGCGCTGCTGGCAACCGGGCTCAATTCGTTCGTCGTCGCGCAGGGCTACGCCCGCAAGGCGATGGCCTCGGTCGTGCTGGGGGCGGTGCTCAACATCCTGCTCGATCCCCTCTTCATCTTCACCTTGGGCATGAACGTCAAGGGCGCCGCGCTCGCGACCGTGCTCTCCCAGATGGCGAGCTGCGCGTATGTGCTGCATTTTCTGCTGGGCAGGCAGGCGCAGATCCCGATCACCTTCGCCGGCTACAGCAAAAAGGTGGTTCAAGCGGTTCTGTCGCTGGGCTTTACGCCCTTTGCCATTATCGCGGTTGACAACGTGATGATCATTGCGATGAACGCGGTGCTCAAGCAGTATGGCGGCGCGCGGGGCGACATGCTCATCACCTGCGCGACCATCGTGCAGAGCTTCATGCTGGTCGTGACCATGCCCCTTGGCGGGATCAGCGCCGGCACGCAGGCGATCCTCGCCTACAACTACGGCGCGCGCAAGACGCAGCGGGTGCTCGACGCGCAAAGGCGGATATTCGGGCTGTGTATCGGGTATACGTTCATCATGTTTGTGCTCGCAAACGTCGCGGGGCCGCTGTTTGTGCGCCTATTTACGACCGATGTCGCGCTAGCCGAGAAGGCGACTTGGGCGATCCGGGTGTGCACGATCGCGCTGGTGCCGCTGGGCGTGCAGTACGAGGTCATCGACGGGTTTACCGCCGTGGGGCAGGTGCGCTACGCGCTGCCGCTGTCATTTTGGCGCAAGCTCGTGTATTTCGTCGCGCTGTTCATCCTGCCGGCGGCCTTTGGCGCGGAGGCGGCCTTTTACGCGGAGCCCATCTCCGACGTGCTGGGCCCGCTGGGCTCCGCGGTGATCCACGCCCTCGCCATGAAGAAAATCCTCGAGCGCCGCGAGATGGCCTAATGCGTTTCTACGCGGGGTTGGCGTCCATCAGCTGCCGGAGGGTCTGGTAGAGCAGCTGCGCGTCAATGGGCTTGGAAAGGTGCGCGTTCATGCCGGCACTTTGGGACTTGAGCCGATCGTCTTCAAACGCGTTGGCGGACATGGCGATGATCGGCACCGCCTTTGCCCACGCGCTATCCAACGCGCGAATGCCCGCAGCGGCTTCCAGCCCGTCCATCACCGGCATTCTGATGTCCATGAGCACCGCGTCGTAGGTGTGTTCGGGCGCTTCCGAAAACATCCGAAGGCCGATCTGCCCGTTTTCCGCCACGTCTACGCGGGCGTTTTTATATTCCAGCAGCTTTGTCGCCACCATGATATTGAGCGCGTGATCCTCCACCAGCAGGACGGTTTTGCCTCCCAGGTCGCATTCGAGATCCGTTTCGGGGAAAGCTTCCGGAGGATCGTCCGCCGAAAAATTTTCCGGCATGCCAAGGGGAATTTCCACCCGGAAAGTCGTCCCCGCGCCCAGCGCGCTCTCGACGAAGATATCCCCGCCCATCAGCTGCGCGAGGTTTTTCGAGATGGCAAGACCCAAACCGCTGCCGCCATAGCCCGACCTTGTGCCGCCATGCTCCTGCGAAAAGGGATTAAAGATATTCGGCAAAAATGTGGGACTTATGCCGATGCCGGTGTCGGTGATGGTAAAGCGGATGATCGCCCGGCGCTCGTTTTCCGCAAGCTGCGCGATGTCTAGGTGAACCGTTCCGCCCGAAGGCGTAAACTTTACCGCGTTGGTCAGGATGTTGATCAGGATCTGTTGGAGCCGGACGCCGTCGCCCACGTAGCCGCTTTTAGTGCCTTTAAACTGCGTCACGACGTAGTGAACCCCTTTTGCGGACGCCTGCGTTTCGACGATCGTGCGGATGGCATCCAAAAAGGGCTTGCAGGCGATCACCTCGCGCTTGAGCGTCACCTTGCCGCTCTCGATCTTGGACATATCCAGGATGTCGCCCAGAAGCTGCAACAAATACTGGGAGGCGTACTGCGATTTTTCAATACAATCGCGGACGAAGGCCTCGTCGCCCAAATGCTGCGTCGCGAGCTGATTCATGCCCATGATGGCGTTCATCGGCGTTCTGATTTCATGGCTGACGCGGGAGAGAAATTCCGACTTTGCGGCGTTGGCGCGCTCCGCCATATCGACCGCCGCAACCAGCGCTTGGTTTTTCTTTTCTTGCTCCTCGACCGCCGCCGTGATATCGGTTCGGGTCATCAGGACGCTTTTTAGCGCGCGGTTGATGTAGCTGAAGCGCAGCTGCTTTTGAAAGCGCCCGCTGCTTGGGTTGGGTATGGCGTAAAAGATGCTGTAGGTCTCGTGGGCGTCGAGCTGAGAAAGAATATGCTTGAGCGTGAGCTCGGCCATAACGCGGTCAGCGTCCTCAGCGCAGATATAGCGCCGCACATACGCCTGCGTATCGGGCTCAAAGCGCTCGCTCTTGTAGGCATAGTCGTTGCCCAAGTCCTTTTCGCTGTAGCGCACCGCGGCGTTTCGCAGCGCGTCCACCACCACCAAAAAGTCGTAATCGCTCTTGGCAATGGCGTTCATCACGTGCTGCATCGTGCGCTCGTTGGTCACGTTGGTCGAATATAGAAACGCAATGACCTCGTTGGTATCCGCCTTTTTCATCATGTGCGCCGTCACCACAATCCAGTAGCTGCGCCCCGCGATCTCGCGCGTAAACTCCATCGACAGCGTGGTCTTGCCGCTGGCAAACTGCCGAAGCATGGCGTTTCGGCTAAACACGGACGCGCCGCGCCTGCGCATCTCTTGGGTGGTAAGCTCCGTATAGACCTGCTCGAAATAGGCCTGCGCCGTTTTTGCGGCGTCCATGTGCGCGGTCACTTCCGGGAAGATGCTCTTATGGTCCAAGATCGTATCTTGCGTCAGGTTTACGTTGATCGAGGCCATCGTCGCCGTCTGCATGGCCTCGCGGTAGGAGCGCTCGTCGCGATAGCGCTTTTCCGCTTCCTTTTCCTTGGTGACGTCCTGCCCCACGCAGTACGCGCGGACCGGGCGTCCCTCGTCGTCAAAGGCGTTGGTGTAGACGACGTGCTCGCACCAGAAATCATCCTCGCGCCTTTCCCGAATCCAAAGGTCGGCTGAGACCTCCTTTGCGCCGCCTTTAAGCTTGTCGATCATCTCAAGCAGCAAGGGGGCGCACGCCTCGCTGATATGCCCCTCGGAAAGCACGACGCGGGTATAATTTTCGACGACGCTACTGGCATAATTGACTTTGGGGGACCTGGAAAGGAGGGTCATGGCGTCGGTAGCGTAATCATATTCCCAAATGTTGACGTTGGCGGAGCGGATCGCGGCCGCGTAGCGGGACTCGCTTTCGCGCAGCGCGTGCTCGGCCTGCTTTTGCGCGGTGATGTCGGTGCAGTAGGCAAATACGACCTCCCGCCCCGCGTCGTCCAGCGCGTGCCGGGAATTTTGATTGAGCCATACGAGCGTTCCATCTTTGCGCAGCGCGCGGTAGGTGATCTCGTAGGCCTCGGAACGACCCATGCGCGTGGCCGCATAGGCCGTGAGCCGCCCTACGTCAAGCGGCGAGACAAACGCCCACGCGGAGCCGTCATAGGCGTCAATCAGCTCCTCCGCATTGGAAAACCCCAGCAGTTTTACGAACATGTCATTGACGCAAATGATCGGGAGGCGCGATGTTGCCTCCGCGATCACCAGCCCGATCGGGAGGGCTAGGTCGATTAAGTCGGCTTCTATTTCGGCCAACTTTTTCATGGCGCTAGGCCTCCTTTTGTAAAAATCGCTCCATGGTCTGATACAAGAGCTGCGGATCAATGGGCTTGGCAAGGTGCGCGTTCATCCCGGCAGCCTTGGTCTTTTCGATGTCCTCGTCAAACGCGTTGGCCGTCATGGCGATGATCGGAATGCCCTTTGCGTCCGCCTTGCGCATCTGCCGGATCGACTTGGCGGCGGTCAGGCCGTCCATCACCGGCATCCGAATGTCCATCAGGATCGCGTCGTAATAGCCGTCGCCTTTTTGGGCGAATGTCTCAATCGCCTGCAAGCCGTTCTCGGCGACCTCCACCATCAGGTGCTTGGCGTTCAACAGCTTTTTGGCCACCTCGATGTTGAGCAGGTGATCCTCGACAAGCAGCACCCGCTTTCCGGTGAAGTCATATTCCGCAAGGGGCAAGGGTTCTGTGGGCAGTACCTTGCCCAGATAGATTTTTTCAAAGGCGTCGTGCAGCGAGGACTGGAACAGGGGCTTTGAGATGAGCAAGTTGACGCCCGCCTGCTTGGCCTCTGCTTCAATCGCCGCCCAGTCGTAGGCGGTCATGATGATGATGGTGACGTCCGGCCCAACCAGCTTGCGAATTTCGCGGACGGTCTCAATGCCGTTCATGTCCGGCATCTTCCAGTCCACCAAAATGATGTCGTAGCAGTCCTTCTTGTCCCGCTTCACCCGCACCGCCTCGATCGCCTTGGCGCCGGAGACCACATATTCCGCCTGCAGGCGCATGTCCAGCAGTATTTGCCGGGTGTGCTGGCAGATGATGATGTCGTCGTCCACAATGAGCGCTTTGAGGTTTTCAAAGGGGATCAAGCGCTTGGCCAATTCCGCCTGATGGCTGTTTTCTAAAACCCCCAATTTGACTTCCACCACAAACTCGCTGCCAATGCCCTCGATGCTGTTGACGCTGATCTTTCCGCCCATCAGATCGACGAGGTTTTTCGAGATGGCCAGCCCCAGTCCGGTCCCGGCGTAGGGCGTGGTGGACCCGCCGCACTGCTGCTCAAAGGGATCGAAAAGGCGCGGCAGAAACTCGTCGCTTATGCCGATGCCGGTGTCGTTGACCGTGAATTTCATCACGGCCTCATCCCGGCTGATTTTTTCCTGATGGATCGTAAACTGCACTTTTCCGCCGGGCGAAGTAAACTTAATGGCGTTAGAGAGGATGTTGATCAGCACTTGCTGAAGCTTCATGGCGTCGCCGATGTAGTTGTCCTCGGTAAAGCTCAAGAGGATCGCGTCATAGTCCACGCCCTTTTGCTGGGCTTGGGTGTGGCAAATGCCGTTGATGCCGGCGATAAACGCCTCGAAGGGGATTTTCTCGTTGTGGATGAGCACCTTGCCGCTCTCGATGCGGGACATATCCAGAATGTCGTTGATGAGCGAAAGCAAGAAGCGCGCGGAAATGCCCACCTTTGAGAGGTACTCCGACACCTGCTCGGGGTCGTTTACGCAACTTGCGGCCAGGGTGGACATGCCGATGATCGTGTTCATCGGCGTCCTGATTTCATGGCTCATGCGCGAGAGAAATTCCGACTTGGCGGCGTTCGCCTGCTGCGCGGCCAACAGCGCGTCGCCCAGCGCCGCGTTTTTCCGCTGCTCCTCGTTGTAGATGTCCGTGATGTCGCTGCGCGTCAAGATGATTTGCCGGTGCGCCTTATCCAGGTAGGAAAAGCGCAATTTTTTGCGCGTAATGCGCCCGTCTGGCTCCCGAACGCGGGTATAGGTCGTGTAAATTGCCTCTTTTGCCAACTGCGTAAATATATTTTTATAGGACATATCGAAGATGTTTTGCTCAACATCCTCCTCAACCAAGAATTTTCGCGCATAGCTTTCGACCTCGCGCTCATAACTGCTGGCGCAAAACGGCGGAAGCGGCGTCTTGTTCGCCGCCTTGGAAAAAATGCTATAGCTGTCCGTCGCGGTGTCCAGCAGCGCCAGATAGTCGTAATCCATGCTGACCACGGCATCCACAAGCGCCTGCGCCATCTTCTTTTGGTCTATGTCGGTCGCATAGATGTAGGCCTCCACGTCGCCGCTTTGAGGGTTTAGGAACATGTCGATTTCCACTTTGACCCAAAGGATTTTGCCCGCGCCGAAGTTCACATAGGACTCTTGCGTGATGCTCGTCTGACCCTTGCGATAGCGCTCGAGCAGGCTTTCGCGGTTGAAGATCGCCTTGTATGCCGCCAATTCCTCCGCGTCCATGTGGATCGCGTACTCGCGCTCAAAAAATCCGTCCACCGTTCCGTTGCCCTGAAAGCTCAATATGGTCGGGTTATCGCTTTGGCCATCCTCGCATAGGTTGCAGGTCAAATTCATTTTATAGGAGCCGATGACGTCCCGGTTGTGCATCTTGCGCCAGTTGGTTTCCTCGTCGTAGTGCGCGCTTAACCGGACGCGCTCGGAGATGTCAATGGCCGTACCGATTGCGCGCACAGGCGCACCCTCGTCGTCAAACAACGTCGTATAAGAAATTTCGTACCACCACAAGGCCTCGCTGCCGCTGTTGCGCCAGCGTCCGACGCTTGTGGCCGTTTTTTCGCCGGCATAAATTTTGCGATACATCTCATAAAGCGCCGGAACATCCTCCGGATACAGCGTGCTGTCGGGCTGCGCAAACACCTCGGGCACATGGTAAATGGTGTGAACGCCCTCAAAAGCCTTGATGCGCGTGGCGTTGTTGAAGTCGTAAATCGTCTTGCTCGCAAGGTCAAACATCCACACCGTCACCCCGCATTGCTTGGCGGCCTGAAAGTAATGATCCGCAAGGCGCTTGTGGGCGCTGATGTTTTCGGCAATCCCCACCGAGCGCACGGGGCGACCGCTCTCGTCAAAAGCCGTGTGATATTGGATGCGCTTCCAGATGGGTATGCCCTGCTCGAGCACCTGTATTTCGCTGGCAATGTCCGCTTCGCCCTGCTTAATGCGCGCGTGAAGCTGCAGCCATTCTTTGGCGCTGCTTTTGTGAATGAGCCCCATATCAATCAGCGCTTGCGGGAAATGGGCCCATGATTTTGAAGCGCTAAGCGCCGCCATGGCGTTTAGACCGGGCACGGCGCTGTCGTCTGCGGGATAAAATGTCCAGTATTGAATCCCGCAGTATTTGAGGATGGAGAGGGGATCGTCCTGTACGCGCTCGCGCTCGTGTGCCAAATCATCTTGCTTCATCGTCGGGCACCTTTCTTCCATGTAAATTCCCGTTAAAAATCCAGCCGGACGGCCACCACCCAATGCCCCCGCCCACCATTGCGGGAACGGCGCTAAATTGCGTGACGCCGCCGCTTGTCAGCGCGATATCCGCCCAACCCTTACCCCTTCTTTTGGGCAGCATCCAACCCTTAAATTATAAGCGCTGAATTGAATAATGTCAATGAACCCCACGGATTTAAGCCGCATTTCGCGCAAATGCGGCGCTTGGAAGGCATGACGAACACCGCCCCCATGCGCAAAGGGATGCGCGTGGGGGCGGTGTTGGATTTACGGGGGATTAGGCGGGCGTGTCTAGGGGTTTGATTTTTTGGCGGTAGATGCGCTGTAGGAAGAGGATCGACAGGGTGAGGGAGAACAATTCTGCGATGGGGAAGGCGTACCAGACCGCGTCCAAAATGCCGGTCAGCGAGAACAGGTACGCGACCGGGAGCAGCACGACCAATTGACGCGTGATCGACACGATCAGCGAGTACACGCCGTTGCCCAGCGCCTGAAAGACCGAGCCCGCGACGATGCAGAAGCCCGCGAAGATGAAGCTGTAGCTGATGATCCGAAGCGACGGGACGCCGATTGCCAGCATGTCCTCTGACGCATTAAACAGGCTCAGCAGTTGCGTCGCCAAGACCTGAAACACCGTGAAGCCAACCACCATCAGGACGGTCGCGGAGACCATGCTCAAAAACATCGTTCGAACGATGCGCGCCTTGTTGCGCGCGCCGTAGTTGTAGGCGATGATCGGAACCATGCCGTTGTTTAGGCCGAATACCGGCATGAAGACGAAGCTCTGCAGCTTAAAATACACGCCGAACACGGCGGCCGCGGTCGGGGTAAACGCGATTAGGATCTTGTTGAGCCCATAGGTCATCACCGAACCGATCGACATCATCAGAATCGACGGAAGGCCCACGGCGTAAATCGTCTTGATCGTGCGCAGGTTGGGCCGGAAGCCCTTGAGCTTGAGCGTCAATTCATGGTTGTGCAAAAGGTTAAACGCGATCGCCAGCGCCATGGCCAGAATCTGGCCGATGACCGTCGCCCACGCCGCGCCCGCGACGCCCATCTTCGGGCAGCCGTAAAGGCCGAAGATCATGATGGGATCGAGGATGATGTTCGTGATCGCGCCCACCAACTGGCTGATCATCGCGAACATCGTCTTGCCGGTTGACTGGAGCAGCCGCTCGAACATGATTTCGCCGAATATGCCGATCGACACCGCCGACACGATGGTGAGGTACTGGGTGCCGTATTCAATCAGCACCGGGTCCGCCGTCTGCGACAGGTAGAACGCGCGCGAGCCTAAAAGCCCGAACGCGACGAACGCGAGCATGCTCACAATCGCCAAAAACACGCCGTTGAGCGCCGCGCGGTTCGCCTCGCCAAATTCCCTTTGACCCAGACTGCGCGAGAGCAGCGCGTTTACGCCCACCGCCGTGCCCGACGCGACCGCGATCATGAAGTTCTGGATCGGGAATGCCAGCGTCACGGCGGTCAGCGCGGCTTCGCTGATCTGAGAGACGTACATGCTGTCCACGATGTTGTACAGCGCTTGCACGAGCATTGAAAGCGCCATTGGCAGCGCCATCGAGAGCAGCAGCTTGCCCACCGGCATGTACCCCATTTTGTTTTCCTGTACAGGTTTTCCTTGCATAATTTTTTACACGCTCCGTTTCTACATCTTCTTATCATATATCGCTTGATCCCCGCATGTCAAGCGCGCTGAGATGAAATCAAGCGCGCAGATAAATTTGCCGAAGTCGTTTGACAAATGAGGGATGGTATAGGTATAATAATGGTAAAGGGACCGGGGGTTTTAGGGAGGCGTTGGGATGCGGCGGCTGGGAATCTGGCTATGTATTGCGGCCATGATGCTGACCGGCTGTTCGGCGGCAAGGCCGGCGGTCGAGGAGGACGCGTTGGGGCAGGAGGAAACCTCGCTGTTGCTCGGCTTTTCGCAGTTGGGCTCGGAAAGCGCGTGGCGCATTGGCAATACCGCTTCGGTCATACAGGCGGCCAAGGACGCGGGCGTTCAACTGATGTACGAAAACGCCGAGCAAAAGCAGGAAAAGCAGATCAAGGCGATTCGCTCCTTCATCGCCTATCAGGTGGACGTGATCGCCTTTGCGCCCATCGTCGAGGACGGGTGGGACAACGTGCTGCGCGAGGCGCGCGACGCGGGCATTCCCGTGCTCACCACCGACCGGCAGATAAGTACCCAGGACGAGACGCTCTTTGCCGGGTTCATCGGTTCGGATTTTCTGTCGGAAGGGGTGAAGGCGGGAAAGTTCCTGATCGAGAAGGCGGACCGGATGAAGGCGGATGCGCTCAATATCGTCGAGATATCGGGCACCATCGACTCCACCCCGATGCGCCAGCGCCAATTGGGCTTCATGCAGACCATCAAGGGCGATGAGCGCCTGCGCGTCATCGACAGCGTATCGGGCGACTTTCTGCGCTCCAAGGGCAAGGAGTGTATGCAGGCGCTGCTCAAAAAGCACCCGAAGATCGACGCCATCTACTCGCACAACGACGCCATGACGCTCGGCGCCATCGAGGCCATCGAGGAGCGCGGGCTGATCCCGGGCAAGGACATCATCATCATCACGGTCGATGGGGAACAGGCGGCGATCGATTTGCTCAAGGCGGGCAAGATCAACTGCGTCGTCGAGTGTTCGCCGATGATTGGACCGACCATCATGCGCGTTGCCACGCAGCTCGCCGCGCATCAGGAGATCGCGCGCTACACCTATTCCGACGAGCGGGTCTTCAGCGAGTTCGACGCGGGTCTGGACCAGCTGGCGGAAAGGGGCTACTGAGAAATTGAGCGAGAAAAACAAAAGACTGCTGGAGCGCCTGGGTGGCGGGCCAAGCATCACGTCGCGCCTGCGCGCGCTGGTCGTCGTGCTGATGGTGCTGTTGATCATTCCCTCCGTGGTCAGCCTGTCGGTCATGGCCTACTACTCGAGCCGATACCACAACGTCGTCGGCCAAGTCGCCCGCGTATCGGCGCTCAAGCCCTACGTGCAGGCGCTGATCCCGGATGAAATGTGGAGCGTGGTGGCAGGGCGCATCACCTTTGCGGCGGGCAGCCAGTACGCGTCGGCCAACTACGTCAAGGGCGAGCTGGATCAACTGATGGTCTCCGCGGGCGAGAGTAACCGCAAGGAGCTGATCGTCGCGCGCCGCACGATGGACACGCTGGTCAACTACATAAACCAGATGGACGCGCAGCTCAAGGCGCGCCGCCCGGTCGCGGAAAACGAGGCGCTGCTCGAGGAAATTCGAGGCGTATCCACGTTGGTTTCCGACATGCTGGAGGAATACGTGGACGCGGAGATCGACGCCGCCGCCCAGACGAGCAACCAACTGCAGCGCATGGTCGAAGTGATTACGCTGGTGCTGGTGCTGCTGCTTGTGTTGACCATCGCCTTTTCCGACATGGCGCAGCGCTCGCTCTCCGCCATGATCCAGCGGCCCATTGCGCAGCTGGAGAAATTTGCGGGCGTCTTGGCGGGCGGCGACATCGGCGCGCGCGCCCCCGAAAGTCAGGTGAACGAGTTGCGCGCGCTGACCAATAGCCTGAACGTCATGGCGTCGCGGCTCGGGGAGCTGATCGAGGAGAACAAGCGCGAGCAGGAGAACCTCAAAAAGAGCGAATTGCGCGCGCTACAGGCGCAGATCAACCCCCACTTTCTCTACAACACGCTGGACGCCATCGTGTGGCTGGCCGAGGCAGATCAAAACGGCGAGGTGATCCACATCACCCGCGCGCTCTCCGATTTCTTCCGCATATCGCTCAGCCAAGGCAAGGACTGGATTCCGCTCTCCGAGGAGGTCAAGCACCTGACCGGGTACCTGACCATCCAAAAGATTCGCTATCGCGACATTCTGGACTACGACATCGACATCCCCGAGTCGCTCTACGCACGCCAGATACTCAAGCTCTTGCTCCAGCCGCTGGTCGAAAACGCGATCTATCATGGCATCAAGCACCGGCGCGGGCGCGGGCACGTCATCGTGACCGGGCGCGAGATGGACGGCTACCTCACGCTGTCGGTGCGCGACGATGGCGTCGGCATGACGCCCGAGCGCCTGGCCGAGGTGCGGGAGGCGCTCGCGGGGCACGGAAAGGAGACGCCCGGCTATGGCCTGTTCAACGTCAATCAGCGCATCAAGCTCTACTACAACCAAGCCGAGGGCGTTCAAATCGAAACAGACGGAAGGGGCACGCTGATCTCGCTGCGCGTGCCGTTGAGGGATACGGTGCATGTATAAGGTCTTTTTGGTGGATGACGAGATCGTCGTGCGCGAGGGCATCCGCTCCAACTTCCCGTGGGAGCAGACCGACTTTGTGCTTTCGGGCGAAGCGCCGGACGGCGAGATTGCGCTTTCGATGATTCAGGACATCAAGCCCGACATCCTGATCACCGACATACGAATGCCGTTTATGGACGGGCTTGAACTGTGCCGCACGGTGACGCGCACCATGCCGTGGATCTACGTGATCATCCTGAGCGGGTACGACGACTTTTCCTATGCGCGCGAGGCGATCAGCCTGGGCGTCAAGGAATACCTGCTCAAGCCGGTCAGCGGGCAGGAACTGCTCAAGGTGCTGGACCGCATTGCGTCGCGCATTCAGGAGGACAAGCGCCAGCAGGCCAACCTGCGCGCCTTTCGCGAGCAGCTCGCCACCTCCAGCCGCTACCTCAAGGAAAAACTGCTGCTCGACCTATTTGGCGGGCAGGGCGCGCAAGACGCGGCCGAGCGCGCGCGCACGCTGCAGTTCAACTTGACCGCCAACGAATACCGCGTGATGCTGCTCAAGCCCGCCTCCGACGCGCCAACTTCGCGCGACGAGATGATGCGGGTGCGCAGCGTACTTCAGCGCTTGGCCGACGGAAGCGGCGGCACGGCGCACCTGTGCGAGGCGACCGATTGCTTTGCGCTCATGGTGCTGGGCGACAGCAGCGACGATCTGGAGGAGCGCGTGTACGGCCTTGCGCAGGCCGCGCAGTACGACGTTGAGCGCAATACCGGGATCGATCTGCAGGTGGGCATTGGCGAGGCGGTCAATCACCTTGGCGATATCCCCGTCTCCTACGACGACGCGCGCGCGGTCATGCAGGAGTTAAGCGCCAGGCAGGAAAAGGGCGCTGGACCCAGGATCGTCAGCATGCAGGACATGACCGCGAGCCGGAGCCTGCGATTGCTGGACCTAAACGTGGCGCCGATCGGCGAGCAATTGCGCCATGCCGGGCCAGAGGACGTGGACGACATCCTGCATCACTACGTCGGGGACATGGGCGAGGACGCGGCGCAGTCGCTGATGATGGCCAACTACATGTTTGTGGACATCATGCTGGCCGCGTCGCGGGTGATCAAGGAGTGCGGCGGGAACCCGCAGGAGGTGATCCCGGTCGCCTTTACGCGGGAGGATGCGCAGCGCGCGATGCTCTCGGTGGAGGATGTGATGCGCCTGTCGCACGAACTGCTCGAGCGCGCGATTGAGTTTCGGGACCGGCAAGGCTCGGCGCGCTACGGCGGCGTCATCCGAAAGGCCAAGGCGTTTATCGCGGACAACTTTGCCGACAGCAATGTGACGCTGCACGACGTCGCCTCGCACGTGGCGCTGTCCAACAACCACTTCTGCACGGTGTTTTCGCAGGAGATGGGCGTCACCTTTACCGAATACCTGACCGGCGTGCGCATTGCCAAGGCCAAGGAACTGCTCAAGGGCACCGCCATGCGCACAAGCGACATCGCCTACGCGGTGGGCTACAACGACCCGCACTACTTTAGCTATCTGTTTAAGAAAAACGCCGGGGTTTCCCCGCGCGATTTCCGGCGCGAGGACAGGGAAGGCGCATAGCGTGCCTTCATTTCATGAAGCGCGATCAAATGGGAGGCGAATGGGCATATGGTGGAAATTCACGAATGGATGAAAATGCTTCGGGACAAGGCGCAGGAGGAATTTGGCGGGCGGCTCAAATTTTTGGGGCTACAGGGCAGCTATCGGCGCGGCGAGGCGACCGAAGAGAGCGATATCGACGTGGTGCTGGTGGTGAACCAGCTGTCGCTAAACGACCTCGCGCGCTACAAGGCGCTGCTCAAGGAGATGCCGGAAGGGGAGAAGGCGTGCGGCTTTATCTGCGGAAGCGAACAGCTTAAGCACTGGCCGCGCTACGAGCTGTTCCAGTTCGAACAGGACACCAAGGGGTATCTGGGCAACCTTCGGGCGCTGATGCCCTCCTTTGACGAGGAGGACATTCGCCAGAGCGTGTCAATTCACGCGGCGAATCTCTACCACACCATGACAAACGGCTACCTGAAGGGCGGAACCGAGCAGGTGCTTTCCGCCGGGTACAAGCAGGCGTTTTTCCTGCTTCAGGAACTGTGCGCGCGGCGCGGACGCCCCTATGCGCACACGAAGGTGGAGCTTGCGACGCTGCTGGACGGCGAGGATATGCGCGTGCTCGACGTGTGCATGAACTGGCCCGCGCTCAAAAGCGACCTGGCGGCGCGCGCCGATTACTACTATGAGCTGCTGATCAACTGGGCGGGCGAGATCCTCAATTCGCTGTAGCGCCCATTGAGGCAGAATTGATTTTTGCGCATCGGACTTGCGGCGCGGCACGCGAAAGCGGCCGCGCCGTTTTTGAGGCGAACCCCAAAAAACGCGCCGTTTTATCGGAAAATATTCAACGGAATTTTCGCAAATTGCCGCATTGTGGACAAAATCCAAAGATTACGCCCATAGTTAGGAAGAATGCTTCTGTTCATTTGTGAACAATCCTTGTATAATAAGGTCATTCAGGGCATTGCCCTAAAAAAACAAGGAGGAACACATCTCATGAAGAAACTGATGACAATCGCTCTGGCGCTGGCACTGGTGCTGGTTCTTGGCATGACCGCAAGCGCGTCCGAGCT
>JAVXNW010000027.1:0-26472 GCA_036645575.1 Clostridia bacterium | reverse complement strand
CATCTTCCGCCAATCGCCCGTCCGCGCACAAGGGACGCGCGGACGGGCACTGAAGGGCGCTAGGCGCGCCTTGCGCGCCATCTTCCGCCAATCGCCCGTCCGCGCACAAGGGCGGCGCGCTGGGGCACTGAAGGGCGCTAGGCGCGCCTTGCGTGCCATCTTCCGCCAATTGTCCGCCTGCGCACAAGGGACGCGCGTTCGGGCACTGAAGGGCGCTAGGCGCGCCTTGCGCGCCAGCTTCCGCCAATCGCCCATCCGCGCACAAGGGCGGCGCGTTGGGGCACGCAAAGGCCGCGAGTGCATCGGCACGCGCGGGGGCGCGCACAAAGGCGGAGTCGCCGAGCGACTCCGCCAAATGAATCCCGCCTTGTTTTTCTCCGCTCATTCCCACACGCGCACCCCGAAGACGAACCGCTGCGTATACCAGTCGGAGAAGGCGCTCACGACCACGCACTTTCTTTCGGAGGAGGCGTGGACAAAGCGCGGCTTGCCGTTTGACTTGCCCAAGTAGATGGCCGCGTGGCCGATGGGCTTTACGCCCTCCTGCGTGTCGAAGTAGAGCAGGTCGCCGCGCTTGAGGTCGGCCATGTCCGCGATCTTGCGGTAGCGACTCGCCGCGCTATTGGCCTGCGAGGTCACTTCGCCCGACAGCTTCACGCCCATCTTGGCAAATACGTACCGGGTAAAGCCGGAGCAATCGAAGTTCGCCGGGGGATTGCAGGGGCTCTTGTAGGGGACGCCCAGCAGCTTTGCGCTGGTCGCGATCGAGATCATCTTCTCGATCTTCGCGTTGCCCGAACCCATCTTGTATTCGTCGTAGCTGATCGCGTTGTCGTCGTAGAGCGCGCTCAGCGTCTCGGGATCGGCAATGCCGTCGGTCGGGAGCTTGCTCGCGGTCTGGAAGATCTTGACCGCCGCCGATACCGCGTCGGAGTATTTGCTCGTGACATAGGTCATGTAGCCAAGCGCCTTGAGCCGCGTCGTCATGTCCTTGACCGCCGCTAGGTCGTCGCCCGGAAGTAGCCCCACCGCCTCGTACCGGTTGAGCGCCGCGCTCGAATTCATCACCGCGCGCGTGGCCTCGGTCGCAATGCCATAGGAGGCGCTGCCCTTTTTGTTGACGTTGTTGGCGTCCTGAAAGTGCTGAACCGCCGCCTGAACCGTCGCGTTAAACTTCCCGTTGATCGCGCCGCCGTAATAGCACAGCTCCTTGAGCCGCGTCTGCAAAAGCAGCACCGCATAGCCGCTCTCGCCCTTTTTGACCGTCACGCGCATCTCCTCGCTCGTGTAGGTCGCAAAGGACTTGGCCGCGCCCGAGTTGAGCAGCGTGCGCGTCGCCGAGCCCGCCACGCCGTTGATGGGCAGGTGATTGGCCGTCTGAAAAACGCGCACCGAGGCAACCGTCGCCGCGTTGTAGGTGCTGGTCACCGCTTCTTTATAGTAACCCAGATCCGACAGCTGGTGCTGAACCACCGATACCTGCTCGCCTGAGTCGCCCTTTTTGAGAATCGCAAGCGCCCCGTCGTTCGTGCCGCCCTTGGCCGGAATCGCCGAATTGCTGAACAGCACCCGGCGGGTATGCGCGTCCGCAAGGCCGCTCTCGGGCAGCTGGTTGACGCGCTGAAAGGCCGTGACGCAGGTCGCGGTCGCACGGTCGTATTGCATGTTGGGCTTTCCCTTGAAATAGCCCAGCTTTTTAAGCCTGACTTCGGTCGACTTGACCTCCGCGCCCGAGCCACCCGGCACGTGCATCGCGTCTTTGTACTCGTCGTAGGTCACCGCGCTGGATAACTTGAGCAGGTCAAACGTGTTTTGATCCACAATGCCATTGGCCGGCACGATGCCGCTGGCCAACTGAAACTTCTTCGCCGCGCTTTTCGTCGGCGCATCAAATTGATAAGGCGCGTCCGGCGCGCTCGCAAGATACCCAAGGGTGTACAGGCGCACCTGTGCAATGCGAACATCGGTTCCTGATACGCCGATATTGAGGTTCGTAAACCCCTCCGCAAACGCGGCCTGTGAAACAAGCGCCAGCAGTGCGGTACATATCAGCATCAGAAGCGATTTGCGCATCGTTGACCCCTCCTTATTTCCGGTCGCGCTTCTTTGCGCGCCAAGTTTGAATATTGGATCACGGTACATGACGAATGTGACCCTCCTCATTTCCATATTATAGATAATATACGACATGAATGCAATGTTTCCTGCTTGTTTGATACCAAAATGCAAATAAAACGAAACATTTAACCGTAAACGGGCATAAAAAAGACATGAATGGCCCCGCAAACCGGGAAACCATTCATGCCCTGGGTGGTTATGGGTTGAAAAACTTGTTACAGGAAACGCGCGGAAGTGTTTCAGAAGGGGCGATCGACTTAGCCGGCCGCGTAACCGGAAAGCGCGTAGTCCCAAGCGGCGTCGGAGAAGAGGTAGGTCTGGAAATCCACGTCGGCCACGCCGTCGGAGTCGTAATTGCGCGCGTTCTGCGCGTCGATCACGGCCAGCATGGTGGCCCTGTCGTAGGTTCCGTAGGAGACGGTGGTGGCGTCATAGATGTACCCAAGTTCGAGCAGGCGGTCCTGCAAGGCGAGCACGGCGTCCCCCTTGGCGCCCTTTTTGAGCGTCTTATACGGGGCGGTTGTGTCGCCCTGATCGCCCGGCTTGCTCTGGTCGCCCTCATAGTAGGGGGCGTCGTCCGAGTACAGGATTTCCTGCAAGGCGATCGTCGCGGTGCCGTTTGTGGTGAGGCCGAGGGCATTTTGGAAGCGCTTCACCGCGTCGATGGTCAGCTGCTGGTAGTTGCCGCCGATTGAGCCGGTGAAGTAGCCCAACTCCTGCAATCTGCGCTGAAGTTTTTTGACCTTTGCGCCGCTGTCGCCCTTTTGCAGCTTTGTCAGGCCGTCCGGCTGGTCGGGATCGGTGCCCTTGCTGGGCAGGGCGTCCTCAGAAAACAGCTTCTTCTGGAGCGCCACCGACGCCACGCCGGTCTGCTTTTTGTCATAGCGCTTTTCGAACTGCTTGACGGCGGCGACCGTCTTTTGGTTAAAGTCGCCGGAGAGCGGGCCGCTATAGTAGCCAAGGTCGGTCAGGCGCGACTGGAGTTCGAACACGCGGTCGCTGCTGTCGCCGTACTGCAACTTGACGTAGTCGCTGCCCGGATCGGGCGCGGGCTCATCCCCGTCGTAGCTGGGCGCGCTGGATGAAAACAGCTTCTTCTGGAGGCTTGCGGTCGCTACGCCCGTCGGGTTTACGTTGATCGCCTCTTGGAATCGCCTGACCGCGTCGGTGGTCTTGGTCTGGTAGTTGCCGCCCAATTCCCCGGTAAAGTAGCCCAGTTCCTTGAGCCGCTTTTGCAGGCGCTTGACGTCGCTTCCGCTGTCGCCGGGGGAGAGCAGCACGTACTCCTCGTCGTCCGGGATCGCCTCGCCCTCATAGGCGGGCGCGGAGCTGGCAAAGAGCTTCTTTTGAAGCGAGGCGGTTGCGGTGCCCGTCACGTTGAGGCCCAGCGTCTGCTGGAAGAGCTTGACCGCGCCCACGGTGCCCGCGCCGTAGCGGCCGTCGGCCGTGCCGGTGTAGTAGCCCAGCTTCTTGAGCCGGTTTTGCAGGTTGCGCACGCGGGTGCCGCTCGAGCCTTTGGACAGGCGCACGTAGTCGGGTTCGGCGTCCGGGATGTCCTCGGGCGGCGCGACCGGCCGTTCATAATCCGGTGCGCTCGATGAAAACAGCTTCTCTTGCAGCGCCACCGTCGCAACGCCCGTCTGGTTGAGCCCGACGGCCTTTTGGAAGCGCTTGACCGCCGTCTCTGTGCCCGAACCGAAATTGCCGTCGCACGTTCCGCTATAGTAGCCCAGCGTCCTGAGCCGGTTTTGCAGGCGCTTGACCCGCGCGCTGCTCGCGCCCGACTCAAGCCTGACATACTGCGCGGTCGGCTCGGGCGCCGGGGGGCGCGTCGCCGGCGCGACGTATTTGGGCGCGCTCGAGGCGTAGAGCTCCTCTTGCAGCGCGGATGTCGCAATGCCGGTCTCGCTGAGGCCCACGATCGACTGAAAGCGCTTGACCGCGCTCACCGTGCCCGCGCCAAACTTGCCGTCCGCTGTGCCGGTATAGTAACCCAATTTCTTGAGCCGGTTTTGAAGTTTCGTCACGTCGCTTCCGCTCGCGCCATACGCAAGGCGCGGATAGCCTTCCGGCGCCGGAATCTGCGCCGGCGGCCGGGTCGGGCGCGGCGTGGGTTCCTCATCGACAAAGATATCGTCCAGCGGCGCGTCGCCCATCGGCGCGCCATCCTCTTTCCATTCCTGACCGTAGCCCGGATTGGTCGTCAAGTCGTCGGGATTGGTGGTCGGCGCCGGCGTCGGCGTTGGGGCGACCGTATCCGGGGCGACCGTCGCAAAGGGAAGCACCGCGTCGATCCCAAACGCCGCAAGGGGATCTTCCACCGTGTCCGGGGTGCTCGAGCAGCCGCCCAGCGCGAACGCCGCAACCAGCAACGTCCCAAGCAATGTGGTCTTTAAATTACTTTTCATACAATCACCCTTTATCTGGTGTCAATTGGTATTTTGCTATCCTTGAGACGCGCGTCGCTACGCGAAAGTTGCATTCGTCGCATTTTTTGTGTCAACATCGTGGCAGGATACGGGGATGAGGTGCGGAAGCCCTGAGCTGACCCGCGAGGTGGGGCACCTTCCCGCTCGCAAGCGAAGATCGCCCGCAGGCGTCGTACCCCTCCCGCACTCCGCGCCGAGGCCGAGCCCACCCTTCCGTCAACTTAAGGATCGAGCGCCCCACAAGGACAAAAAGATCCGGCGCAATCGCGTGGCGGGCAATCGCGGGGACAGGTGCGCGCGCCGCCATGCTGAGCGGCGCGCGTTTTTGATTTTCACGTTAGCCCGTCAAATCGAGTAGCGCTCAAACAGCGTCTTTTCGCGGCCGAGCGCGTAGAGGTGATCGTAGCCTGCCGCCTTGGCAAGGGCAATCGCCTGATCAAAGGCGCAGTCCAGCTTGCGCGCGTCGTGGCAGTCGCTGCCCAGGATCGCCTTTCCGCCGATGTCGTGCCAATACGCAAGGAACCGAAGCGACGGGTAGGGCGCGCTCCGATAGCCGCGCGCGATCGCGCCGGTGTTGATCTCAAGGAGCGCGCCGCTCTTTTTCATCCTGTCAAGCGCCAAAAACCCGGCGTCCAAATACCGCGCGTCCGCTTCGTCAAAGCGCGCCCCGCCCTCGTTGTATTTGGTCACGATGTCAAAGTGGCCGATGATGTCGGGGCGAAAGTCGCTCACATAGTCCGCAAGTTCGGAAAAATAGCGCGCGGCAAACTGAATCCAGTCGCCGGAAAACAGCGTGCTCTGGCACAAGAGGATGTCCTCAATCCGTCCATCCACCGCGTAATGCTGCCCGCGCGCGAAAAAATAGTGCTTGGAGCCGATCACGTATTCGTGCTTTTTCCTGTCCGACAGCCCGTATTCGTCGCGCTCCACGCCCACGTGAATGGGCAGGGTGCCGGCAAAGCGCGCCTTGAGCGCGCCCACCTCCTCGAGGTAGCGCGCCTCGCTCTCCTCGCTCAGGCAATACCGCGTGTCAAAATCCTGCTTGCCATGCTCCGAAAAGCCCAATGAATCAAAGCCCCTCAAGATGGCCGCTTCGGCCATCTCAAGGGGCGTATTGATTCCGTCCACGTACGTTGTGTGCGCGTGCGGCGTCGATTTCATCACCAAGCCCTCACGCCATATACCGTGTCAAGCGCCTTCATCTGCGCAAGGATCTCGCGCTCATGCGAGAACGTGTCGTCCAGGTCCAGCACCGTTACGGCGAACTGTCCGCGCGACTTGTTGACCATGGACGAGATGTTGATCCCGTACTGCGAGAGGACGCCCGTCAGCGCGGTCACGACGTTGGGGACATTGGCGTGCAATACCGCGACGCGGTGCGCCTCGGGCGCGGCCAATTCGCAGTTGGGGTAGTTGACCGCGTTTCGGATCGTGCCGGTCTTTAGGTACGCGTCCAGCTGATTGCTCGCCATGATGATGCAGTTGTCCTCGGACTCGGGCGTGGATGCGCCCAAGTGGGGAATGCAGATGACGCCCTTTTCGCCAATCAGCTCATCCTGCGGGAAATCGGTCACATACGCGCGCAGCTGCCCGCTTTGAAGCGCCGCGATCACGTCTTCATTGACGACCAGCTCCGCCCTAGACAGGTTGATCAGCGTCGCGCCGCGCTTCATCCGGCTAAACAGCTCCTCGCCAAAGGTTCCGCGCGTGTCCTTGATCAGCGGCACGTGGATGGACACGTAGTCGCTCTGCGTGAGCAGCTCCAGCTGGTTTTTGACCCGGCCGATCGAGCGGGAGAGCATCCACGCGTGGTCTACCGAGATGTAGGGATCGTACCCCAGCACCTTCATGTCGAGCGCGCGACCCGCGTTGGCCACCAGCGCGCCCACTTCGCCAAGGCCGATGACGCCCAGCGTCTTTCCGCGCAGTTCCGGCCCGGCAAACTTCTTCTTGCCCTTCTCGACCAGCTTGGGCACCTCCGCGCCCTGTCCCTTGATGGTCTTGACCCACTCGATGCCGCCCACCACGTCGCGCGAACCCAACAGCAGCCCCGTGACCGCCATCTCCTTGACCGCGTTGGCGTTCGCGCCGGGGGTGTTGAAGACCACGACGCCCGCCTCGGCGTAGCGATCGACCGGAATGTTGTTGTAGCCCGCGCCCGCGCGCGCGACTGCGACGACAGAAGGCGCGAGTTTCATCTCCAGCATGTCGGCGCTGCGCACGATGATCGCGTCCGGGTTTTCTATGGCCGGGGAGACCTCGTATTCCGTGTCCGACAGATACTCGTGGTAGACCGGCGAAATGGCGTTTAGCGTTTGAATTTTATACATTTTCAGTGCTCCATTTCAAATTCTTTCATGAACTTCACCAGCGCCTCGACGCCTTCGACCGGCATCGCGTTGTAGATGCTGGCGCGCATGCCGCCCGTCGCGCGGTGTCCCTTCAGGTTCACAAGCCCTTTTGCCGCCGCCGCCTTGACGAACTGCGCGTCAAGGTCCTCGTCGCCGGTTCTAAACGTCACGTTCATCCGCGAGCGCGAGCCCGCTTCCGCCACGCCGTGAAAGCGCTTGCTCTCGTCCAGCAGGTCGTAGAGCAGTTGGGCCTTTGCGATGTTGACGCGCTCGATCCCCGCAACGCCGCCCTGCTTTTTGAGCCACTTGAGGCACAGGCCGCACAGATAGATCGGGTAGGTGCTGGGCGTATTGAGCATGGAGCCCGCCTCGGCCTGCGCCTGCCAGTTAAAGACCTTGGGCGTCGCCTTCATCGCGCGACCCAGCAGGTCCTTGCGCACGATCACGAGCGTCACGCCCGCAGGCCCGATGTTTTTCTGCGCGCCCGCGTACAACACGCCAAATCGGTTGATGTCGTAGGGCTCGGAGAGGATATTGGACGAGGCGTCCGCGACGAGCGGCACGCGCCCGGTCTCGGGAAGGCGGCTATAGCGGGTGCCGTAGATCGTGTTGTTTGTGGTGATATAAAAATAATCCGCCGCCTGGTCGAAGTCCTTTTCGTCCCAGCTCGGGATTCCGGCGTAATTTTCCGCGCGCGAGGACGCGACCACGTGGACGCTGCCGTATTTTTGTGCCTCGACCAGCGCGCCGTGCGCGAAGTTTCCGCTGTCGATATAGTCGGCGCGACCCGATCCCGTCATCAGGTTCATGGCGACTGCGGCAAATTGGCCAGTCGCCCCGCCCTGAAGCAGCAACACTTCATAGGTCTCGGGAATCTGCATGAGTTCCCGCACAAGCGCGACGGTCTCGTCAAAGATCGCCTGATATGGTTTTGAGCGATGGCTCATCTCCATGACGGACATGCCGGTCCCGCCAAAGTCGGTCATCTCCTGCTGCGCCGTCTGAAGCGCCTCCAAGGGCATCATCGCCGGACCTGCCGCAAAATTATATACCCTGTCCATGCCTATTGCTCCCCTCGTTTTTCGTGATGATAGTCGTCCAGCCGTTCATACATCAGTTCTTCCTCTGAGCCAACCGACGCCATTTCGATGTCGGTCAAGCGAAAGGTCATCTCCGGGCACCTGCGTCCCATAAAATCCACCGGCTCAATTTCGACAAACAGGTCGTTTGCCTTGGTGGTGAACCCGGCATAGCTCTCCGTCGCGGTCCAAACGGTCACCGCGCGCCCCTCGCGGGCGGAGTACGTGAGCAAAAACACCAGCGCGTCCTCGTCCTCGCCGATCCCCATCCGCGCGCGCTTTTGCCCATCCATCTTCATCAGTAGATCCAAACGCTCTGCGTATACGCTGTCGTACTGCACTTCAAGCACAGCCGCTAAGCGCACGCCAAAATAGCCGTCCATCTTCCCATACGGCGTCACCGAGGCGACCAGCGCCGAGCGCGCGCCCACCTGCTCAACAAAGCCCGCAATGAAGTCGTCGGGATTGTTGGGGTCGGTAAAGATCGAGCCGATCACGTCGTCCCGCATGAGCTCCTTGAGTTGATACCCCATATACCCTGCCGCGTTGTTCATTAAATCTCCATACCGTCCTTGTCCAGTCCATAATAAAAATAGCGACCCAGCACATCGCCCACGCGCAATACCGGCGTGCCGGTCAGCACCGGTAATCTGAGCTTCAGCGTAAGCGCAGGCGCCGAGCGCGCCCGCCACTCCTGCGCAAGCGGGCAATAGGCCCCGTCGCGCAAATACCCAACCGACCAATTGTCCAGCGCCTCAAAGTCGCTCATCACCCGCGCCGCCACGCCCTTCTCCATCTGAAACGCAGTCAGCTCCACCTCGTAATAGCCGACCCCGATCAGCGCCCGCGCCGAGACAATCGGCGCGCCCGGGCAGTCGCCCGCATGGTATTCGACCGGCGCGCCGCAAAGCCTGCGCCTGATCACATACAGCGAAAGCAGGCTCTGATCCACGCCCACAAACCGCCTGCCCAGCGCGTGCGCCGCCTCCAGCGTGGTGCCCGATCCGGCGAACAGGTCCATGACCAAATCGCCCGGCCTGCTCGAACACCTGATGATCCGCTCGAGCAGGCGAAGGGGCTTTTGCGTGTCGTACCCGGTTCGCTGCGGGTCCTTTTGCTGCAAATGGCTCACGTCGTCCCAGACGTCGCTGGGGTAGACCGGGTCGTC
Source organism: Clostridia bacterium (assembly GCA_036645575.1). Classification (GTDB taxonomy): domain Bacteria; phylum Bacillota; class Clostridia; order Christensenellales; family Aristaeellaceae; genus JAVXNW01. The sequence goes on along the minus strand of JAVXNW010000027.1, from coordinate 17,327 downwards.
GTCGTAGTAGGTATATACCTTGCCGCCCGAGCGGATCGAGCGGTAGACGCGCCCGTCCGGGTCCACGTGCTTTTTCATGTGGTTGGTGCGCGTGTCGGGCTTCACCTCGCCCGTCGATTTTAAATCGAAATAGTAGCGCGCGCCCTTTCGGTAAAACAGGATCGTGTCGTGCTTGCGGCTGAAGTGCTTGCGCGCGCGTCCGCCGGTCTGGTACGCCCACACGATCTCGTTGAGCAAATTCTCTTCCCCGAATATCTCGTCCAGCATCAGCCGGAAGTGCGGGTGCGCCCGATAGTCGATGTGCAAAAAGAGTAGCCCCGTCGGGGAAAGCATCTCGTGCACCGCCTCCAGCACCGCGCGCATCATCCTAAAATATTCATCCTTTTCGAGATTATCCACGTAGGCGGTCTGAACAAGCGACGCGGTGCCCGCCTTCCAGTCCTTTTCGCCCACCTTCATGCGCATCGAAAACTGTTTCCCAGTCAGAAATGGCGGATCCATGTAGACCGTCTGCACCTGTCCCGCGTACTTCTGCACAAGCTCCGCAAGCAGCGCGACGACGTCGCCCAGATAGAACGTGCCCGGCGCGCCTTCGCCAAGTTGCCTCTCGCACCGCGTCGGCACCTGATCCAGTTCCACGGCTTTCGCCTCCCTGCTCCGATAATCCCGGCATCATATGCTCTATGATAGCAGAAAACCACGGCAAAGTCACGATAAAAGTATGTGTGCATTCGAGTTTTCGGCGCTAAAACGGACGGTTTGTTAAATGATGCGCCTTTTGTTCGGATTTTCTTGCGTCCCGCGCGAAATATGGTATAATAGAGGTGAGCCAAGAACGGGACGGGTGCTGCCTTTTCCATCAGAGAGCCGATGGTCGGTGCGAATCGGCGAAGAGGCGGTTGCTTTCCACCCGGGAGCTTTCGGACGACGAGTCCGGCGGGATGCGCCCGGTACAGCGCCTCAAGTTGAGTGGGATGCTTGCGCGTCCAAACGGGGTGGCACCGCGGGTCGTTTACCCGTCCCTGCATGTTTTTTGCAGGGGCGTTTTTTTATCAATAAGGAGGATATGACCATGCTTGACCTAAACCTGATACGCCTTCAACCGGAGATGGTGGTTGCGGCGCTCAAGAAGCGCGAATACGACGTAGACCTAAGCGAATTGCTTTCCTGGGACGCGCGCCGTCGCGAGCTGCTCCAGGAAAACGAGGCCGTCAAGGCGGAGCGCAACAAAAAGAGCAAGGAGATTCCGCTTTTCAAAAAGCAAGGCCTTGACACGACCGAACTGATGGCCAGCCTCAAGGAGATGTCCGATCAGGTCAAGGAAATGGACGAGGAGCAGAACGCGCTCGAGGAAAAGATCCGCAAGTTCCTCTTGGCGCTCCCGAACCTCCCGGCCGACGACGTGATCGCGGGCGGCAAGGAGAACAACCAGGTCGTGAGCGTCTATGGCGAAAAGCCGGTCTTCCCGTACGAGCCCAAGAACCACGTCGATCTGTGCCTGGATCTGGGCCTCATCGACTACGAGCGCGGCGTCAAGATGGGCGGAAACGGCTACTGGCTGTACACCGGCATCGGCGCGCAGCTCGAGTGGGCGCTGCTCAACTACTTCATCGCCACCCATATTCAGGACGGCTACACCTTCATGCTGCCGCCCCACATGCTGACATACGAGTGCGGGCTGACGGCCGGTCAGTTCCCGAAATTCGAAGAGGACGTCTACAAGCTCGACGAGGACACGTTCCGCTTCATGCTGCCCACCGCCGAGACCGCGCTGATCAACCTGTACCGCGGCGAAATTCTGGAGGAGGCCGACCTTCCGCGCAAGCTGTTTGCCTACACGCCCTGCTATCGGCGCGAGGCGGGCGCTTATCGCGCCAGCGAGCGCGGCATGATCCGCGGCCACCAGTTCAACAAGGTGGAGATGTTTGGCTACACCACGCCCGAGCAAAGCCCCGCAATGCTCAAGGAATTGATCCGCAAGGCGTGCGCGCTGGTAGAAGGCCTGGGTCTTCACTACCGCCTGTCCAAGCTCGCGGCGGGCGACTGCTCCGCCTCGATGGCGACCACCTACGACATCGAGCTGTGGATTCCGTCGATGAACGAGTACAAGGAGTGCTCCTCGGTCTCCAACGCACAGGACTATCAGGCGCGCCGTGGCAACATCCGCGTGCGCCGCACCGAATCCAAAAAACTGGAGTTTGCGCACACGCTCAACGGCTCCGGCCTTGCGACCAGCCGCCTGATCCCCGCGATCGTCGAGCAGTTCCAGCAGGGAGACGGCTCGGTCATCGTCCCGGAGGTGCTCAGGCCCTACCTGGGCGGCCTCGAGCGACTGACCAAAAAGTAAGCCATGCGCGCGATCTACGATTTTGACAAGACCCTCTTTGACGGCGACTCGACCGAGCGCTTTGTGCTGTTTCTCTTGAAGCGGCACAAGGCGCTCGCCCTGCGCGCGCCGCGCGTGGCATGGGCGTTTTTGAAGATGGCGCTGGGCGCGATTTCAAAGACGCAGGCCAAGCAGGCGCTCTACCAGGCGATCTTCCCCCGCGTGGCCGACCTGGACGCGGCGCTGTCGGATTTCTGGCAGCGGGATTTTCCCCGCGTCAAGGGCTGGTATATCAGGCAAAAGCAGCCCAGCGACCTCGTCATCTCCGCGTCGCCCGAGTTCCTGCTGCGCCCCGCGTGCGACAGGTTGGGCGTCAAGCTCATCGCCTCGCGCGTCGATCCCCGGACGGGGCTGTACGAGGGCGAGAACTGCCACGGCGAAGAGAAGGTGCGCAGGTACCGCGCAAGCGGCCTTTCCGGCGCGCCCTTTTGCTTCTACTCCGATTCGCTCTCCGATGCCCCGATGGCGCGCCTGGCCCAAGAAGCCCATCTCGTTACCGGCGACCGCATCACGCCCTGGCCCCCCGCCAGCGCCTAGATCCCCCGCGATCTGCCTTGACCATTTTCCTCCAAAAAATCAGGCTGCCGCGCAAGTTCCGAACGTGTCGGATTTGACTTGCGCGGCAGCCCATTTTTGGGGTTCCGTCGGTCAGCTCTCGTAGATAAAGGTGTGCAAGCGGCGCTTGTTGGTCTCAAAGTCGCAATCCCACAGCGCGGAGACGCCTTTTCGAACCTCGCCTTTGAATGTCGCCTGACCGTTTTCGTCCTTGCCGGGGATGCGCCACTGCATGTCGAGCTTGGTCGCGCCGTTTTTGATGACGGTGGTCGCAATGCTGACCGCGTTCATCAGGTTGATGTTGGTCGAAAGCTCGCCCCACATGGCGCTGGCCAACTGCATCAGCTGAACCGCGTTGGCGTCCTCCTGAACCTTTTTCAAGATCGAGTCGAGCACTGCGCGCTGGCGCTCGACGCGCTGGTAGTCGCCCGCGCCCACGTGACGGATGCGGCTATAGCCCAGTGCCTGAATCCCCGTCAGCAGCGTGTCGTTCCCGAACGTCTTGAGCATCATCTCGTCCTTCTTGGCCAGAAATTCCTGCTGGTCATAGCCTGCGGCCTTGGCCTGCTCGCCCAGCGAAATGTTGATCTGGGCCATTTCCTCGGCCGACACGTCCACGCGCACGCCGCCCAAGATGTCGACCACCTTCTGGAAGGAGGCGAAGTTGACCATCACGTATTCGGTGATGTTCATGCCAAAGAGCTGGTTGATGGTCTTCATGACCAAATCCGCCCCGCCGTAGTTGGGAATGGCGTTGACCTTCATCTCCTTGACGCCCTTCTTGGTCTCGACCGGCACGACCAAGTCACGCATGATGCTGACCATCTTGACGCGGCCGTTCTTTACGTTGATGGAGGCGATCATGATGGTGTCGATGCGCTCAACCTTGGTGACGTCGCGCGCGTCGGTGCCCAACAGCAGGATGTTGCGCCACTCGTCTGACAAGCCCGGCGTCACCGCAAGGTCGGTCACGTTGACCTTCTCGTCCTCGGATACCGGCGCCAGTTCCTCGTCGCTTTGCATCAGCGCGTCGATCGAATTTGTGTCGCTTCCGGTCTGCGCCGCGTCGTTCGCGCTCAGGTCCGCCGCGGGATTCGCCGGCGCGACCGGATCGGTCGCCGCTTGGCTGACCGGCGGAACGGTCGGGGCGGGAATCACCACGTTGGTATTTGCCTGAACCGCCGGCGTAAAGGTGCTCGCCCGCTGCTGCGCCTTGCGGTTGTTGTTGGAAATCAGCACGCCCACAAAGATGCAAAGCACCAGCACAACTGTTAGAAAAGCGTAAAATCGCCCCGTAATGCGCCTTTTTCGCCGCCTGCCATTATATCCACGATTACTCACATCTTTTAGCTCCTTATTCACGGATGTTACTCACAACATTATAGCGCCTGTATGAATAAAAAGCAAATCCGTACCTGTAAAGAATTATCGCACCGCGCCATGGAAAGTGCTGGCATAACGGGCGCGGCGGCGCTTCTTAACGCGTGAGCGCCCCGGCGACCTTCATTTTGCCGGCCAGCACGCTCGGGCTTCCCACGGTGCTGGCGCCGGGCAGGCCAAACCACAAGTCGCTTCCGACTGCCTCGATCGCCTTGAGCCAGTCAAAGAAGTTGCCCGCCACGGTAATGCCCGCGACCGCGCGATCCAGTTTTCCGCCCGCGACCAGGTAGCCCTTCGCGCCCAGCGAAAAATCGCCCGTGATGGCGTTTGCGCCCGCGTGCAGACCCTGCACGTCGGTGATCAAGAGGCCCTCGCCCATTTGGGAAAGCAGCCCATCCAGGTCGCACGCCCCGGGCTTTAGGTAGAAGTTGGTGGGCGCGACCGATACCTTGGCCGCATAGGAGCCGCGCGCCGCGTTGCCGGTCGTCTGAACGCCTTTTTTCGCGGCGGTGTTCAGGTTGTGCAATAGTGTGAGCAGTTTTCCGTCTGTGACGACCGCCTTTTCAAACGTGGCGACGCCCTCCGCGTCAAACGGCACGCTGCTGCGCCCGCCCGGAAGCAGCGGATCGTCCATCAGCGTCACGCACGCGCTGGCGATCTGCTCGCCCTCGCGGTCCTTGAGCAGCGACAGCCCCTTCTGCGCCGCGTCGCCGCTGAAGACGTTCAGGAATGTCTGAAGGAGCGCCGCAGCCGCGTCGTTTCGAAACGCGATGGGGTAGTCGCCCGAGGCGACCGGCTCGGCGCCCAGTCCGTCCACCGCCTCGCTCACCGCCTCGCGCGCCAGCGCATCCACGTCAAAGTGATCCACATTATCCGCGTAGACGAACTTCATCGCGGAATTGACCTGCTCGCCCGCGCGCGCAATCGGCGAAACGTACAGCCCCGCGCCGCCATCCTCAAAGCAGACGTCAAGTCCCTTCGTGTTGGCGATTCGCTGAAGCCCGGTCGCGGCAAAGATGCCGCAATCGCTGAGCTTGCTCACCCGCGCGTCCACCTTGAGCGCGGCCTTTTCAAGCGCCAGCACCACTTCCAGCTTGCGCGCGGCGCTCACGCCTGAAAGCGCCTTCCCCGCGCTTGAAACCTGCGGATAGCGCTCGCTTCCCGCAAACAGGCAGATGGGATCGCTGCTTTCGATCAGCCGCGCGTTGGTCTTTGCGCCCGCGATCAGCTGTTTGAGCGCCGATTCGTCCAATACCTGCGTCGCGGCGTAGCCCATCTTGCCCAAAAACGCCCCCCGAAAGCCCAGCCCAATGGTGGTTGAGACGTCGTAGGTGTGAATCTCGCCTTCGTGTACCGAGGCCTCAAACGACTCGCCCTGCACGTAAAACGCCTCGGCGTCCTCAAACCCGGCCGCCTGCGCGTCTTCAAACAATCGCTTCAAAAACTGCGCTATCTCCATCACTTTCGCCCTCCCACGGTCATGCGACTGACCCGAATCATCGGCTGACCCACGCACACCGGAACCGAGCCGCTGATCGAGCCGCACATGCCCTCCGCCAGCGCCAAGTTCTTGCCCACGCGGTCAATCAGCATGAGTACCTGCGCCCCGCGCCCGATCAGCGTCGCGCCGCGCACCGGCTTTAGGATGCGCCCATCCTTCACAAGGTACCCCTCGCTCACCGAGAAATTAAATTCGCCGGTGACGGGATTAACCGATCCTCCGCCCATCCGGCGCGCGTACAGCCCGTCGCCCATCGTGCGAATGATCTCGTCGTCCTCTGTTTCGCCCGGCGCGATAAAGGTGTTGCGCATGCGCGACGTGGGCGCGTAGGCATAGGACTGGCGGCGCGCGCTCCCGGTCGGGGCCATGCCCATCCTGCGCCCATTCAGCCTGTCCACCATATAGCCCTTCAAGACGCCGTTTTCAATCAGCGTGAGCTTGCCGGCGGGCGTCCCCTCATCGTCGATGTTGATCGAGCCCCACGCGCCCGGAATGGTGCCGTCGTCCACCGCGGTCACCACGTCCGACGCGATCTTTTGCCCGAGCTTTCCGCAAAACTCGCTGTTGCCCAGCGCGATCGCGGTCGCCTCCAGCGAATGCCCGCACGCCTCGTGGAATATGACGCCGCCAAAGCCGTTGTCGATCACCACCGGCATCTCGCCCGCCGGACACTGCTCCGCCTTGAGCATCGTGATCGCCGTCCCGGCCGCCTGACGCGCGCACGCCGTCACGTCGATGTGCTCGAACAGCTCATATCCCGACAGCGCGCCCGGCCCGTCAAAGCCGATCTGGTTCTCCCCATTCGCCGAGGCGATCGCCTGAATCGCCAGCCGCACGCGCGTGCGCCGGTCGGTCGTGAACAGGCCGTCCGAGTTGCAGATGACCACCCGCTTGTCCTCGTCCATCAGCCGCGCCTGCGCCTGCGCAATCAGCGGATCAAAGCCCTTGGCCGCGTCGTGCGCCGCGCGCAATATCTCCACCTTGGTCGCGCCCGGCGTATCCTCCGGCAGGATCAGCGCCTCGTGCAGGTCGCGCCCATTTTCCCGCGCGCAAAGCGTGATGTCCGCCCCGGTCGCGCGCGCCTGCCCAATGGCGTCCGCCGCCTGCGCCGCCGCGCGCGCAAGCCCGCCGGGCGTCGTGTCGCAGGTGTGCACATACACCGAGTTCAACCCGCAGTACACCTGAATGCCCGCGCCGTGCGTGCGTTCGGTCGTCGCGGTGTCAATCGCGCCGTCCCGCATCACGAGGTTGCCTGAAAGCGCGTCCTCAAAATAGATCTCCGCAAAATCTCCGCCCTTTTGTAGCGCGCAACTCAGCGCGCGCTCACATGCCTGCCTGTCAACCATCAATTGCCCTCCACATCCTGCGCTTCACACCCCGCGCCCGCCCCAATATAGACCCATCCCTCGAAGGCCTTTCGCGCCTTCGCCTATCCATTCGTGTTTATCCGTTTGCGCCTCGTCGCATTTGCGCGGCGCATGTCTTCCGCCGACACCGCAAATGGCGCAGCCGACAACGCTGATTCTTCCTTGGCTTTTTGCACAATGCTCGGGCTGTTTTCCACGTTCGCACGCCGCGCGACGCGCACCTTTTCCTTTTGGGTGCTCGACGCCTGATAGCGGTCGGACGGCATCTCGCGATCCAGTCCCTGCAATGTTCCGCCCTCGTGCTGCGTGTGCTCGATCGATCCGCCAAGGCAGCCCGCGTCCTCGCGGCTCATGCCCTCGCTTGTCACGGTTTCGCGCACCGCGTCCGCGCGGCTCATGCCCTCGCTTGTCACGGTTTCGCGCACCGCGCCCTCATCCTTCGCGCCCTCCTCCATCATTTCGGTTATCTGCGTCCAGATGGTGGATTTGGGTTGCGGGGTCACCTTTCGCGCCTTTTGCGGGGGCTGTGTCTTTTCGTTGTCCCGCGCCGCGCCCTTCCTCGCGCCTTTGACGCCCGATGAGATCACGCTGATGACAATCCACGCGACGGCGATAACAGCAATCAGACCTTCCATGGCGTCACCTCCTTACTTCTGCGCGGATCACTTGTCGTGCAGCTGCGCCTCGGGCGCGGGCGTTCCGGACTCAGCGATCGACTCGCGCATCTTGGTGTCGCTCATCACGTTTTGCATCTGGTAGTAGTCCATGACGCCCAATTTCCCTTCGGTGAGCGCCTTGGCGATGGCCCTGGGGATCTCCGCCTCGGCCTCGACCACCTTGGCGCGCATCTCCTGAACGCTGGCCTTCATCTCCTGCTCGTGCGCGACGGCCATTGCGCGGCGCTCCTCCGCCTTGGCCTGCGCAATGCGGCGATCGGCCTCGGCCTGATCCATCTGCAACTGCGCGCCCACGTTGCGCCCCACGTCCACGTCCGCGATGTCGATGGACAGGATTTCAAACGCGGTGCCCGCGTCAAGGCCCTTGGCCAGCACGGTTCGGCTGATCAGGTCGGGGTTTTCAAGCACCGCCTTGTGGGTCGCCGAGGAGCCAACGGTGGTCACAATGCCCTCGCCGACGCGCGCGATGATGGTCTCCTCGCCCGCGCCGCCGACCAAGCGCTCGATGTTGGCGCGAACGGTCACGCGCGCCTTGGCGCGCAGCTCGATGCCGTCCTTGGCGATCGCGGCGACGACCGGCGTCTCAATGACCTTGGGGTTGACCGACATCTGCACCGCCTGCAACACGTCGCGACCCGCCAGGTCGATCGCGCGGCAGTTGTCAAAGCCCAGCGGGATGTTGGCCGCCTGCGCCGCGATCAGCGCGTTGATCACGCGATCGACGTTGCCGCCAGCCAGCACGTGCGCCTCCATCTCGTTCATGTTGACCGTGAGACCCGCCTTGGTCGCTTTGATCAGCGGAAGCACGATGCGCGCCGGGTTGATGCGGCGGAACCGCATTCCGATCAGCGTCGCAATGTTGATGTGCACGCCCGACGCCATGGCGGAGATCCACAGGCCCACCGGAACAAAGGTAAAGAAGAAAATTAAGAAGATAATCGCCACGATGATGAGCAGGATCATTCCAATTGTGCCGCCGCTTAACATAGGTTGAGCCCTCCTATATGTCTTAGTATAACCACTTTAGCCTTGGTTTACGCCTTGTTCAAGCCCTTTGCCGCGTCGAGCAATTTGCCCGCGTCAAGCCCCAGGGCGCTGTCCTGCCCGTAGGCCGCGTCGTCCGCTTGATAATTGCTGGTTGTTAAGGCCTGCGAAGCCATCAGCGTCTGCATATCGGTGAACGCCTCGCTGAGCATCTCGGCCACGCCCGGCGTCTGCAAAATCGCGCCCATAGCCCGGATGGCGACAGCCTGCGCCTCGTTGCGCAGCGCGGCCAGCTTTTCTTCATCCAGCTCGGTCACCTTGATGATCGGCAGAACATTGATTGCCTCAAACGCCTGATCGGTCATCGGCTCGCTCTTGTGGCCTACGTCAAAGCCGATTTCCAGCGCATCCGGGTTTAGCGCCATCGTCCCGCGCACCGTCACGCGACCCGCGCGCTCGGTCGTGCCCTCGCCCGCTACCAGCGTGCCCGCATAGCTGACGCGCCCGTCCATGAGCTCAGCGCCCGCTGCGCTTAGCTTCATGCCAAAGTCGGCCGTCTCGCCACCGTCGTTGGCCAGCGCGTAGCGCGCGTCCACGGTCATCTGACCCACCGTCTCACCGCCCTGCGCGACGTCTAGGTCAAATACCATGTTCATCCCCTCGACTTGACCCGCCGTGCCGGACTGCCCGTCCATCTTCATGCCCATGCGCATAAGGGTGCCGTCCTGCGCGACCTCCATCGACATCGCCATCTTCGTCTGGCCGTCTTTTTCGCTCAGTTCAATCGTCATCGGGAACTTCATCTGCACAGGCGCGCCTTCTTGTTCTTGGGTGGCGGTCATGTCGCACAGCATCTCAAGGCGCATATTTTCCTTCTGCGCATCCTCCCAGCCGGTGATGTCCACGTTGAACTGCATGCCCACCTGCGCGTACAGTTCGCCGATCGAGTACACCTCGACGCCCTCCGGCATGGCCTCGTTGATCAGGTTAAAGTACGCGTCATAGAACGCCTTCACGTCTTTGTCCTCGTCGCACGCAAGCTTGATGATCTTGTCCATTTCGGGAAGGCCGATCGTCGCGTGGAAGGACTTGCCCGTGTATTTTTCGCCCAGCACGTCAAATGCCTCGTCGGCCGTGCCCAGCACATAGCTCTCGCCCAGCGCCTTTTCCATCTTTGCGCCAAGCACCACGTTGACTTTCCCCTCGGCCGGAAGCTCGGACGCCGTCTGAAGGAGCGTGGTGTACGCGCTCATCATCTGCTCAAGCGCCTCGGGGTCCACTTGTCCGCTGCTTTCGGCGCGCTGCGTGGCCTCGTCCTTCTGCGCTTGCGCCTCGTTCTGCGCCTGCGCCGCGTCCAGCATCGCGTCCTGCATCTGCCCAAACATCTCGACGATTTCGTCCTTGGTGATGCCGTAGGCGTTTTTCAGTCCGTCCAGCACGCCCTTGAGCATGCCGCCCTGATAGGCAAATTGCATGCGCCCAATCTGGTTTGCGCCGCCCACTGCCTGAATGTCCAATATCCCTTGTTCCTTTTCCAAATCCGCCCCGGCGCGCAGGATGATGGACGCGTCCACCGCGCCCTTGTTCTCGCCCAGCGCAAAGGTCAAGTTGCCCACGGTAATTGTCTCAAGCTGTGCCGTACCCTGCGCCATGCCCGCGACGGGCGCTACGCACAATACCAAGGTAATGAGCGCTGCCAGCGCGCTTTTCCACGTTTTTTTCATGTCTTCCATCCCCCAATTTATTTTTCACGCATCAAGCGTAAGTCCGCCATCACGCGCAAGCCCGCCGCCACATTTCCGTTCACAAGTGATTAGGCCTGATCGATCTCCTTGACCACGACGCGGTTGCCGTCCACGCGCTGAACGCGCACCTTGCCGCCCTCGGCAATATACGCGCCGTCCGATACGACGTTGACCCGGTCTCCGTCAAACTCGACGATGCCCGAAGGCCTGAGCGTCGTGCGCGCCACGCCTTCCTTGCCAAGGTATGCGTCCATGTTGTGCTCGCCGCCCACAAAGCTCACCGTGTTGAGCACGACCTTTGTCTTGTCAAGCCGCCCCTTCGCAAGCGAGCGCAGTCCAAACGGCAGCGCGATCAGCAGCAGTATCAGCGCCACGCCAAGGATCACCAGCCCCTGCGCTACCGTGCTCGCGCCGATCACCGTTCCGGCAATCAGCAGCACGATCCCGGTAATGCCCGGCACGCCGAACCCCGGCAGAAACATCTCCACAATGACCAACACGAGGCCTATCACCAGGCATAGCATCGCCGGTAAATTGGTCAGTACCTCCATGATTCCCTCCATATGCCCCGACCTCCTTTCCTGTCTGTATTTAAGAGAAGACTCGATCGATCGCTTTTCTCTATGGCAAGAGTATACCATTTTCATCTTCCGCTGTAAAGAAGGTCATTTGCCGCGCCTCAAGCGCATTTTTCGCGGTGAGGCCGCGCATGGCGGTCGATCGCCGCCCTGTTTTTCGACAAAAGCGGCAAAAGCGCTACGCCCCGGAATTTACAGGGGCGGAGATGGCGGAAATGCAAAGGCCCGCGCTGCGGGATTAGCCCTTGAGCCTGACCGGTATGCCCGAAACACAGCAAAACGCCTCGTCTGACAGCGCGGCAAGGCGCTGGTTGACCTGACCTAGCACGTCGCGAAACGCCCGGCCAAACGGGTAGACCGGAACAAGCCCCATCCCTACCTCCCCGGACACCAAGATCACCGTGATCGACCGCGCGCGCGCGCAATCGATCAATTCAACAAGCGCCGCCATCGCGCGCGCTTCCATTTCTTGGACGGATGCGTTTCCTGGGTGTTCCCAATCGTGCCCGCTGTCCATCATCAAATTTGTCACAAGGTTGGGCACGCAGTCAAGCAGCGCGCAATCGTAGCGCGCCGTGCCGGCAACCGCGCTTTCCGCCCCCGCGCCAGAGGCATCCGGCGCTACGTCAAGGGCTTGGGAAAAGCCATCTATGCCCTCGTACAGGCCCCATGCTTCCGGCCTTCGCGCGCGGTGTTTTTGGATGCGCGCGCGCATTTCTTCGTCAAAGGCGCGCGCGGTCGCAATGTAGAGCACCCTTTCGCCAAAGGGCGCGGCCAACTGTTCCGCCAAGGCCGACTTCCCGCTGCGCGCGCCGCCGGTTATATAGATGAGGCTCATGCGCGCGCTCGCCTCCCGCCGACCAGCATCCCGACCACGGTAAAGGCCAAAAAGCACAGGATGTTGGCCGCGACCACGCTTGCGCCCGCCGGGATCGAGAGGACGTAGGAGGCGGTGATGCCCGCCATAAAGCATACGACCGAGACGACCGCGGAACTCACAACCACCGAAAAAAAGCGGCGGAAGACGCGCATGGAGGTGAGCGCCGGGAAGATGATGAGGCTGGATATGAGGAGCGTGCCCATCATGCGCATGCCCACCACAATGGTGATTGCGGTGAGCAGCGCGAGCAGCATGTTGTAAAGGTCGGTGCGCGTGCCGGTCGCCCGGGCAAAGCGCTCGTCAAAGGTGACCGAGAAGATCTTGTTGTAAAAGAGCGCAAACAGCGCAAGCACGCACACCGACAGCCCGGCCGACAGGTACACGTCCGATTCGCTCATCGACAGGATCGACCCGAACATGTAGCTGTACACGTCCACGTTCATGCCGCTTTTGAGCGACGTCGCGATCACCCCGATCGCCAGCGCGCTCGTTGAGATCAGCGCAATCGCCGCGTCGCCGTTGATCTTGCTGTTTTCGCTCACGCGCAGGAGCAGAAACGCGGCGACCACCACAACCGGGATCGAGACCTGTAGCGGCGAAAGCCCCATCGCCATCGCGATTGACAGCGCGCCAAACCCCACGTGCGACAGCCCGTCCCCGATCATCGAGTACCGCTTGAGCACGAGCGATACGCCCAGCAGCGCCGCGCACAGCGACACAAGCCCCCCGACGATCAGCGCGCGCGTCATAAACCCGTAGCTAAGCATTTCCGTGATTGTCGCAAGCATGGGCCGCACCCCCCTTCCAGAATCGACCGCAGTCGCTTTCAATGTACGCTTCGACCGTGCCAAAAAATGCCATCGTGCGGTGCATACACAACACGGTTCGCGCGTCGTCAAGCGCCGCGCCCACGTCGTGGGAGACCATCACGATGGCGACGCCGGTGTCCCGGTTGAGCCCGCGGATGATCGCGTACAGTTCCTGCGAGGCGATTGGGTCAAGCCCCGCCGTCGGCTCGTCTAGCAGCAGCATCTTCTCGGTCGCGCACAGCGCGCGCGCGAGCAGTACGCGCTGCTGTTGCCCGCCCGACAGTTCGCGGTAGGGCACATGGGCAAGGTTGGCAATGCCCAGCGTCTGCATGGCGTGCGCGGCGCGCGCCTTCTCGCCCTTGCCATAGAAGGGCTTGAACCCGCGCCGATTGAGGCAGCCCGAGACGACCACTTCCGTGACGCTCGCGGGAAAGTCGCGCTGCGCTTGGGTCTGCTGGGGCATGTAGCCAATCTGTGAGCGCTTGAGGCCGTCCCCCATCAAAATTTCGCCCTGCCTGGGCTTGATGAGCCCCAGCATTCCCTTGATCAAGGTGGATTTGCCCGAGCCGTTCTCGCCCACCACCACCACATAGTCGCCCTCGTCGATCTGGAAGGTCACATTCTCGACCGCGACCAGGTTTTCATAGCCCAGCGTCACATTTTTGAGTGTCAATAGCGCCATGTTCGGCCTCCTTTCGGCATTCCTCGCACTTGCCAAGCAGCACCGACTGCCCGGCGTCCAAAATAAAGTGATGCGCCGCCAGCAGATGCTCGGCAAGCGCCTTGATGCACCCGCAATCGACGTGATAAAACTGCCCGCAGACGACGCACTGGCAGTGCAGGTGGTGCGCGCAGGCGTTCGCGTTTTCGACGTATTGATAGATTGCGCCCGCGCCGGTCTGCGTCCGGCGCACAAACCCCGCCTCGTTCAGCTCGTTCAGCTGCCGGTAGACGGTGGTGTGCCCGACGGCCTCGCCGCTTTCGCGCAGTGCGGAAAATATCTCTTCCGCCGTGTGCGCGCACGCGCGGCTCTCCACGAGCACGCGCATGAGCGCCGCCTTTTGCCTGGTCTGATATCCGCCTCGTGCCATGATCCATCGCGCCTCCTCTACGAAAGGCCCACGCGCAGCGCCTCGACGTTTTTGCGCATCAGGCTCAAATAGGTTTCGCCCGCGGCGAGCGCGTCCTTGGTGATGTTGTGACAGGCGTGCAGCTCGAGCACCACGGCGCCCGTCTCCTCCGCAATCACGTTCGCCGTGCGCAAGTTGCCCTGCTCGATGTGGTAGATCGCGGGAATCGCGTCCTCCTGAATCTTTTTGATCAGGAAGGCGATCGTCGCGGCGCTGGGTTCCGATTCGCCGGAACAGCTCGGGAACGCCGCATAGTAGGTGAGGCCGTAGGCATTGGCAAAATAGCGGAACGGAAAGCGATCGCCGAATATGATTTCGCGGCGCGCGCCCCCTTCCACCACGTCCACAAACGACTGGTCGAGCGCGACCAGCTCTTTTTCATACCGCGCAAGGTTTGCCTGGTATGCGTCCGCGTTTTTCGGGTCCACCGCGCACAGCGACTCCGCCATCGTGCGCGCCATCAGCCGCGCGTTGCGCGGCGACGTCCAGATGTGCTCGTCGATCCCCTCGTCCGGGTCGCCTTGCGCGTGCGCGTGCGGCGCGCCCTGCATCCCCTCGACCACTTCCTCGCCCAGCCCCTCGACGCAGTCGATCAGCTTGAGCGGGCGCATGTGCGTCTGGTCAAGCCCGGAAAGCACCTGCTCCACCCACGCGTCGCTCTCCCCGCCGATGTAGCAAAACAGATCCGCCGTCTGCACCTTGATGATGTCGCTGGGCGCCGGGTCAAAGGAATGGCTCTCGATGCCCGGCTTTAGGAGCATCTCCACCCGCGCGTCGGTGCCCCGCGTGATCTCGCGCGCAAAATCGTAGATCGGGAAGATGGTCGCCACCACCGATATCCCCGCGCCTTCCGCCGCTTGGGGCGACGGCTGCGCGGCTTGTTTCGCGCAGCCCGCCAGTCCCATCGCCAAAAAAGCCGCGAGGCATCCCAGCAAAAACTTTTTCAAACTCGTCCCTCCGCCCATCAAATCGAAATCAGAAACCAATTTCAATTCTACGCCTGTCCCGGTTAAGAATCAAGCCGCATGGGGCGTCCGCGCGTGCGAATGTTTGAATTTTTACGCCGCAATGCCCCCGGCCGCTTGGCCGGGGGCATTGTGCCGATGTACCGTTCAGTTGAAGACCAGTTTTGAGCCGCGCTGATCCTCGGGCGCGACGTCGAGTTGCTCGACCATCAGCATGAGGTAGGATTCGCCGTCCGCGTCCTCGTAGAAGGCGGTCTTGCCGACGACGCGCACCCACGCGTCGTTCTCGGGCAGGTCGCCCTCGTAGTAGCAGTCCAGTCCGTAGGGCATCACGCCGTTCTCTTCGGTGAAGTAGTCGCGCAGCACGGCGAACTGAACGTCTTGATCTTCGCCCGCGGGATAGCGATAGACATAGCCGGACAGGCGCACGGTGAGCGACTGGGTCTGGTCCGCCTCGTGCATGATCTCGTGGAGGTCGGTCGCAAAGTTGTCGTTTCTCACGTCCAAATCGACGTGCGGCGCGCGCTCGGGGCCGCTTTCCGCCTCGGCAAGCGCGCCTGCGCCCATCGCCATCATCCACAGCGCGCACAAAAGGCACAGCCATTTCTTCATGATCACATGCTTCCCTTCGGATCTTTTATGATATGGCTATGACGCGCGCGCGGCGGCCTTGGTTCCCCATTTCTTCATTTTATGGATGCTGCAACTGCTGCGCGCGCGCCTTCAAGTCATCGAGCGTCCCGATCCCCTCGGGCGACTGGCTGAGCGCGGTGCGCACTTCGCGCGCAAGGCCCGCATAAAACTCACATGCCGCCAGATCGCTTTCGAGCAAAACCACCAGATCCGCCTTGTCCATCTTTCTCACCTCGCGCTTAGTATGCGCGCGCGCGCCGCGTCTCATTCGGGAAAAACGATTGCCGCGCGGCGGATTTTGTGGCATAATAAGCTTAGAAAAACGCGCGAAGGGAGTGGGCAACATGGCCGAGCGTGCGATCCTGCACTGCGACTGCAATTGCTTTTTCGCGTCGGTGGAGTGCCTGGACAACCCGGCGCTCAAGGATGTGTGCATGGCGGTCGCGGGCGATCCCAAGGACCGAAGCGGCATCATTCTTGCCAAGAACGAGCTTGCCAAGGCCTATGGCGTAACGACCGCCGAGACCGTGTGGCAGGCGAAAAAAAAGTGCCCGGAGCTTGTGCTGGTTCCGCCGCGCCATGCGCGCTACCTCGAAATCTCGCGCCGGGTCAACTGCCTCTACGAGCGCTACACGAGCCAGGTCGAGCCATTCGGCATCGACGAGAGCTTTCTGGACGTGACCGGCTCGCTCGCGCTGTTTGAGACGACGCCGCTTGATCTGGCCAACCGCATTCGCGAGCAGGTCAAGTCGGAGATCGGCATCACGATATCGGTGGGCGTGAGCTTCAACAAGATCTTTGCTAAGCTGGGCAGCGACATGAAAAAACCGGACGCGGTGACCCAGATCTCCCGCGAAAATTTCCGCGAGCGCGTCTGGCCGCTTCCCGTGGCCGCGCTGCTCTTCGTCGGCGGCGCGACGGAGGCGACGCTCAAGCGCCAGATGATCCTGACCATTGGCGATCTGGCGCGCAGCGATCCTGAGCGGATTGCTGGCGTGCTCGGCAAGAGCGGCCTCGCGTTGTGGCACTACGCCAACGGCCTTGACGACGACCCCGTGCGCACGCGGGCCCAGCGCGAACCGCTCAAGTCGGTGGGCAATGGCATGACCTTTAGGCGCGACCTGATCGGCGAGCGCGATATCCGCGCCGGCGTGCTCGCGCTCACCGACGAGGTCGCCTTCCGCATGCGCAAGTATGACATGAAGTGCCGCACCGTGCAGGTGCACATCAAGAGCCCCGCACTCAAGACCATCTCCCGCCAAATCACGCTGAGCCAGCCCACGCTGTTGCAAAAGGAGCTCTTTACCTCCGCAATGGCGCTCATTAAGGCCAATTGGCCGATGAACGCGCCCATCCGCGCGCTCACCATTACCGCTACTGGCCTGATCCCCGCCCGCGACGCCTATGAACAGATGACCCTGTTTGACGACGCACCCGCCGAAGCACGCAAACGCCGCCAGAAACTCGAAGATGCCGTCTACCAGATCCGCCTCAAACATGGCCCCGCCAGCATCGCCATGGGCTGCGCCGAGAGCCAAGCCCTAGGCATCCACGCGCTAGGCGAGGCGGAGGCGGGGAACGAGGAGGCGGGGGGAACCAGGAGGCGGGAAGATTAATTAAGGGAGGCGGGGGAACCGGGAGGCGGGAAGTATAATTAAGGGAGGCGAACGGGGGCCTCCGGCGGGGGGGGGGGGGGGGGGGGGGGGCGCCCCCCCCCGCCGCGGGGGGGGCGCGGGC
>JAVXNW010000026.1:0-26940 GCA_036645575.1 Clostridia bacterium | reverse complement strand
ACCGGATCGATCGCGCGAAGGCCAGTGCCCGTGCCGGTTCCGATGTGCTTTTCTTGGTACACGACGTGCGCGCCCTTTTCCAAGATGAACTTGTGAATGCCGTTATGGCGCGCCGATTCCTCGCCCTCGTTGTGCACGCCGCACCCCGCCACGATCGTCACGTCCGCGCCTTCCCCGATATAAAAATCGTTGTACACCTGGTCGTCCACCGCGCCGTGCGTCACGCACGCGGGGATGTAGACTGTTTCGCCCGCCGTGCCCGCCGCCACGTGGATCACCAGCCCCGGCGCGCCCGCTTTGCCCTCGATCCGGATGTGCTCGCTCGATTGACGCCCGGCACACCCGCCATCCTCGCGGATGTTGAACGCGCCTTTAAAGGAGCCGGTAAAGTCTGACACCAAGCGCAACAGCTCTTCGGTGATCTTCTTCATTGTGCGACCTCCTTGCCCAGCGGACAGCGCCCGGCGTACTCGCCCTCGAGCAGCGCGGGCAGGATCTCGGCGCGCGTGCCGCGCACGCGCACCTTTCCGTCTGCGATGACCACGATCTCGTCCGCAATCGCGAGAATGCGCTCCTGATGCGAGATGACCATCAGCGTCCCCGTCGCCTGCTCGCGCAATTTTTCAAACGTCTCGACCAGCTTTTGAAAGCTCCACAGGTCAATGCCCGCCTCCGGCTCGTCAAAGATCGACAGCTTGGCCTTGCGCGCGAGCACCGACGCGATCTCAATGCGCTTGCTCTCGCCGCCCGACAGCGACGCGTTCAATTCCCGATCGATGTATTCGCCCGCGCAAAGCCCGACTCGCCCGAGCAATTCGCACACGTTTTCCGTCGAAAGCGGCGCGCCCGCCGCGATTTCGAGCAGGTCGCGCACGCTCAGCCCCTTAAAGCGAACCGGCTGCTGAAACGCATAGGCAATGCCCAGCTGCGCGCGCGCGGTCACGTCCATCTGCGTGATGTCGCGCCCCTCAAAAAATATGCGCCCGGCCGACGGCTGCGCAATCCCCGCGATCAGCTTCGCAAGCGTGGTCTTTCCCCCGCCGTTGGGACCTGTCACGACCACCAGCTTCCCCGCGTCAATCGCGAGGCTTATGTCCTTGATGATTTCCGCGCCGTCCGGCAATTCCAACGCGACGCGCGTAAGTTCGAGCATCGTTAAGCCCCCTTGTACGCGGCCTATTTCTTTCCCCGCCGCGCCTTTTCCGCTTTTTCCGCCTTTTCTTTGTACATCTTCTTGTCCAGCTTGTCCACATAGGCCTCGATCGTATCCGCGCGATCCGCCTGTTCCGCGCCAATGCTCACGCCGATGTGGAACGAGACGCCGTCTTTGTAAAAGGGCCTTTGCTCGATATCCGCGATCATTGCGCGGCAACGCGATTCCGCCTCCTGCACCGTCTTGTCGGCAAAGAAGATCGCGAACTCGTCGCCGCCCATGCGCCCCGCCCAGATGGCCTTGCCGTCCGTCTCCTGCTTGAGCCGATCCGCAAACGCCTTGAGCACCACATCGCCCATGAAGTGGCCGTATCGATCGTTGACCAGCTTAAAGTGATCCAGATCCATCAGCACGCCGACCAGCGTCGTGACGCCCGGCATCTCGCCCGTCATGAAGCTTGAGAGCTGGTTGAGCATGTGCCCCTTGTTGTATAGCCCGGTAAACGCGTCGGTCACCGCCATCGTGTTAAAGCTCTGGATGACCGAAATCAAATCCGAATTGTCGGTCTTGTGATCCTCGCCGACCAACATGCTGTCCGTGACGTTCTTGCCCAGTTCCAGCGAATAGGGCTTCCCCTCCAGCGTGACGGGCACGGAGACGATCAGGTAGACGACGTTTTCCATGTACTCGAGTTTAAAGTGAACGCACTGCTCCAGACAGGTGTGCCGGGAGACGCAGTTGTCGCACGGCTTTTTCCGCTTCCAGGTGGCATAGCATTTCTCGGGATAGCGAATCAGCGTTCCGTCCTTGAGGTCGTATACGCTGTGGGAGATCGGGTCAACCAGCCGATAGAGTTCAAACAGGTGGTTGATTTGCACCGTTTCAGACAGAATGGCGTCCAGTTCTTGAATGGGAAACACAGCGTCACCTCCTACAAATCGTCGGATGTACGCTCATTATACCATGCCTTTTTCCTTAAATGGTTCAAATTTCCCTGGGTCTCGTGTTAATTTCATAAATATAGGCGCTTTATCTGCCCGGTTGGCGCGCAAGTCGCGTTGGGCGCGGGATGGCGACGGCCTTGCGATTTTTCCCCGCTTTCCGCGCGCGCAGGCCAAAAAAAGTCCCGCATAGGCGGGACTTTTTTGGGGGGCGTTTACGGATTATTCAGCGGTTTCTCAGCCTTCAAAGGGGTTCTCGGTCGGGTACATCATGCCCTTGGGCTGGTTAAAGGACACCTTGGTCGCGCCCAGCCAGTTCATGACCGCGTAGAGCGACTTTCCGATGTTGCCAAACGCGACCGCGCCGTGATGGGGATAGCCGTCCTCGATCAGCACATGGCGGTAGAAGCGCGCCATCTCGGGAATGCCGAACACGCCGATGCCGCCAAAGGACTGCGTCGCAACCGGCAGCACTTCGCCCTCGGCGACGTAGCTCTTGAGTACGGAATCCTTGTTGCCCTGCAGGCGGTAGAAGGTGATCGCGCCGGGGATGATGTCGCCCTCGAGCGTTCCGCGCGTGATGTCGGGCTCCTTGTCCGGCTCTAGTCCACGGTGCATGATCAGCTGATATTTCATCGTGCCCTTGGTCAGGCGGCACATCGGGGTGTTTCCGCAGTGGAAGCCCATGAAGATCTCGCGGTCGTCGTAGGCCAATTTCCCCTCGATGCTCTCGCGGTACATGTCGTCGGGCACGGTGTTGTTGATGTCGAGCAGCGTGACCGGCTCCTCGGTGATGCAGGTGCCGATGAACTCGGACAGCGCGCCGTAGATGTCCACTTCGCAGCTGACCGGAATGCCGCGCGCGGTCAGGCGGGAATTGACGTAGCAGGGCACAAAGCCAAACTGGGTCTGGAACGCGGGCCAGCACTTGTTGGCCAGCGCGACGTATTTTGCCGCGCCACGGTTGTTCTCGATCCAGTCAAGCAGCGTCAGTTCGTACTGCGCAAGCTTGGGCAGTATCCCGGGCATTTTGTTGCCTTCGCCCAGTTCCTTCACCATGTCGGCCATCACGTCCGCAATGCGGGGATCGTCCTTGTGCGCGTTAAAGGAGGCAAACAGGTCAAGCTCGGAGTTTTCTTGAATGTTGACGCCCATCGTAAACAGCGGCGCGATCGGCGCGTTGCAGGCGATGAAGTCGTACGGGCGCGGGCCAAAGGTGATGATCTTGAGATCCCGAACGCCCAGAATTGCGCGCGCGATCGGGTAGAAATCCGCGATCAAGTTCGCGACGTGCGCCGCGTTTCCGACCGGCTTTTCCGGGATATAGGCCTTCACGCCGCGCAGTTTGAGGTTGTAGCTGGCGTTGAGTATGCCGCAATAGGCGTCGCCACGGCGGCTGGACAGGATGGAGATATTTTCTTCGGCGGCGGCAGCAAACATGCTGGGGCCGGAAAACTTCTGCGCAAGCAGCGTCTCGGGGCCTTCGGGGCCGAAGTTGCCAAGGTATACCACCAGGGCGTTGCACTCGGCCTTGTTAATCTCTTCCAGCGCCTTCATCGCGTCGTCTTCGTTTTCGATGGTGGTTTCGATTTCGACAATCTCGACGCCCTTCGCCTTGCACGCGGAAACCACCGCCCTGCGGCGCTCAATGGACAAATCGATCGGGAAGCAGTCGCGGCTCACCGCCACGATACCCATCTTTACCTTCGGGATATTCAACATACAATCGTTCCTCCTTCTCTGATTCACAAACGTAGTGCAAGTATACCATATCATCCGCCTCGCTTCAACCATTTCTTTGGGCAATTCCTTCGGATGGCGGTTCGTAATATTCCGATTTGGGTTCGGGCATACTGTCACGATGACGGAGGAATGCAGCATGAATGAAATGCCGGGCGAGTCGCTTTTGCGAAAGGCCCTGACACCGGTTCTCACACAGACCCTTGAAAGATTCAAGACCCTGTTCCACTCGCCCGACAACGGGGACTTTATCGTGCGCGAATTTGAGACCTGCGCTTTTGACGTGGCGCTTCTCTACCTCGAGGGCATGGCCGACACGAAATTCGTGAGCGAGGCCATTCTAAAGCCCGCGATGTTTGCAGGCGGCGCCGACATTCTTCCGGAAAAGCGGGCGCAATTTCTGACGCGCCATGTGCTGGGCGTTGCGGAGGCCACCTTGAGCGACCTCATGGCGGAGCTTTCCCAAGCGATCCTAAGCGGCAAGAGCGTGCTGGTGGTAGACGGCTGCGCGGAGGGGGTGATCCTCGAGACGCGCGGGTATGAAAAGCGCAACGTGGGGCGCGCGCAGAGCGAATCGGTGGTCATCGGCTCGCAGCAGGGCTTTGTCGAAAACATGCGCACCAACATCACGCTCATTCGCCGCATGGTCAAGACGCCCGCGCTGGTGAGCGAAATCTCAACCGTCGGAAAAAAGATCCCCACCAACCTCGCCATCCTCTACATCAAGGGCGTGGCAAACGCGCGCGCGCTCACCGAGGTGCGCCGCCGCATTCGCTCGCTCAATGCCGATTACGTGCCGGACGCGGGGCACCTTCAAATGCTGATCGAGGACGACCCCATGCTGCTCGTCCCGCAGCTTTTGCAGACCGAGCGCCCCGACCGCGCGGCGCACGCGCTGCGCGACGGCCAGATTGCCATCATGATCGACAACTCGCCCTATGCGCTGATCGCGCCGATCACCGCGTTTCACCTGCTGCACGCCGCCGACGACGACCACATGCGCTGGCAACTCGCCTCCTTCACGCGCATCATGCGCCTGATCGGCCTGTTGTTTTCGCTGTTCCTGCCCGGATTGTACGTGGCGCTCACCTACTACCACCCGCACATCATCCCGATGGACCTCCTGACATCGATCGCCGAGACGCGATTGCTCGTGCCCTTTCCGATCTTGATTGAGGTGTTGATCATGGAGTTTTCGTTCTTTCTGATCAACGAGGCGGGCATTCGCATGCCGTCTCAGATCGGCTCGGCGCTTGGCATTGTGGGCGCGCTGATCCTCGGCCAGGCCGCCGTCGAAGCCGACCTCATCAGCCCGATTTTGATCATCATCGTGGCGCTTTCGGGCCTGGGCAACTACGTGTCCCCCATCTACTCGCTGACCATATCGACCGAAATTCTCCGCCTGTTCATCCTCTTGTCCGCGGCGCTTTGGGGGCTGTACGGCATTGCGCTGATCGGCTTTCTCTACCTGTGCATCCTGTGCGGCGCGCGCTCCTTTGGCGCGCCGATGATGGCGCCGTTTGCGCCCTACCGAAGCCACAACTACGATCTGGTGACACGCATGCCGCTGTGGACGCAGGGCAAGAAGTTCTTCATGACGGAGGACGACACGTGGCTCACCCCGCAAGCGCCCGGTGAGGCGATGCGCGGATGGAAGGGCGGCGATCATACGTGAACCTAGGCAGCATATCGGGTCAGCGCGAAGCCTTTTCACTGGGCGTCGTCGCGCTGACCTCGCAGCTATTTCATCTGCTCTACGTCGATCACCCCGAGACGCTCAACGCGGGCTGGATTAGCGCGCTCGCAGCCGGCCTCCCGGCGCTCCTGTTGTGCCTGTGCCTGCGCGTCATTGCCAAGGGACAAAAGGACGCGCCCGCGTGCCAAATAAAATGCGCGGGCGGACGCATCTTTTGCGCGGTGCTCTGCCTCGCGTCGCTGTTTGACCTCGGGTGCTCTACCCGGCTGTTTGCGGACACCGCCAAGTACACCGCGCTTGACTCAATGACCCTTCCGGCGCTGATTTTGCCGCTCCTGTTGGTGCTTGCGGCCGCCTGTGTGCGCGGCGGCATGGCGATCAGCGGCGCGGCGCGCGTGTGGCTGTGCGTGCTGGGGCTCCTCTTTTTGGTGCTATTGCTCACCCTGTTCCCACGGTTTAATCCGCGCTGGCTTTTCCCCGTCCTAGGCCCCGGCGCGCCCGCGCTAATCCGGCCGATTCCGAGCCTCTTGGGGGCGCTCACCGGGATCGTTCCGCTTTGGCTCATCACGCACCCCGACAAAGCGCCGCTCAAGCGCTGGAACCTCGCCACCCTGTGCGCCGTCGTGTGCGTCATGGTCGCGTGCGCGGTCGCGCTTTGCGCCATGCTGCTCCCCGCCATGCTCGATGTCCCGCTCACGCGCCACTTCCAATACGACCGCTTCATGACCAACGGCCGCGTGCCCTCGCCGCTTCAGTTCATCCTGATCACCATCTGGTACGGCAGCATGATGATACAGCTCGCCTTTTTTCTGCTGTGCGCGTCGGCCATGCTGTGCCTGGCGCTTCCGCGCGTGCGCTACCGCCTCGCGGTGTGCCTGTGCGCGCTTGCGGCGCTGCCGCTTGCGTGTTTCCCCATCGCCGCGCCCGCGACGCTTGAATGGGCATCCCTCATCCGCCTTGCGCTCATCCTGCCGCCCATCCTCGCGCTGACCCTTGTTTCGGCGATTCGAAATCAAAAAAAAAGGCGGACCGACCGATGAAAAAGCTGCTTGCCCTCCTGCTTTTGACCCTCCTCGCGCCCTGCGTGTGCGCGTGTTCGTCGCTGCCCCAACTTGAGCACCAGGCCTACCCGATCAGCCTGTCCATCGACAAGACGGACGACGACAAGCTGTCCATTGCGGTTCAGGTGCCCCGCCTCAGCAACGTCGATGCCTCAAGCGGCCAGTCCGCCTACGCCATCTTCTCCGCCTCCGCCCGCACCTACCCCGAGGCGCTGCAATTGCTGGAGGTCACCGTCCCCTCCGAACTGCGCCTGTCCCATTTAAAGTCGATCGTCGTAAGCGAGCAGCTCGCGCGCTCGGACTTGTTTCCGGTGCTGATCGACTCGCTCATTCAGACCTATCACCTCTATGGCACGGCGAAAGTGATCATCTCGACCGGCAACGCCCAGAAGTTCATCGAGGCGCAACAGCCCACCGTGGGCATTCGCCTCTCGTCTAGCGTGGTCGCGATGCTCGACCACTTTGAGCAGAAGGGCTATACCCCCTCCACCACCCTCTACGGCCTGTACAGCTCGCTTCACAGCTTTTACTCAGATCCCATCGCCACCTTGGCCGCGACCTGGGAATCCCCCGACGAAAAATCAACCGGCGGAAGCGGCGGCGGTTCGGGTAGCGGCGGCGGCTCCGGCGGCGGTTCCGGAAGTTCCGAAAGTTCCGGCGGCGGTTCCGGCTCCGGCGGCGGCTCCGACGAGGACGACAAAACCCCGAGCGGCTCCGGGGATTCCGGGCAATTCTCCCTGCGCGATATGCACAGCGGTCGACCCGGTCAGCTTTCGCGTACCGGGCCTGACAAAAACGAGTATATGGGCTGCGCGCTCATCAAGGATGGCAAGATGGTGGGCACGCTGAGCGGCGAGGAGAGCCGGTGGCTGGCCATCCTGGGCGGCACGCTGCGCTGTTTTTCCTACGTCTGTCAAGATCAGCCGGTCACGCTGCGCGTGGTCAAGCGCCCAAACTTTTCCCTCACCTGCGCGCCCGACAAGCTCTCAATCGCGCTCTCAATCGCCTTTGAGGCAAGTCCGCTTCTGACCCTTCCCGAACTTGACGTGCTGCGCCGCCAGCTCGAATCGGATATTTCCGCCCTGTTTTCCACCTGCGTTTCGGCGGGCGTCGAGCCGTTCAACCTCTCCGAAAAGGCGGCCTGCCAGTTTCCGACCGCCCAAGCGTTTGTCGATTATGGGTTCAGGGAGCGGTTTTTGTCCTCCGAACGCTCGATGCTGGTCTCCATAAGCGCCGCCAAGGACGATTGACGCGCCTGCGCCTCCTCCGCCAACGCGCGCGCCATCTTCTCGATCGCGCGCTTTTGAATGCGCTGGCCATGCCGCTCGCACACGTAGGCGCGCATGGACACCGCCTGCCAGGTGCGCCCGTCGAGCCATTTGAGCGAGATGATTTGAAATTCCAACTCGCTAAGGCCGCTCAACAACAGCTCGAGCAGCAGCCGCTTCTGGCGCAAAAGCTCAATCCGCTGGCTCAGATGCGCGCTCTCCTTCCGGTAAATCTCCGCCATTCGCTCCCACGAATAGATTTGCGGCGCCATGGGCACGTTGCGCCGAAGCCATACGCCCGGATAGGCCGCGATCGCCGTCTTGCCCGCCTCGGTCAACCGCAGCCCGTTTTCCGCGTCGCGCAGTCGCCTGCGCAGGTCGGCCAGCGCCTTGGGATAGTTGCGCGCCGTCCGAAGCAGCTCAAATACCGCGCAGACATTCGCCTCGTCCCGCTCCATTTTCATGCCCTCCTCACGCTATTGTATCCGTTTCGTTCACCTCATTGCCGGAAAAAAGCGCCTCTACGCTCATCCCCAACGCGCAAGCGATCACGAGCCCCTCATCCACCGAGAACCGGCGCTCGCCGCGCTCCTTCAAGGCATAGGCATTGCGTGTGGCCAATCCCAGTAAGCTTGCCAACTGTGCTTGGGTATAGCCCATGCGCTTGCGCACCATTTTCAGCCGCTCATAGCCCATAAAATCCCTCTTTTCGTACTTGTTGGCATGATTCTAGTTTTTTTTACATAAATAGTCAAGGTTTTTGCGAAAAGTGTCGCTTTTACCCCTTTACCGTAACCGTTTTGTT
Organism: Clostridia bacterium; assembly: GCA_036645575.1. Lineage (GTDB taxonomy): Bacteria > Bacillota > Clostridia > Christensenellales > Aristaeellaceae > JAVXNW01. The sequence continues at coordinate 18,276 of JAVXNW010000026.1, read as the reverse complement.
TGCTATACTGTTGTAAAAAGAGGAAGGTGGATGGCTATGGCAATTACGATGACATTTGGCAAAAATCTCAGGGAGCTGCGGTTGAACCGAGAATGGACGCAACTATGCTTGGCGGACAAGATGGGCAAGAGCAAGAACAACATCTCACAGTACGAACGAGGCCTGCGTCAACCGACGCTTGAGCAATTGGTGCAATTCGCCGATCTTTTTGGCGTGACGACCGACGAGTTGCTGGGCTACACCAAATCGTGACGCAAAAGGGGCTGTCCCAAATGGCGCTCATTGGCCATTTTGAGACAGCCCCTTTGATGTTTTTCGCGCGCATCCCTCGCCCGCGCATTACTCGCCGATGCTGCCAAGTGCCTCCGGGCTCTGGCTCGCGGGTGCTTCGGACGCTTCGGGCGCTTCGGGCGCTTCGGGCGCTTCGGGCGCTTCGGGCGCTTCGGGCGCTTCGCCCTTTTCGAAATAGCGCGCAATGCCCTCGACCATGCCGGCGACCAGTTTCGCTTGATAGTCGGGTCTGACCAGCAGCGGGTCCTCTTGGGGGTTGCTCATAAAGCCCATCTCCACCAAAATGCTGGGCACTTCCGACCAGTTAAGGCCGGTATAGCTGTCGTTTTTCTCGATGCCGCGGCTTTTCGCGCGGGTCGCCTCGATCATCGCGGGCAAAATCGCCTGAGCCGCGCGGTAGCTTTCCTCGGCCTTTGCGCCCTTGCTTCGCACGTACAATTCGGTGCCGCACGGCTCGGGTCCGCCCGCGCTGTTGCAGTGAATGCGCAGCACCAAATCGGCCCCCGCGTCGTTCATCATCTGCGCGCGCTCGATGTTGGATATGTCCACATCCGCGCTCTCCCGGACCATCTTGACCTTCGCACCCTCTTTTTCAAGCGCGTCGCGCAAAAGCAGCGCCACTTGCAGGTTGACCACATGCTCGGGGATCTTGGTGTAGTTGCCGGTCGTCCCGGTGCTCACCTTGGCCTTGGTCTTGTGACTGCCCGGCGCAATCGCCTCCTGCGCGGAATTGCCATGCGCCTGATGGCCCGCGTCAATGCCAATCAGCAGCCCGTCCAGCCGTCCCACCAAATCGCCGCCATCGCCGACCATGCCGGTTGAAAAGCCAATCTCTCCGGCGCACGCAAAGGATCCCGCCGCCATCACAAGCGCCAGAATCAACGCTGCCGCGCCCACCATTTTTTTATCCATCACGACCTATCACCTCTGCTGGCATAGACCGCCGCTTATGCCAATTGGTTCCATGGATCGTAGATGTTTCCGCCCTGGCCGTTTAGGATGCTCAGCGAACGCAACAATTCGACGATGCGCTGGGCGTCAATCAGTTGCACCGAGCCAAACGGCGCGCAGATCATCAGCTCCACCGCGCGCCGATACGCGTCCAGCAGATCGACCATCGCGCTCATCTCCGAAACGCCTTGCTGCGGCTTGGCCATCAGAAACGCCACCTCGTCGGTCACGTCGCTGGCCAGAAGCAGCAAGAGCCTGGGCATGCTCGCGGGACGGCTCACATAAAAGATTTCTTTTTTGATGCCGCTGAGCAGAATCTGCCCGAGCGGCGCTTCGAATTGCTCGATCATCGTCTCGCGCATCCGCTCCCGCAGCTGGCTCAGCGTGCCGCCATAGGCGGTCTTTAGCATGAGCGACACGTACTTGATCGACTTCTCTCCGAAAAAACCGCCCTCACGCAATAGCGCGTTCAGCTGCCTGACCGGATCGTCCCCCGCCGCCTTCGCCGCCTCGACGCCGCGCACGCACATCCCTTGGGCGCGCGCGGCGCAAATCGCCTCGAGCAATTGCAGCTTTGATTCAAAATGATGGTAGAATCCGCCCTTGCTCAGCGCCATTTCGTCCAAAATGTCCTGAAGCGCCGTCTCTTCATAGCCCTTTTCGAAAAACAGCCGCTCCGCCGTCTCCAAAATCGCCTGCCTGCGCGCGTCCCCCTTCTTCATTGGATGCCCATCCTTTCGGTCGGTTCTATCGTTTTTAAACAAACGTCGGTTTGTTTTAAAATGCAAGCATTCTGGTCTGTTTTCATCGTCATTATAGTTTATTTTGACAAACTTGTCAATCGAAAAAAAGTGGCAGTCCGGCCTTGCCGCCAATCGCAGCATGGACCAAACTCCCACCGCATCGCCCCAACGGGCGCGCCCCTATGCGCGGATATTTCCCAATCGATTTGATTGAGCGCCAAATCCAAATGCCGATCAGATCGCGCTTAAGTAGATCGGGCTGGACCAAGCGCGACGGCCAAAGCGGTCGATCAGCTCCACCCGCACCCACGTTTCGCCCTTGTCTAGGCGCAATGGGTAGGTCGCCGTCGTCTGGTCGTGTCCCGACCGGCAGCGGTTGTGGGACCAGACCAGGTTGGAATAAAACGTGATGTGCTCAACCGGGCTGCACGTGACGGTCAGCGCCCCGTCCTCAACCGACAGTTGGACAAAATCGGGGCCTTGGCTTGCGTAGAACTTGCCCGCGTCCAGTCCCGCTAAAATCGCCTCTTGCGTAAGTTCGCGCGCCTGCAAGCGAATGAAGGACTTGCACGCCTCGCCGGTATAAAAATGCGCGTCGTCGCTTGCCACCAAGCGCGTCTTCATGCCGTGCGTCAGCGCCATATCCACCTGCACCGAGCTGTCCGCCCGATCCGCGTTCCACGGGATGCCGGAAAAGCTGTTGTAGATTTCGGTCGCGGTGATCCCGCTTAGCGCGCACATGGCCTGCGGCGTGTTGAGCGACCACGCGGGATGACACAGTATGGCGCGCCCGCCACAGCCCCTGATGCCGTCGATCATGGTCTGCGCGTCGTCTCCCCGCTTGACAGATTCAAGCAGCTGTGCGCCCACGCCAAGCCCCACCACGTGCACGGCCTGCGTTTCCATCATCACGTCCAGCTCGATCCCCGCAAGTAGCAGCAACCCTTCGAAAATACCCGCTTGCCCCACGTGCCAATGGTCGGTCAGCGCCAGAAAGTCGTAGCCGTGCGCGCGGTAAAGCGCCATCACATCTTCCGGGCTCATCTTCCCATCGCTTCTCGTCGTGTGCGTGTGCAGATTCCCCTTAAAAAAGGGCAGGGCTTCGTCAAACAGCTTCACAGTGATTCCGTCTCCTTTGGCTCAAAAGGTAGGGGCTGCGGTTTTTCCTCGTAGGCGTCGATGTTGACGCTCTTCACGTGCGGTATCGACACCCACTTGGGCGAGCGCGCCACCGATCCCAAGGTATTTGGGATCAGGCTAAGCAGGATAAACAAGCCCATCGAGCACACTTCGGTCAGTCGTTCGCGCGTAAGTTTCCCTTCCAGCCCGCAGATCACGACGACAAGCACCGCGCCCGTCAACACGCAGGAGAGCGCGCCCCACGCAAGCACCGCGATCGCGGCGTGTACCCCGGCGTCCGTATGCTCGGCAATCTGCATCGCCAGCATGATCGTCGTCAAAATGCCCGGAATCAGGCCGATCAGCTGCACAAGCCAGCCGGAAAACTGGATCACCAGATCGATACAGATCTTATTTTTCTCTTTGATGGCTTTTTTCAAAAGCTCGGGCGCGTATCGAAAGCAGCACTGGCGCATGCCGGCAGCCCAGCGCCGGCGCTGAATAAACGAGTCCTTTAGATTGACCGGCTGCTCGTCATAGGTGATCGCGTCGGGCATCCATGCGATCTTCTCATCTGCCAGCGTACATTGCGCCGTCATCTCGAGGTCTTCCGTGAGCGACGTGGTGTTGTAGCCGATCTTGGCGATCAGCTCGCGGCCAAGGAGTATGCCGGTTCCGTTAAACGGGGCCGACATGCCGATGGCGGCGCGCGGCCGGTTGTACAGCCGGTTCATGAACCAGAAGAAGATGGACATGCAGCCCGCCACCCAGCTGTCGTTGGGGTTTTTGCTGTCGCGATAGCCCTGCCCCGCCTGATACCCCGCGCAAAGCGTGTTGTTCACCGCCTGCAAGAAGTTGGCGTCCGCAATGTTGTCCGCGTCAAAGACCACAAATCCGTCGTACTTTTCCGGGGCTTTCATCAATTTTTCAAAGGTGTATTTGAGTACCTCGCCCTTGGAGTGAACCGGCTGCGCGCAGGTAATCACCTTTGCGCCCGCCGCCTGCGCCGCCTCGGCCGTCGTGTCGCTGCAACCGTTGGGCACCACATATACGTCGTACAACGCGCGCGGATAGTTCTGCTTGAGCAGGCTGTCGATCAGATTGGGAATCACCAGCGCCTCATTGCGCGCAGGAATCACCGCCGCAATGCGCTTGCAGGGCGCGACCTCGGGGATCGGCGTGCCCTTGTGGATGGCGCCCCGGACGATAATATACAGGAAGTATATAAAATACAGCGTGCACACCGTGCTCATTAGGAGAATTACCCAACTCATTGACATTACCTCAATTTTCTTTTGCTTGCGACGCCCGCGCGACCTTTTGTCCGGCCTCGCGCCTTTTCTGAAGTTCCTCGGCTCGTTCCTGCATCTCCATCAGCTTTACCAGGCGCGGCCTGTTGTAGCGCTGGATCAGGACAAAGGGAATATTGCCGATCATAAACAAGATCGTGGCAATCCATCCCACGTTTTCATCCATCAGCACCATGAACACAGGGCTGACCAAGATCAGCGCAAAATGGACAAATTCCGCAACGCAGGTCTCCCGGATCAGAATATCCAGATAATCGGTGCTCCTGAACACCGTGATCTTCTTGCGAAAGGCGCTCTTCACATGCTGACTCATGTCGGGCACCTTGTCTTTCCAAAACTGAATGCGCAGCTTTGTGTAGATCATCCCGCCCTTTTCAAACTTGAACGGCGCAAAGGGAAACGCGCGGTAATCGAAATTGCGGCGCGGCAGCATCTGTCCGAACGGAAAAGCCATCGACCCGATGACGACAAAGATAAACAACGCGTAGAGAATCTGCCCGATAACCGATGGCAGCGTATGCAAGAACCGTTCAAACACGACTGGCCGCCTTCCTTTCTCTGTCGAGCGTCGACTAATTGTAGCATACCGATTCAATTAGCACAACGTTCCTGCCGCAAATTTACATGAAACGTCACGCATTGTCCTTCTCAGGGCATCTTTCACTCGTAAGTGCGCTGAAGCGAGCGATAAATTCCCTCTTTTTTCATCAATTCCTCGTGGGTGCCCGCTTCCTCAATCCCGCGGTCGGTGAGCACCAGAATGCAATGCGCGTTTCGGATCGTGGTTAAGCGGTGCGCAATGGTGAACACCGTGCGCCCCTTCATCAGCGCGTCAAGGGAACGCTGCACAAGCCGCTCGCTCTCGTTGTCCAGCGCGCTCGTCGCCTCATCCAATATGAGCACCGGCGGATTTTTGAGGAACACCCGCGCAATGGCCACCCGCTGCTTTTGCCCGCCGGACAGCTTCACCCCGCGCTCGCCTACGCTCGTGTCATATCCCGCCGGAAGCTTTTCGATAAACTCGCTCGCGCCCGCCAGTTGCGCCGCGCGCATGACCTCCGCGCGCGACGCGCCCGGCCGCCCGTACTCGATGTTGTCGGCCAGACTCCCCGAAAACAGGTACGCCTCCTGCTGAACAATGCCGATCTGCTCGCGCAGCGACTTGACCGTGATGCCGCGAATGTCGCGCCCGTCCAGCAATATGCGCCCGCCCGTCACCTCGTAAAACCGAGGAATCAGGCTGCAAAGCGTGGTCTTTCCGCCGCCCGACGGCCCCACCAGCGCAATGGACTGGCCGGGCAACACGTGCAGGTTGATGTCCGTCAATACGTCTTCCCCCGCGCCCTTGTAGGAAAAGCTCACCTGGTCAAAGCGGATGTCCCCGGACACCTGCGCAATGGGCGTCGCGTCCGGCGCGTCCCTGATCTCAATGGGCTCGTCCATGATCTGCGCAAACCGCTCGATTCCCGTAATGCCGCGCTGGAACTGCTCGGTAAATTCAACCATCCGCCTGACCGACGCCATCAACATGTTGACGTACAAGAGATACGCCACCAGATCCGCCGGCGACACCGCGCCCGCGCGCATAAACAGCCCGCCCGCAACCAGCACCAGCACGTACATCACCCCGTCAAACAGCCGGGTCGTCGCATGAAACCGGGCAAGCCACAGGTACATGTTATGCTTGATCTTCAAAAAGCCCTTGGAGCTCACGTCGAATTTTTCCTGCTCGAGCGACTCGCCCGCAAACGCCTTCACCACGCGAATGCCCAGCAGGCTGTCCTCCACCTGCGCGTTGAGTTCGCCCAGTTGGTGGCGCGAATCCATGAAGCTCTTTCGCATCTGCGTGTTCATGCGCGTGGCGCAAAACAGCATCACCGGCAGCATCGCGTAGATGATCAGCGTGAGGGGTACGTTTGTCGCAAGCAGGATCGCAAAAGACACCCCGATCTTGATGATCGCGATGAATATCTCCTCTGGAAAGTGATGGGCAAATTCGGTCACGTCGTTCAAATCGGTCGTGATGCGCGACATCAATTGCCCGACCTTGGCGTCGTCATAGAAGGAATTGCTGAGCGCCTGAAGGTGTTCAAACAAATCCCGACGAAGGTCGGTTTCTATGTGCGCGCCCATGACGTGCCCGCGATTGGTCTGGTAAAAGGAGGCCGCCGTGTCGAGTATCCGAAGCAGCAGGTAGATTGCGCCCACCGTCAAAATGCGCCCGACCGTCAATTCCGCCATGTTCTGCGCGCCCGTATCGGTCAAATACCGAACGATCAGCGGCAGCACCAATTCACACACGCACGTCGCCGCGGCACAAAGCAGATCGGCCGATAAAACCGGCAGATAGGGCCTAAAATAGGGTAAGAATCGCCGTGTCAACCGAAATGTCTGCATAATGGGCCGCTTTTTTGCCTGTTTTTGCATATGTACCCCTTTTTACCCGCGCACCGCAAGGGCAGTCTGCCCATAAAAAGGCAGGCTGCCCTCGGCAATCGCGCCACTTTCGCACGTCGGCCTAATGACCACTCAGGTACGCAAGGAGCGAAGATACCGCCACCGCGCCATCGGACGCGGCCGTGATGATCTGGCGAAGCTGCTTTGTGCGCAAGTCGCCCGCCGCAAACACGCCCGGCTCGCCGCTCTTCGTGTCCTCGCCCGCCCGCACATAGCCCGCCTCGTCCATCTCCACCTGCCCGCGATAGATCGCCGTCACCGGCTCCGTGCCAATCGCGACAAAACAGGCCGCGCATTCAATTTCGGTACTCTGGTCTGTTTTGGTCGATCGAAGCGTCAGCATAATACCGGAATCGGTCTTTTTTAGCCCGCTCACCACCGAATCCCAGCAAAAATTCACCTTGGGATTGGCCTTCACGCGCTCGATCATCTTGCCATCCGCCCGCAGCGTATCGCGCCGGTGAATGAGCGTCACCTTCTCGCAAAGGCCGCTTAAGTACGCCGCGTCTTCCAGCGCCGTCGCGCCGCCGCCCACCACGCACACCTGCTTGCCCCTGTAGAGCGCGCCGTCGCAGGTGGCGCAATAGGATATGCCGCGACCGGTGAGCGCGTCCTCGCCCGGCACGCCCAGCTTCTTGCGCTTGGCGCCGGTGGCCAGGATCAGCGCGCGCGCCGCGTAGACGCCTTTGCGCGTATGAACCGTCTTGGCCTTGAGATCGACCTGCGTGACCGTTTCGTATTTGACCTGAAGGCCCAGCCTTGTCGCCTGCGCCTCAAAGGCCATCATCAATTCCGGCCCGCCCACGCCGTCCGGAAATCCGGGGTAGTTTTCCAGCTTGTCGGTCGTCGATGCCTGACCGCCCACAAGCTCGCCCTCAAAGAGGATCGCGGAAAGCCCGGCGCGCGCCGCATACAGACCTGCGGTCAGCCCTGCGGGTCCGCCGCCCAAGATGATTACGTCGGTCACGTCAAATCTCCCTCCTGCCCTCGTATGCCTTCATCAGCGTCACCTCGTCGGTGTACTCGAGCTCGCCGCCGACCGGTACGCCGTGGGCAATGCGCGTCACCTTGACGCCCAGTGGTTTGATCATGCGCGCAATGTAGGCCGCCGTCGCCTCGCCCTCGATGTCGGGGTTGGTCGCCAGCACGACTTCCTTCACAACGCCCGAGGCCAGTCTGGCCAGCAGTTCGCGAATGCGGATGTCGTCGGGGCCAATGCCGTCCATCGGGGAAATGACGCCGTGCAGCACATGGTAAAATCCGTCAAAGTCGCGCATCCGCTCCATCGCCGCCACGTCGCGCGGATCGCGCACGACGCACAGGATGGACTGGTCGCGCGCCGTGTCGGAACACAGCGCGCAAGGATCTTTGTCGGTATAGTTCCCGCAGATCGGGCAGAAATGCACCTGCTTTTTGCCGTTGAAAATGGCCACGGCCAGCTCGCGCACCTGCTCTTCCGGCAGGGAAATGATATGATAGGCCAATCGCTGCGCCGTCTTTTGCCCAATCCCGGGCAGCTTGGACAGCTGATTGGTCAACTTTAGGATTGGTTCAACACCGGCATTCATTAGAACAGGCCGGGCATATTCATGCCGCCGGTCATCTTGCTCATCTCACGCTCGACCGTATCGGCCGCCGTCTTGAGCGCCTCATTGACCGCCGCCATGACCATATCTTCGAGCATTTCGACATCTTCCGGATCGACCGCTTCGGGCTTGATCGAAAGCGACAGCAGTTCCTTTTTGCCGCTCACCTTGACCGTCACCATGCCGCCGCCCGAGGTCGCCTCAAACGCGCGCTCATCCAGTTCCGCCTGCAGCTTTTCCATGTTCTGCTGCAGTTTCTGGGCCTGACGCGCGAGCTGCTGCAAATTGCCTTGCCCGCCCATCATGCCGGGAAATCCGCCGCCCTTGCCCATATTGTCACGCTCCCCATCGATGCTTATTCGTCGTCTTTTCCGCTGGGCTCGTCTTCTTCAAACGTATCCGCAACCGGCACGTTCTGGCAGTTCATCGCAACCGCCTTCACGCGCTTGCCGCAATGCGGGCAGATGAAGAGCTGGCCTTCGTCGGTGTTGACGTCCACGGAAAACATGCCGCCGCACTCGGAGCACAGGCAACCCGCGTACATGCCAAACGCGTCGTCGTCCTCGTCGTCGTCATCCTCGTCGTCGTCTTTGCACGAATGGCCATGTCCGCACGTGCATACGTCCTCAGCGTCCTCGTCAAAGTCGTCGTCATCGTCAAAATCATCATCGTCGTCGTCGTCGTCAAAATCGTCTTCTTCGTCGGCACGCACCTCGAGCGACTCCAGATCATCGTCGATGCACTCGACGTAATCGCTCAGTTCTTCGTATCCCTCTTCTAGCGTATCGATGCGATCGGCGACCTCGCCCAGCACGTCGATTACCTGACTTAAGAGCTTTCCGACGTTCTCGTCGGTGTCCAGTTTCATGCCTTCGGCCAGACCGCGCAGATAGGAAACCTTGTCACTCAAGCTGTTCATGTTCATATCCTCCTTAGGCTCGCGAGAGATACTCGCCGGTACGCGTATCAATCTGCAACTTGTCGCCGATCTCAACGAACAGCGGAACTTGCAGGGTATACCCCGTCTCGACGGTCGCGGGCTTGGTCGTATTAGAAGCGGTGTCACCCTTAAATCCGGGTTCGGTGTGAATGACATCCAGATCTACAAAGTTGGGCGCTGCCACAGAGAAGGGCTTGCCCTTGAAAAAGCGAATCGTCACGTTGGTGTTTTCCTTGACAAAGGGCTTCGCGTCCTCAAACTCTTCTTCGTTCAGCATCAGGTCGTCATAGGTCTCCAGATCCATGAAGTGGTACATGCCGTTGTCGGCGTAGCTGTACTGCATTTCTTTGGTCTCGATAATCGCCTTGGGCATCTTGTCGGTGGGGTTAAAGGTGCGCTCGAGCACCGCGCCGGTCATGATGTTCTTGATCTTGGTGCGCACAAACGCGGCGCCCTTGCCCGGCTTGACGTGCTGGAAATCCACGATCGTCCAGACACCGTTGTCCCATTCTACGGTAATGCCCTTCCTGAAGTCACCTGCGGTAATCATAGGGGTAATCCTCCTAAAAAATAGTCAATCGCCGCCTCATAAGAGAAGCAACTGTTTAGGTGCGGTGATGGTGTTGATGAATCCTCCAGGCCGGAGAATCACCGTATCTTCGATGCGGCATCCGCCCAGTCCCGGTATGTAAACGCCCGGCTCGATCGTGACCACATGGCCCGCTTCGAGCACGTCGCTTGAACGCGTGGACAGGTTCGGCGCTTCGTGAATCACGAGCCCTACGCCGTGCCCCAAGCTATGCCCAAACGCGCCCGCGTACTTTTTTTCGATCAGCGCGCGCACCGACGCGTCGATGGCGCGCGCGTCGCTTCCGGGACGCACAAGCGAAAGACCCAACAGCTGCGCCTCGAGCACCGTCTCATAGATATCCCGCAGCGCGCTTGACACATGCCCGATTCCGACCGTTCGGGTCATGTCGCTTTTGTAGCCGTCCACCTGCGCACCAAAGTCCATCGTCAACAGATCGCCCGCCTTGATCGGCGCATCCGACGGCGTCGCATGGGGCAGCGCGCCGTTTGCGCCCGCGCAGGCGATCGTCGGAAAGGCCACGCACTCCGCGCCGCCGCGCAGCATCGCCTCGTCTAGCGACCATTGCACCTCGCGCTCGGTCATGCCGGGGTGAATCAGCCCCAGCACCTTGTCAAACGCCGCGCAGGATACCTTCGCCGCGCGCAACAGCGCCTCGACCTCGCCCTCGTCCTTGACCACGCGCAGCGCCTCGGGCAGCCCCTGAAGGTCGACGAGCTCCACCTCAGGCATCGCGTCGTGAAGCGTCTTATACGCGGCCATCGTCAGGTTCTCCATCTCCACCGCCAGGCGATCGATCCCCGCGTCCCGTAGGATACCCCGAACTTCGCCCGCCGATGAGGGCCCCGACAGCGTGCGCACCAGCGCGCAATCGGGCGCTTGGCGCGTCGCCTGCTCCAGATAGCGAAAATCGGTCAATATCGTCGCGCAGCCCGTGCCAATCAGCACGGCGCCCTCGCCGGTAAAGCCGGTCAAGTACCGCATGTTTTCAGGCGTCGTGATCAGCGCCGCAGAAAGTCCGCGCTCGCGCATCAGTCCATTCAATCGAAAAAGTCTATCTTTCATACCTCTCCTTGTAGACACCTAACCTAGCAATTATACCACGTCTTCCCTGAAAGTGCTAGCAAAGATTTAGAAAACTGGGCGCTTTCACGCCTTAAACAAAGGGCTTTCCGCCCATTTCGCGCGCTTTTCAGCGCCTTAAATCCTTGGCCCGCAGCTTTCGCGCGCACCTTTATCCCCTGCGTGCCATGGCCTTTAGCCCCTTGACAAACGCGGCCGGGTCGCTCGCGCCGTAAAACGCGCTGCCCGCGACCAGCATCGTCGCGCCCTGATCGATCATCGGCTGGGCGGAGGACAGGCTCACGCCGCCGTCCACCTCGATCTCGGCGTCAACGCCCGCGCCCGTAAGCATCCCCTTAATCTCGCCGATCTTGGAAACCACCTGCGGGATCAGTTTCTGCCCGCCAAAGCCGGGATTCACCGTCATCACAAGCGCCAGGTCAAAGTCGCCCAGCACGTACCGCAGGCAATCCGGCGTCGTCGCCGGATTGAGCGACACGCCCGCCAGGCAGCCGCACGCGCGGATCTGCGCAAGCACGCGTTGCAGGTGATGGGTCGCCTCCGCGTGAACCGTGATGATCCGCGCGCCCGCCTCGGCAAAGGACTCGATAAACCGCTCCGGTCGATCGATCATCAGGTGCACGTCAAGCGGCAGCGGCCCGCGCGCGGCCGCCGAAAGAATGCACTGGCCAAAGGTGATGTTGGGCACAAAGCACCCGTCCATCACGTCAAAATGCAGGTAGTCCGCGCCCGCCCTGTGCGCCTTGTCGATCTCCTCGCCCATCCGCATGAAGTCAGCCGCCAAAATAGACGGTGCAACCTTAATCATATCGTTCCTTCCACCTTTCCGTCACTTCTCCAAACAGCGCCAAATACCGCTCGTAGCGCAGAAAATCGATCTCGCCCGCCGCCACCGCCGCCTTGACCGCGCAGCCCGGCTCCTTGTTGTGCGCGCAGGGCGAAAACCGGCATTTTTCGTCAAAGGGCTCAAACTCGGGGTACAGCGTCTTTAATTCAAGCGGCGGCAAAAGCGCAAGCTCCAGCAGGCTAAAGCCCGGCGTGTCCAGCACCATCCCGCCGCCCGGCACGTCGATGAGCTCGGTGTGGCGCGTCGTGTTCTTGCCCCGGTCGATCTTCTCCGACAGCGTGCCGGTCATGAGGTCAAAGCCGTACAGCGCGTTGATCAGCGAACTCTTGCCCACGCCCGACTGCCCGCCAAAGGCGTGAATCGTTCCCTTGAGCGCCGCCCGCAGCGCGGAAATGCCCTCGCCCGTCGCGGCGGATACGCCGTATATCTCAGCAGCCGCGCCCCGGTATTCGCACGTCAGCCGCTCGGCCTCCCGCGCGTCCTGGTCCGACTTGTTGATCGCCAGCACCGGCTCAATCTTGTTTTGCCGCGCCAGCAGCAGCAGCCGATCGACCAAGAGCAGGTCAGCCTTGGGCGTGAGGGAGGCCAGCGTGATGACCAGCTTATCCACATTGGCGACCGGCGGGCGGATGAGCTGGTTTTTGCGCGGCAGAATCGCGGTCAGCCAGCTGTTTTCCTCGCTGCGCCCGATGGTAAATTCCACCCGGTCGCCCACCATCGGCGTCATGTGCTGCTTGCGCAATTTCCCCTGCGCCCTGAGCGTGTGCGCGCTCCCGTCGCTTCCCCGAACCGTATAAAACCCGCCAATCCCCTTGAGTATCAGCCCCTCCACGCTACGCCCCCTCTTCTAAAAAGTCGATCTGCTTTTCGCTGGCCAGTTCGCCATCCAAATACAGCCTGACCGTATGGGTGCCCGGCTCCAGCGTATCCAAATCCAGCGTGATCTCCTGTTGCCCCACGCTGAGTTCTTGCCGATAGACCTCGCGCTCGCCGCTCGTCTCCACCAGCGTGCACACCACCTCGACGCCCTTTTCGGGGGCCTGCACGACGATCGTGGTCTGCGCGCGGCAGCTCTTGGGCAGGCTCTGGCTCACCGTCACGTGGATCTTCTCCCCCATCAGCGCGACCGTCTCCGCCTCGACGCTCTGATCGATGATCAGCCCCTCGGGCGCCTCGCTGATCGCCTCGGACACATTGCCCAGTTCAAACCCGCTCGCGATGAGCAGCCCCTTGGCCTCCTCTAGCGTATAGCCCGACAGGTCCGGCATCTTGGCGCTCTCGCCGCTGATCGACAGGTTCACCTTGTCGCCCGGCTTCACCCACTCGTTGACCGAGGGGTTCTGCGCAACCACCGTGCCCGGCGTCGCGGCGGCCACCTTGAGCTCCACCGTGCCCAGCACAAGGTCGTTTTCCTCGATGATGCGCACCGCCTCCGAACGCGTCTGGTCAAGCAGCTTGGGCATCATCAGCTTTTCCTTGCCCGTAGACATCACCAGCTTCACCCGGTCGCCCGGCCATACCGCCTCGCCTGCAGCGGGGTACTGCTCGAGGATGTTGCCATAGCGCACGTCCTCGTTGTGCCGCTTGTCAAGCGTGTATTCAAGCTCCAATTTGCCCAGATACTCCGCCGCGTCCTCGACGTCCATCATCAAGAAGTTGGGCATGTCGAAGCGGACGAACAGGTACCGGTAGAGGCTGCTTCCGTAATAGACGCCCAGCGTCATCACCAGCGCCGACACGAGCACCATTGCCCACAGCCGCGCCCTTTTCCAGAAGTCTTCGCGCGCCAAGACGCCCTTGAGCTTCTCCTTGATCCGCTTTCCGCTCCCCGACTGCTTGTCGACAAACCCGCCGCGCGGCATGCGAATGGCGTGCTTTAAGTCGCGGGCCATGTCGGTCGCGGTCTGGTAGCGGCAGCTCGCCTCCTTGTCAAGCGACTTGAGGATCACCTCGTCTAACCCCTTAGAGACCGCGGGCTCCAACATGCGCGCGCTGCGCGGCGGCTCCTGCACATGCTTAAGCGCAATGGATATGGGCGTCTCGCCGTCAAACGGCACCTCGCCCGTCACCATCTCAAAGAGCACCACGCCCACCGAGTACAGGTCGCTCTTCTCGTCCGCCACTTGACCCGAGGCCTGCTCAGGCGAAAAATAGTGGACGGAGCCCAGCACGTTTCCGCCCTCCGTGTAGGTCTGCGTGGAGGCGTTGGTGGCGCGCGCAATGCCGAAATCGGCCACCTTGACGTTGCCCTCCACGTCCACCAGGATGTTTTGCGGCTTGATGTCGCGGTGAATCACGTGGTTTCGGTGCGCGCAGTCGACCGCCGCCAGAATCTTGAGCGTTATCTGCACCGCGCGCTCGGGCTTGATGCGCCCGGCTTGGCGAATGACCTCCTTGAGCGTGCGCCCCTTGACGTACTCCATGACGATGTAGCGCATGTCCATGTCCTGACCCACGCCGTAGATCTTGACGATGTTGGGGTGGGACATCTTGGACGCGGCCTGCGCCTCCATGTTGAAGCGGCGCACAAATTCCTCGTCCTCGTTGTACTCCGAGCGGAGCACCTTGACGGCCACCTCGCGCTGCTCATCCCGATCCCACGCCTGAAAGACGATCGCCATCCCCCCTGAGCCAATCTGGTCGCCCAGGATGTACCGGCCGGAAAGCACTCGTTCGTTCATTGCGCTTCCTCCTCCATAACGACCAGTACCGAAGTGATATTGTCCCTTCCCCCGCGAGAAAGCGCCAGTTCAATCAGCGCTTCGAGCTTTTTCTCCCACGTGCCGGTATCCAGCAGAATCTGCGCAAGCTCGGTGTTGCTCGCGCAGTTAGACAGGCCGTCTGTGCACAAAAGCCACACGTCGCCCGCCTTGACATCCAGGCGAATGATGTCGGGCGTCACGCGCCTGCCGGTTCCCAGCGCCCGGGTGATGACGTTGCGCTGGGGATGCACGCGCGCCTCGCTGGGCGTAAGTTCGCCCCGCTCGACCAGCGCGTTGACCAGCGTATGGTCGTTGGTCAGCTGCATCAGCGCGCGGTTGCGCAAAAGGTACGCGCGGCTGTCGCCCACGTGCGCCAGGTATACGAAGTCGCTCCCGCGCCAAAGGCAAGTAAGCGTCGTGCCCATGCCGTACTTTTCATCGTCCGCCTGCGCCGCCTCATAGATCGCGCGGTTGGCCAGCGCCACCGCGCTCGTCAGCGCTTCCTCGCAGCAATTTGGGGCTTCGTGCAGCTTTTCCGACATCACCTGAATGGCCAGATTGCTCGCCACTTCGCCCGCCCGGTGTCCGCCCATGCCGTCGGCAATCACCGCGAAGGCTTCCGCTTCCTTCGGCAGGTAATAGGCATCCTCGTTCATCGGACGAACCTTGCCCACATTGCTCAATCCATACGCTCTCATGTACGATCACCTCTTAGCCGTATCAGTTTTTCGTGCGCACGCCGCTCGTTCCGGCCAATCAGCGCCTATCTCTACGGGCTTTCTATTTATCCGCGACGCGGCGTGGTTCATCCGCGACGCGCTGCGGTTCATCCGCGACGCGCTGTGGTTCAATCGGCGCAATCAGCGGCTTCCAATCACGCCTCGGCGCAATTGGCCGCACGCGCCCGCGATATCATCGCCCATCTCGCGCCGCTTGGTCACCGATATATGCAGTATCTCCAGCCTGTGCAAAAACGCGTCCACCGTCTTTTCGTCGGGCGGGCGCATCCCGCGCTCCTCGACCGCATTGAGCGGGATCAGGTTCACGTGGCACTGAAGTCCGCGCAGGCGGCTGGCCAGTTCGTCGGCGCACGCAATGTCGCAGTTGATTCCCTCGGCCATGGCGTACTCAAAGATCACGCGACGTCCGGTCTTTTCGACGTAGTTTTTGCAGGCGGCGAGCGTCTTTTCCATCGTGTACGCCTGCGCCACCGGCATGAGTTTTTTCCGAATCCGGTCGTTGGGCGCGTGCAGCGACAGCGACAGCGTGACGGGCAGTCCCTCCTCGGCAAATGCGCGCATCCGCTCGACCAAGCCGCAGGTGGACAGGGATATCGATCGAACCGACAGGTTGAGCCCGCGCTCGTCGATCACGAGGCGCAGAAACTTGACCACGTTGTCGTAATTGTCAAACGGCTCGCCGCTGCCCATCAGCACCAAATTGTGCACGCGCTCGCCCGACGCCTCGAGCACCTTGTTCGCGCACAGCACCTGCCCCACAAGTTCGCCCGGCGTCAGGTTGCGCGCGCAGCCCTCGAGCGTGGACGCGCAGAACACGCAGCCCATCTTGCAGCCCACTTGCGTGGAGACGCACAGCGTGCAGCCGTACTTGTAGCGCATCAGCACGCCCTCGATCAAGTTTCCGTCGGCCAATTCAAACAGGTACTTGCGCGTCCCGTCCAGCTTGCTCACGCGCTCCTCGCGGATCTTCACCGGGTTTGTGACCGCTTGCTGCGCGATCTTTTCGCGCAAGTCCTTGGACAGGTTGGTCATCTCCTCGACCGGAACGCCCTTCATCGCCCAGGCGTATACCTGCGCGCCACGGAAGGCGCCCTGCCCGAGCGTCTTCATATAGAGCGTAATTTCCTCCGGCGTCATGCCGCAAAGTTCGATCATCTGCTGCCCTCCGTGCGCACAAAGCGCGCCACAAAGAAGCCTTCCATCTGGTCTTTGTGCGCCTGCAACTGAATCTGACCGTCGTGGAAGCGCTCGCGCAGCGCTTCCGGCAGCCAGCTTCCGTCGGGATCGGCCATAAATTCGGGATGGCGCTCGAGGAACGCCGCCGCCTGCCGCTCGTTTTCATCCTTGATGACGGTGCACGTCGCGTAGACCAGCCGCCCGCCCACGCGCACATAGGGCGCGCACGCGTCGAGGATCTTCTTTTGCAGCTGGGTGAGCAGCGTGATGTCATCCTCGGTCACGCGGTATTTGATGTCGGGCTTGTTGACCATCACGCCCAGTCCCGAGCACGGCGCGTCCACCAGCACCGCGTCAAATTCGCCGACGCATTCCTCGCGGCTGATCGTCGCGTCGCGCACGGCGATGCGCAAATTGTCAAGCCGCAGCCGCTTTTTCATCGCGCGCATCAGTTCCGCGCGGTGCTCGTGTAACTCCCACGCCTGCACGCGCCCGGTCTCGCCCATGAGTTCGCTCAGCAGCGCCGCCTTGCCGCCGGGCGCGGCGCAGCAGTCCAGAATGGTCTCCCCGGGTCTAGGCGCCATCGCGTAGCAGGGCAGCATCGAGCCTTCGCCCTGCATCGAAAACAGCCCTTCGCGGAAGGCCGGATCGCTGCCCAAGTCCCCCGCGGCGGTTATGTGAAACGCGTGCGGCACAATGCCCTTGCGGGGCGACCAGCCGCGCTCGGTCAGGTACTGTTCAAACTGCGCGTCATCCATCTTGCTGAGGTTGGGGCGCACGGTCTGCGTGTGTTCGTCCGGCCGATAGGCGATCATCTGTTCGGCTTCTTCCATGCCGTAATCGGCGATCAGCCGCGCGGAAAGCGCCTCGGGCAGCGAGTGCATGACCGACAGGTACTTGACCTCATCGTCCTCCTTGACCGGATAGCGGATTTCCTCCGCGTTGCGCGCCCGAATCAGCGTGCGCAGCGTTCCGTTGACCAGCGGCGCAAAGTGCTCGCGACCCAGCGCCTTCACCTGTTTGACCGCCTCGTCCACGACCGCATGGTCGGGCACGCGGTCCAGAAACAGCAGCTGCGCCGCCGCAATGTGGAAGATGTCCTCGACCACGTCCTCAGGCATCGACTCGACAAATTGCTTGAGCACCCAGCTGATGCGCAACCGGTTTTCAAGCGCCGCGTAGAAAATCATCGTCGAAAGCCGCTTGTCCTCCGGCGATATGCTCGAGGCGCGCAGTCGCTCGTCCAGCGCCAACTGCGAATAGGCCTTGCCGCGCACGACGTCGCTGAGCGCCAGCAGCGCCAGCTTGCGCGAATCCATGCCCATCCCCTGCTTCGGCGCGTTGGCGGGCTTGTCGCCATGGCGCGGCTTGTCGAAACTGCGCGGCTTTGCGAAGGTGCGGGGCTTGTCGAAGGCGGGCTTTGCCTCCGTCGCCTGATCGACGCGCGGCGCGCCAATCGGCGGCTTCGGCGCGTAAGGCTTCGGGCTGTATGCGGGCTTGTCGCCTTGCGGTCTATCACCATAAGGCTTCGGCGCATACGGCTTCGGGCTGTATGCGGGCTTGTCGCCCTGCGGCCTATCGCCATAAGGCTTGGGCGCATACGGCTTCGGCGTGTATGCGGGCTTGTCGCCCTGCGGCTTATCGCCGTAAGGCTTCGGCGCATACGGCTTCGGGCTGTACGCGGGCTTGTCGCCCTGCGGCTTATCGCCGTAAGGCTTCGGCGCATACGGCTTCGGGCTGTA
>JAVXNW010000025.1:0-27093 GCA_036645575.1 Clostridia bacterium | reverse complement strand
AATCTATATGCCGTGATGGAAAGAGATCGCGTCGATAAGGGTGTCATAGTCACAACATCTCGATTCACCAGAGATGCCACAAGAGAAGCAGAGATGTTAAATGGCCGCATACAGTTGGTTGATTTACAAGAGTTACAGCGATTAATGAAATAGGCAACTTTCATGTATGGCTTCATAAGCGTTTTGTATCCGCGAACGACAGCCCCCATTCGTGAACGATTCAAAATCCTATCGTTCTCGAATACCTGCGAATTTGCATCCCCCTGCCCGTCTCCCAAGGCTATCGTTCCATTGTATCAATAGTTGCGTGCAGATACAACGGAAAAGCCTGAAAGCATTGCGCTTCCGGGCTTTTTCTTTGCCTTAAAATGGGATTTGATCCCTTACAGCTTGTTTCGCCTCCAGCCGTTGCATGCACTCAATGCGCAGCGAGTATGGTTTTATTTACGTGCATTGGCGCTGCGTTCGTTACGCAACCGCGCCCGGGTAATTCATTACCGCAACTTCTGTCAGCGCACTTTGCATGGTGTCCATTAACTTTTCCAATGTGGCCATAACCGTTCCCGAAAAAACAATCTCGCCGCATTCGTCGCACTTCATGCAGGGAACGCGCCGAATCACAATGCAGCACTTCCCCAGATCAACCGTGTGCGTGGTATATCCATTCTGCATTTCGCCCTTGCAGCGCAAGCACTTCATGCGTTCACCGCCTTTCTGGTCTTCAATCACTTCGCCGCAGTGAATTGCGTCCTTCACCTGCGAATATTTTTTGCCGCGTCCTGCATTCTATCCGCAAGGTGCTTTGTCACCACGATTGCATCATCTCGACATAGCGCGCGCACATCTTCAATTCGCATCATTCGGCAATCCCTCTTTCGGCCACTCCTCAAGCCCCATGCGAGCCAGCAGAGCGCCGTTCGTGTATCCGTTGACGGATTCGCCTACAGCGGAAGCGGCGGCTTCTATCGCGGCCTTCTGACCCTTTGGG
Source organism: Clostridia bacterium (assembly GCA_036645575.1). Classification (GTDB taxonomy): domain Bacteria; phylum Bacillota; class Clostridia; order Christensenellales; family Aristaeellaceae; genus JAVXNW01. Next base: position 26,105 of record JAVXNW010000025.1, on the reverse strand, counting down.
ATTGTGATTGCAAGTCGATCATACGCTTTTTCGTTATATACCCTTGTCCAATCCGTTTGCTTCTTTGCCATATGAGCACCTTCTTCCGTTATCAGTATAGCACATTCGCCGAATGACTACTGGCGTTACAACAAACTATTAACGCTAGAAGGTAACTGGAAGGATTGACAACTAATACAAAAGTTGCACAGCGAAGATTCCACCTTTGTTCCGGGGCATAGCAAAACCCCCGAAACCGCAATGATTTCGGGGGTTCTTTCTGGTGACTCATCGGGGACTTGAACCCCGGACACCCTGATTAAAAGTCAGGTGCTCTAGCCAACTGAGCTAATGAGTCGAAAAATGGCTGGGGCGGCAGGATTTGAACCTGCGCATACAAGAGTCAAAGTCTTGTGCCTTAACCGCTTGGCGACGCCCCAACAGCCCACGGTCTTGATCGCCTGACTTGATGTGGAAAAAATGGGGTGGATGATGGGGCTCGAACCCACGACCTCCAGGGCCACAACCTGGCACTCTAACCAAACTGAGCTACATCCACCATATGGCGCGCCCGAAGGGATTCGAACCCCCGGCCCACGGCTTAGAAGGCCGTTGCTCTATCCGACTGAGCTACGGGCGCAAAGGTACCAGCGGGGCACATCACTTCTGGGCACTCAGCAAACAGTTGCTGACAAGGTAGAATTATAGCATGTTTCATTCCGTTTGTCCATGGGTTTACAAAATTTTCATAGCAGGCACCGGACCATTGTCGGAAAAGGTTAAAATGGCACACCGTCCATCCATCAATGCGCCCGGATTGATGAGCAGAAGCGGACCGTCGCGGTCCACCGACGGGATGTGCGTGTGCCCGTAGAGCACGATGTCCGCACCCACTTCGCGCGCGCCGTAGGCAAGCATCAGCAGCCCTTGCTTCACGCGATAGGCGTCTCCGTGCGTGAGCAGAAGCGTGTACCCCGAAACCTTGAGCGTCATCTGTTCCGGCGCGCCCGACGAGTAGCCGTCGCAGTTGCCGCGCACGCAGTGCACCGGGCAGGGCAAGCGCCGCGCGAGGCGTCCCGCGTCGCTCACCACGTCGCCCAGATGGATCACCTGATCGCAATCCGAAAGCGCCACCGCCGCCTTCTCGATCATCGAGAGGCAGCCGTGGCTATCGGATACGATGCCCAGCCTAATCATGGGCCTGCGCAAGGGTCGCAAGCAGCGCATGGATTGCGCGGGCGCGGTGCGACACCTGGTTTTTCTCCTCGAGCGAGGCCTCGGCAAACGCCTTGCCCAGATCGCACGCGTAAAACAGCGGATCATACCCGAACCCGCCGTCGCCGTGGTACTCAGTCAGGATATTCCCTTCGCAGACACCGCGCGCCAAGAGCGGCTCGTGCCCCGGCCTTACGAGCGCCATCACGCACACGTAGCGCGCGCCGCGCTCGCTCGCTTGATCCAATTCCTTGAGCAGCAGCTGATTGTTGGCCTCGTCGTCGCCGTGCACGCCCGCGTAGCGCGCGGAGTGCACGCCGGGTCGCCCGTTCAGCGCGTCCACCTCGAGCCCCGAATCATCCGCGATCGACGCGCAGCCGGTCAGGCGCATGAGCGCGCGCGCCTTGATCAGCGCGTTTTCCTCAAACGTCTCGCCATCCTCCTCGACATCGATTTGGACGCCCATCTCGCGCATCGAAATCACGTCGAAGTAGTCGCCCAGCAGCATCCGCATCTCCTTGAGCTTGCCAAAGTTGCCGCTGGCCAGCACCAGACGCGGCTTTTTGCCGATCACCTGCGCGCGCTGACCCAGCGCCGCGCGCTGCGCGTCCATCAGCGCCAGAATCCCCTTTTCCGCCAGATCCAGCAGCTGGTTCAGCTCTTTTCGGTCAAACGTGCGCCCTTCGCCGGTGCCCTGCACCTCGACAAAGCGGATTTGCCCTTGCGCGTCCCGCGTCATCACCAGGTTCATGTCCACCTGCGCGCGGCTGTCCTCCTCGTAGCACAGGTCAAGCATGGGCTGATCGTCCACAAGCCCTACGCTGACCGCCGCCAGTTGGCGCACGACGGGCGAGTCCGCGATCTCGCCGGATGCAATCAGGCGATCGACCGCGAGGCACAGCGCGACAAACGCGCCGGTGATGGCGGCGGTGCGCGTGCCGCCGTCGGCCTGCAACACGTCGCAATCCAGCGTGATCGTGTTTTCGCCAAGCCTTGTCAGGTCGCACGCGGCGCGCAGCGACCGCCCGATCAGGCGCTGTATCTCAACTGAGCGCCCGTCCTTTTTGACGCCGTCGCGCGGCTTGCGCGTGCTGGTCGCGCCCGGAAGCATCGCGTATTCCGCCGTCAGCCAGCCCTTGCCCTGCCCCTTCAGGAAGGGCGGTACCCCCTTTTGAAAGGACGCGGTGCAAAGGACGCGCGTCTTTGCGCACTTGATCAATACCGAGCCTGCCGCCATCTCGGTGTAATCCGGGATGATCTCTACCGCCCGCAAATCGCCGAACTGCCTTGAATCACGTCTCATACCCTTTGTATTCCCCCTACTTATCTTACATAATCATTAGCATGTCGAGCGCTCACTTTGCCGGGCGGCGCGCCGCCCATTGCGCCATCAAGCAAACCTACGCAACGGGCGGCGCGCAACCAACAGAAAACGAGCTTTCGACCCCAACCAATCAGTCCATATCCAGAATCGACGCGGTCTGCGTGGCGACGTAGGCCTGATTGATCGACGAGGCGTCGTTGACAAACGTGGGCGACGCAAGCGTCGTTGCGCCCGGGTCATAGGGCTTTCCCTCCACCTGAATCTGAACCTGTTTGACCGAGTCGAAGTTCGTGCACGTGAGCATCAGCGCCCGAAGCGCCAGCCGCCCGCCGTCCGATTCCTCCGCGATGTGCATAAATTCGCGGGTGAAGTTGACCGTGGCCACGCCGTCCTTGACCGATACGCCGATCAGGCCGCAGCCGGACGGCAGCGCGCTGTCGAGCGGGCTTTGACTGCTGGGACCCTTGACCAGTTCCAATACCGCCGTGTCCAGGTCGCTTGCGCCATAGACCGTGCGCGTCACCGGCACGATCAGCGAGGACGCGTCGCCCGGGAAGTACAGTTCGACCGTCTGAAGGTCGGCCACCGCCGCGTTCGCCTGGGCGCTCTCCAGATTGATCGCGCCGCGCTCGTAGGGGGCCGATACCGGCGTTCCGTAGGTCAGCGCGTCGCGCTTCTTGCCGCCGATCAGGAACTCCACCTGCTTGATGGTCGGAAACTCGGTGAGCGTCTGCACGACCGCGGACACCATGTTGTTTTCGGCCTCGGCATCGGCGGCCTTGAGCACCTGCTCGCCAAGGTCCACCCGCGCCACGCCATTCACCACGTCCAGGTCGATGTTCGTGCCCTCGGGAAGCACCGTGCGCAGACCCAGCCGCGCCGCCTCCATGTCGTTGTAGGCCGACTGCACCATCATGGAGAGCGTCGCCTTGGCGACCCCCTTCTCCTCGGGAATGGTGCGGGTCACCGGCACGAGGTAGCCGTAGTTGTCCTGATAATAGACCACGGTCTTGATCGTACCCTGTTGGGTCGGCCCCGGCGTCGCCTCGGGCGCCACGCCCGGCGTGACGACGCCCGGCGCAACCTCCGGGGTAGCCTGCGCCGGCGCAGCACCGGTCGATGAGTCCGGCACACGCCAAAGTCCCCACGCCGTCACGACGACGAGCGTTAGCGCAAGCAGTATTGCGCTAAGCAGATACAGCTTGCGTTGACTGGTGCTCAATTTCATTTCGAACCCTCCCGCCTATTGATCTCGCGTTGACAAGATATTCGTTTGGCAGGACAGGTATGATCGCAAGCGCAAAAGTCCACTAGGCAATCCAGGGGATTTACCGCCCAAGGCGGGCGCGCAGCTCCGCGTAACCCAAAGGCATTGGATTTTTGACGCGCACGTCCAGCATACAAGCGACTCTATTTTACCACAGAATTTCGCGGTATGGTTGCGAAGAGATTGTTTATTCGATATAATGTTGGGTAGACGCCAAAATTACGGTGGACTACGAGGGCGAAATCGGAGGATGACAATCATGCCAATGGACGCGCTGACGCTGGGGTTTATGGCGCGGGAGCTATCGGAGGCGCTGGTGGGCGGGCGCGTTGACAAGGTGGCGCAACCGGAGCGCGACGAAGTGCTTTTGACGATTCGAAACCACAACCGGAATTGCGCGCTGCTGTTGACCGCCAACGCCAATTCCGCGCGCACGCATTTGACCCAGATCAAGAAAAACAACCCGCTCGAGCCGCCGATGTTTTGCATGTTGCTAAGAAAGCACCTATTGGGCGGGCGCATTGCGCGCGTCACGCAATACGGCGGCGACCGCATTCTCGAAATTGCCTTCGAGCACCTGAGCGAGCTTGGCGATCCCACCGTCAAGACGCTTGTGTGCGAGTTTATGGGCAAGCATTCCAACCTGATCCTGACCGAGGAGGACGGGCGCATTGTGGACTGCGCGCGCCACGTGACCGGCGACATCAGCCGCGTGCGGCAGGTGCTGCCGGGGCTGTACTACGAGCGGCCGCCGGCGCACGGAAAGATCCCCTTTGACCAGATGGACGCGCAGGCGCTTCCGGCGGGGCTTTCTGAGCGCAACGGCCCGCTCTGCGGCGCGCTTGCTTCGCTCATCAGCGGCCTTTCGCGCCAGACCGCGCTGGAAATTGCGCTTCGGGCGACCGGACGCATGGATGCGCGCTGCGAGGAGATCGACCGGCAGGCGACCTGCTCGCGCGTTCAGCAGCTGCTGGGCGCGCTGGCTAGCCTTTCCGCGCCCACGGTCGCCTTTTCCGAAGGCGGCGCGCCCCTGGACGTGACCGCTTTTCCCTACCTGCAATACGGCGCGCTGCAAGCTGAGCCCTTTCCCACGCTGTCAGAGGCGATGGACGCCTTCTACCGCGAGCGCGACAACGTGGAGCGGATCGGGCAAAAGTCGGCGTCGCTTCGGCACGTGCTGCGCCTCAACATCGAGCGCTGCGAGAAGAAGCTGGCGCTTCAGCAGGAGGCGCTCGCGGGCAGCGCGCGCATGGAGGAATATCGCCTGAACGGGGAGCTGCTGACGGCGGGGCAGCGCCAGATCGTGAAGGGACAGAAAAAGGCGCTGCTCATCAACTACTACGACCCCGATTGCGCCAAGATCGAGATCGCGCTTGACGAAAAGCTGTCGCCCGGCCAGAACGCGCAGCGCTACTTCAAGCTCTACCAGAAGGCGCGCTCCGCCCAGACGCTGGCGGCCAAGCAGATTGAAAAGACGCGCGAAGAGCTGGATTATCTGGACGGCCAGCTGTTCAACCTCGCCAACTGCACCGAGGAGACCGAGCTTAACGAGATCCGAACCGAGCTTGAGGCGCTCGACTACGTGCGCACCAACCACAACCGCCGCCAGCTCAAGCAACTGCCGCCGTCGCGGCCGATGCACTTTCGTTCTTCGACCGGATCGGACATCTTGGTCGGACGCAACAACGTGCAAAACGAAAAGCTCACCCAGTCCGCGCAGGCCAACGAAATTTGGCTGCACGCCAAGGACATGCCCGGCTCGCACGTGATCATCGTGGGCGAAGACCCGGCGGAGCAGGCGATCTACGAGGCGGCGCTGCTCGCCGCGCGCTACTCCAAGGGCGGCAAGTCCTCTAGGGTGCCGGTAGATTATACGCTGCGCAAGTACGTCAAAAAACCGGCCGGGGGAAAGCCCGGGTTTGTGACCTTCACGCACCAGCATACGCTCTACGTGACCCCGAGCGATGAAGCGCTCGCGCCGATTGCGCAGGCGCGCGATTGAGGGGATGCGGCGCGCGTATCGCGCTGATTGCGCAGGCGCGGAGGGGATGCGGCGCGCGTATCGGGCTGATTGCGCAGGCGCGATGGAATGGCTTTTAAAGTGGTTATCGATGGGCAATATAGAATATTTGGAGGGACTTAGAATGAAGAAATTACTGGCGCTCATGTTGGCGCTCATGCTGCTTGGCACGAGCGCGCTTGCGCAGGATGGCGGCTATCGCTTTTCACAGGACGAGCTGGGCTTTCGCTTTATCATCGACGAATCTTGGAAGTACGTCGTGGACGACCGCGACCTGTCCTTTTTCTGCCGCGTGGACGACGGCGTGGCGACAAGCACGTTGAGCGGATACGGCCTCATATACGCAACGCCCAACCTGTCGGGCGAACAGCGCACATTTGAAACCTTCGACGAGATGGAGACGTGGCTGAACGGCGAAATGATCGCGCTGGGCGGCGTGGTGACCCACGCGCCGGACGCCGATCTCTCCGCCATTTACCCCGATTACGAGCGCCTGCCGCTGGGCGCCGTCGGCGCCACCGCCTTCACCGCGATCCGCCCCAAGGCGCTCGACCTTTCGTCCCTTGACCCCGAGCTTGCGCGGGTAGCGGGCGAGGTCTATCAGGCGCTCGCCAAGCCTGAATCGTACCAGTTTTTTGACGTCAAGCAGGACTACGGCGCGCTGGGCGCGTTTGAAACCACGTCGCTGGACGGCGCGGTCGTCAACCAAGATTTTGTCGGAAACGCCCCGCTGACGCTCGTGTATTTCTGGGGCACCTACTGCTCGCCCTGCCTTGAGTCGATCGGCAACTTGAGCCAGGTGATCGAATCGTACAAGGACAAGGGCGTACAAGGGTTGGGCATCGTGGTTGACGCCTACGATGACGAGACCAAGGACGTGGCCCGCGAGATCGTCGACAGAACCCAAGTGACCTTCGTCAACATCCCCCCGATGCTGAGCACGGCCGCGCTGATGAACGGCCAGTACACGCCCACCTACATGTTCCTTGACGCCAAGGGACAAAAAGTCGGCGAGGACATCGTCGGCCCGCTGTCCCAAGACAACCTGCGCGCCGAGCTGGACGCGCGCTTGGCGATGATTCCCTAATAGGATGAGTGGGAAAAAGGATGGTACATTGGAATGAAGCTTGTGATTATCGACGGGCAGGGCGGCGGCATGGGTCGCGCGCTGGTCGAGCGGATAAAGGACGCGCTGCCCGATCAGCCGATACTGGCGGTGGGCACCAATGCGCTTGCGACAAACGCGATGATCAAGGCGGGCGCGGACGCGGGCGCGACCGGCGAAAACGCGGTGGTGGTCAACTGCCGCGACGCGGACGTCGTCGCGGGGCCCATGGGCATCGTGCTGGCGGACGCGCTGATGGGGGAGATGAGCCCGCGAATGGCGCAGGCGGTGGGCGCGTGTGGCGCGTGCAAGGTGCTCTTGCCCACCGGGAAATGTCGCGTGCGGGTGGCAGGCGCGCAGCAGCTCACCCCGTCGCAGGCGGTCGAGGCGGCCGTTCGGGAGATTTTGGACATTCTGAATAAAGGGACGTGCACGCATGGCTAAGTTTCTGAAAAAAAACAGCGGGCTGATCTACATCGTGCTGGCGACGCTGTTGGTGCTGGTCATCCTGCTGAGATCGGAAGACCTGCCGCTCGTGCTCGCGGCGTTTAAACAGCTCGACTATCGCTGGGTGGGCGGCGCGATTGGGCTGACCGCGCTGTATCTGGTGGCGCGCGCGGCGACGCTCAACTACGCGCTGTACAGCCAGGGCGCGCGACTTGGGCCGCTCAACACGATGTTGGTCACGGGGATCGGGCAATTTTATTCCGCGATCACGCCCTCGTCAAGCGGCGGCCAGCCGATGCAGCTGCTCGCGCTGCACCAGATGGGCGTCCCGCTGAGCACCGGCACCGCCGCGCTGTCGATCAAGTTTATCGGCTTTCAGGCGGCGCTGTTGCTGCTTGGCGCGGGCATGTGGCTAGCGCACACAAGCGTTGTGAACGCGCAGCTATATGGCTTTCGCTGGCTGGTGGCGATGGGGTATGGGGTCAACGTGGGGCTGGTCGCGATGATCGTGCTGACGATGTTTCGGATGAAATGGATCGACCGCTTCGTCAGGTGGTGCGTGCATACGCTCCACCGGCTGCATTTGGTCAAGGACGAATCCGCGAGCGCGAGCAAGACGTTTTCCGTGCTGGCCGACTATCAGTGCGCGCTCAAGCGCCTTGTCGCGCGCCCGCTCGACGCGATTGTGGTGTTTTTATTGTCGTGCGCGCAGATGCTGACGCTGATGAGCGTGGTGGTGTGCCTGTACTACGCCTTTGGTCTGAGCGGGTACAGCGCGGGCGAATTGATCACGCTGCAACTGCTGCTGTTCATCACCGCGGCGTTTGTGCCGCTGCCCGGCGCCGCCGGCGCGCAGGAGGGCGGGTTCTGCCTGTTTTTCAAAAACGTATTTCCTTCGGGCGAGATCCTCGCCGCCATGCTCTGCTGGCGCTTTTTCACCTACTATTTCCTGATGCTCTTTGGCCTTTTGACATTGATCGTTCAGGCGCTTCAGGGCGTCCTCCGGCGCAGAAAGGAACAACATGCCAACAAGTGAACACGAATCGCTGACCAGCGTTCAAAACCCGGTCGTCAAGCGCCTGCGCGCGCTCAAGGAACGCGCGGCGCGCGAAGAATTCGGGCAGTTCCTCGTCGAAGGCGAAAAATTGCTGCGGGAGGCGCTGCGGGGCGGCCTTGTCCCGCGCGTGCTCCTCTACGATCAGGCGCGCGCCCTGCCCGAACTCATCCGCCCTTTTGAAGCATCGGGCGCCGCGTGCTATCGCGTCACGGACAACGTGCTGGAGGCGGTATGCTCAACGCGCACGCCGCAGGGCTGCTGCTGCGCCTTTGCCCTGCCCGACCTCACCATCGACTTTTTGGACCCGCCCGCCCGCTTGGTGGCGCTTGACGGCGTGCAGGACCCTGGAAACGTGGGCACCATCTGGCGCACCGCCGACGCCGCCGGCTTTGACGGGCTGCTGCTGGGCGAAGGGAGCGCCGATCCGTTCAGCCCCAAGGTGCAGCGCGCCGCGATGGGCTCCGGCTTTCGCGTGCGCTGCGCGCAGGCATCCGACCTTTCGCAGACGCTCGCGCAATTTAATCGGGCGGGCTATCAGATCGTCGCCTCCTCGCTTCAAGGCGAGCCCTTCTATGGCCACGCGCCGCTTGGCGACAAGTATGTGCTCGTCATTGGAAGCGAGGCGCACGGCGTGAGCGCCCAAGTCGCGCGTCAGGCGACCATGCGCCTCAAACTGCCCATGCGTGGCGGCGCTGAGTCGCTAAACGCCGCCGTCGCCGCCGGCATCATGATGTACGAGATGACCAAGTGAGGAAAGAAAGCAGGTCGCCAAGCAAAGCGCCTGCAGCGAACCGGCTTTTGCCGCCATGGGATCAAGCGACGCGGCCGCATTCATTCACCAATTTCTTCCGTGCGGATGAAATGGCGCGCGCGGACATAATCTAGGGAAACGATGATCATGCGGGGGCGGAAAGCGCGTGTTTTTGCCGGACGACACCGCATGAATCATCGTTTTTCGAAAATTTAGGAGGTGAATGGGGATGAAGGAGACGCCCAAGGAGAAAAAGCAGCGCCATGGGGAAGACGCTTCATTTTATGAGGTGGAGAAGGTGGCCTCGATGAACGAGTGCACGGGGCTTATGCCGTTTCTTCCACAGGACGAGGCGGAGGACGCGCATTACGCGCATTTGCTGTCGATCCATCGCGCAAAGCCCGAATCAGGGGACGAATAGCGCGTAGGACGCCAGGAAAGGCTCCGGGATCTGTTTTTTGGCCGCGCGAGGCCGGCGGGCGCTTTGATGGAACCGAAGCAAAGCAAAACAAAAGCAAAACCGAAGCGGGCAATCGCCGCTTGCGGGCATTTGTACAAAATTGTCTTTAACTCGTCGCAGGAAAATAAACCGCGCTTAATGTAATTCCGCGCACGATGTGTTATAATTTTATCAGACACTTGTACGCGTAGAAGTACAGGAATCGAGGAGGAAATACCATGAAAAAGACATTGGCATTGATGATGGCGCTTGTCATGCTACTGGGCATGATGGCCGGCGCGAGCGCGCAGGCGGCGGCCGTGAATGGAGCCTACACCGGCGAGGCCATGGGCAACAACGACATGGTGACCGTTGAAGTGACGTTTGAGGACGGCAAGATCACGAAGGTCGTGCCGGTCAAGCACGCCGAGACCGCCGGCATTGGCGACGTGGCCATGGAGAAGCTTGCGGCGCAGATCGTTGAAAACCAGTCGGTGGCGGTGGACGTGGTGGCGGGCGCGACCAACTCCTCTTATGCGCTGATCAACGCGACCGGCGAGGCGATCCGCGCGGCGGGCGCGAACCTGGACGATTACATTGCGCCGATCGCCAAGCCGGAAGCGGCGGAAAAGGCGACTGACCTCGAATGCGACGTGGTCGTTGTCGGCGCGGGCGGCGCGGGCATGGTGGCGGCGCTTCAGGCCGTCGAGGACGGCGCGCAGTCGGTCGTCATCGTCGAGAAGATGGGTTCGACCGGCGGAAACACCGTGCGCTCGACCGGCGGCATGAACGCCGCGGGCACGCCCGAGCAGGCGGGCGTCGAGTTTGCCGAAGAGGCGGGCGTCGAAAAGACGCTGGCTGCCGCCAAGGAAAAATATGGCGACAAGCTGGGCGAGCTGATTTCGACCGTTGAGACCCAGTGGAACGCGTACAAGGCCGCCCCGCAGGGCTACTTTGACACCGTCGAGCTGTTCGAACTGGATACGCTCGTGGGCGGCAAGAACCTAAACGACCCGGCGCTGGTCAAGACGCTCGCCACGCAGGCCAAGGATGGCATTGCATGGCTGCACACGATCGGCGCGGACCTGACGAGCGTGGGCGCATTTGGCGGCGCGAGCGTCAAGCGCATCCATCGCCCGGTGAACGACGAGGGCAAGACCACTGCCGTAGGCAGCTACCTTGTGCCGATCTTCACCGCCAAGTGCGAGGAGAACGAGAAGATTCAGACCGTTTTTGAGACCAAGGCGACCGAAGTCATCATGCAGGATGGCAAGGCGGCGGGCGTCAAGGTCGAGGGCCCGGCGGGCGCGTACAACATTGCGGCCAAGGCCGTCATCCTGGCCTCCGGCGGATTCGGCGCCAACGCCGCGATGGTCGAAGGCTACAAGCCCGAGCTGACCGGCTATGTGACCACCAACGCGCCGGGCGCGACCGGCGACGGCATTGCGATGGGCGAAGCGGTTGGCGCGGCGACCGTCGACATGGATCAGATCCAGATTCACCCGACCGTGGAGCAGAAGACCAGCGCGCTGATCACGGAAGGCCTGCGCGGCGACGGCGCGATCCTGATCAACCAAGAGGGCAAGCGCTTCTGCGACGAGGTTGGCACGCGCGACGCGGTCAGCGCGGCGGAAATCGCCCAGACCGGCTCCTACGCCTACCTGGTCGTCGATCAGAAGATGGTGGACGCGTCGGGCGTCATTGCGGGCTATATTTCCAAGGGCTATACGGTTCAGGGCGACACCTACGAAGCGCTGGCCGAGCAGATCGGCGCGGATGGCGCGAACCTGACGGCGACGATGGACACCTGGAACGCGGCCGTCACGGCGGGCGCCGATGCGGAATTTGGCCGCACCGCGTTTGCCAAGCCGCTTGACACCGCCCCCTTCTACGCCATCAAGATCGCCCCCGGCGTGCACCACACGATGGGCGGACTCAAGATCAACAGCGCATCCGAGGTTCTCTCGACCGAAGGCACGGCGATCCCCGGCCTGTTCGCGGCGGGCGAAGTCACCGGCGGCGTGCATGGCGCGAACCGCTTGGGCGGCAACGCCGTAGCCGACATCGTGGTCTACGGCCGCATCGCGGGCGCGAGCGCGAGCGCGTACATCAAGTAAGCGCGTTAAGGCCAACGCCGCCCCTCAAGCGACCGATGCGCAAGGCCTGAAGAATGCGTTTTTTGCGCAATAATCCATAAAAGCGTCGCCCGATCATGCGGATAGGGCGGCGCTTTTGCGCGCCGCGCTATTTTGTCAAGCCGCGCCCGCATCGGCTTGATCTTCAGGCGAGAAGGCGATATAATGGAAACAATAGCCAATCGCGAAAGCGACGATGCGGTTGCGGAAGCGACGGCTGATCGCGGGAGCGATGATGCGACAAAGGAGCGGCGTTATGAAGCGATTTTGGGGGAAGGCCTGCCTGATGGTGATCCTTATCGCGGCGTTGGGGATGGCGGCGCAGGCACAGGATTTTGAGGTGGATGTCGGGCGAATCCGCGCGGCGACAGAATACCTATCAAATGAAATTGGCATTCGGGAAACCGGCACCGCGCAGGAGCGCGCGGCGTGCGACTGGCTCGAGGGACAGGTTCGGGCGATGGGATTTTGCGCGCCCGATACCCTCGAGCGCACGGCCTTTCAGGGCTTTAAGCACCTGTCCAGCGAGAACCTGGTCGCGCGGATCAACCCCGGCGCACCGGCGCTCATCTCGGTCGTCGCGCATTACGACTCGGTTCCGACCTCGCCGGGCGCGCGCGACAACGCGGCGTCGGTCGCCATATTGCTCGAACTGGCGCGCTATCTTGAGGCGCACGCCGCCGATTTCCCGGCGGAAATCCGGCTGGTCTTTCTGGGATCCGAGGAAAACGGCTACCACGGCTCGCGCGCCTATGTCGAGCGCCTGAGCGCGCAAGAGCGCGCGCGCCACGTCGCCGCGTTCAATATGGACATCAGCATTTCGTCCAAGGGACTGGACGCGCAGCTTGTCGCCAACATCTTGGGCGGGAAGCTGCCGGACGGAACCTACGCCGAGGCCATGCTCATGGAGCCAATGGAAAACGCCGCGACACGCGCGATTGAGCGCGCCAGTCAGGCGCTTTACGGGACGAGCGTGCCGGTGTTCTATTACGGCGAGAGCGACCACTACAGCTTTCACAACGCGGAACTGGACGCCGCCAACATCTGCTTTCGCCAAATCGAGGCAGGGTCGCTGCGCCTGCCCGACGAGTACCACAAGATGAGCGATACCCCCGAAAACTTGGACTATCATACCGCCGAAATCACCGCGCGCTGCGTCCTCAAAGCCATTGCGCTCTTGCTCGATGCGCCGGGCGCGCTCGCGGCGCAATAGACGCGCGCGTGCGCGCCGCATCGGGCGTATTGGCGCGCCAAGGCGGAAAACGACCGTGCATTTTGCTTAAAAATATGGTATACTCAACACAATGGGTAAAAGCACAGCGGAGGAGGCTGGATAAAATGGGAAAACGGTGGATGCTGCTGTTGGTGGCGATTCTTTGCACGGGCATGGCGACGGCAAGCGCCGCGACGATGGACGCGGTTGGACAGATGGCGGTGTGGGACGGCGCGCAGAGCGTGTACGTGGGCCTAAACAACCAGTTGTACCGCAGCGACACCTCCATGCCGCTAGGCAACGACGCGGTGCGCGCGATCGTGTACGCCGACGCGTCGAAGGTGATCTTTACGACGGCGGAGGTAAACGGCAAGAGCGACCTCATCGGGGCGGGCAGCCTCAAGTTGCTCGGGCTGGGGGACGAAGTGGAGGGCGTCAAGACGGTGGCGCAGATTGCCGGCGAGGCGGTTTACAGCCCGCTGTCGGCGCTCATCTACTACCTCGATCCGGACGACCATTTTGCGCTCATGAGCTACAACCCGCTGACAAGCGCGACGCGCGAGGAGGCGCGCGCGCAGGAAGCGATCTGTGCGCTGACCGCCTCCATTGACGGGGTGATCGTCTCAAGCGAGGCGGGCGACAAGCTGTTTGTGCATGCGCTGGGTGAATTGATCGACGCGCCGGTCTCGACAGACGGCATGACGATCGCGGGATACACGCACTACGAGACGCTGCTGGGGCAAGACGGCGCGCTTGCGGTGCGGCTGCGCGGCGCGGCGGCGGGGGAGGAGACGCCGGTTGACACAGACGTCATCTGCGCATCGGCGCTGGGCGACGTGCTGTATTATCTGAAGCAAGTTAAGGGCGGGTGTAGGCTTGCGAGCTACGACGTGGCGCGCGGCCTGCACAAGGGGCTCAAGGGGATCACGGTTCAGATGCTGCCTGAAATCACCGCGGCGGCCGGGCGCGTGTTCCTGATTGACAAGGGGCACAGGGTCTATGCCTACGATGTCGAGACCGGCACCATCACGCGCTTTACCGTGCTGGACGCGGGCGTGCTCTCGCCCATGCTGGTTTCAACAAACGAGCAATTGCTGGTGTACGACGGCGCGAGCCTCGACGGCACGATGGCCTTTGCGGCCGCGTACCCCTATGAAAAGCGGGCGGACGGCGTGCTGACCCATGTGGTCGCGGAGGAACCCGCGCCGGAGGACGAGCAGGTGCACGCGCCCGTTTCGACGCCCACGCCCGAGCCCACCGAGTGGACGCGCGGCTCGCGCGGCGAGGAGGTCGAGGAAATCCAGACCGCGCTCAAGCGCCACGGCTACCTGTCGGGCAAGGCGGACGGCATCTATGGCGCGAATACGCAAAGCGCGGTCAAGTACTTGCAGTACGACATGGGCCTTTCGGAGACCGGCACCGTCGGCAAGTCGCTTCTTGAAAAGATGAACCGCGGCCGCATCCCGGATTACGAAAAGTACGTCGAGATGGCGCGGGAGGACAGCGGCATTCGCGTGTACGACCTGCAGGCGCGCCTTGCGCGGCTGGGCTTTCTGGACGCCCGCGCAAATGGGAATTACGGGCCCAAGACCGAGCGCGCCGTGCGCGCGTTCCAGAAGGCCAACGGCACTCGGCAGTCGGGCGTCGCGACGGTTGCGACGCTCAAAGACCTGTTCTCCAAATACGCGCCCAAAGCGGAAAAACCGGAAAGCGCCGATCCCACGCCGGAGCCTTCGCATCCCCACGCCAGGCAATACGTGAGCGACGACGACCTGATCCCCCTGACCCGCTGGCTCAACGACCAGTACGCCGGGATGAAGTCGTTTAACAAGGGCAAGGCGGTCTATTGGGTGCAGAAAAAGCTGTACACGCACGGCTACCTGGGCAAAAACCAGTTTACCAAGGTGTACGATGAGGCCACTTGGCGCGCGATGAAGCAGTTCCAAAGCGACAACAACCTGCTCGATCACCCGACGGGCATGCCGGACGGCCTGTCGCTGTCGGCGCTCATGAACATGCGCTAGGGAACCGCTGAATAAATCCCGCACGCGCTGGCGGCTGCATTTCCGCCATCTCCGCCCTGCAAAATCCGGGGCGTAGCGATGCTACGCCTTCGGCTCTTGCAAGACGAATCTGGCGAAAATTCAGCTCGCCATCACGCACGTTCTTTAATCAGCGATTCCCTAGGGAACCGGGCGCATGGGACGCTTAAGTACAGGAAAAATGCCGCCGTATCACGTCGATAGGGCGGCATTTTTGTTCGATTTTCCGATCCAAAGGCGGGCGCAACCGCCCTTTTTGCGCGGGAAAAACTGCGCGTGCAAAGCTAGGCTGTGTGGGCTAGGCACAGGGGGCAAGCGTTTCGCTAGACCGCGCTGTTTGTCAAGCGTGCCTTCTTGGGAAGCTGCGGGCACTTGCCCATGAGGTTAAACGAAAGCGCAAACATCCGGGCGTTGATAAAGACGATGTCGCCCAGGATCGGCATGCCGTCTGAAAAGGATACGCGATTTAAGTAGATCAGCGGAGAGCCGACCGGAATCTCCAGCATGGCCGCCTGCGACATATCGGCCGTGCACGCAGACACCACGTCGCGCGAGACGTCGATCGTGATCCCGTAGGTTTCCGCTAAAAAGGCCGAAAGCGACGTGAAGGCGAGCGGGTATTGCTCTAATCCGGGCACGATGTCCGGCATCAAATAGCTGGTCATCAGCGCAATGGGATGCGCGCTGGCCAAGAGCAATCGCTGCACACAGACCGCCTCCTGCGCATCGGGCACCCCCATGAGCGCCGCAATCGGCTCCGGAATCAGGCAACGCGACGCGTGAATATACTTGGCGGACGGCGTGTAGCCCGCGGCGCACAGTTGATCGGTAAAGGAGGTGACGTAATTGGATGTATTCATGCTGCGCGAGGCGACGATGGTGCCAAGGCCTTGCCGCACATAGACGTAGCCGTCGCTTGACAAAAGGTCGATTGCCCTGCGAATGGTGATGCGACTGACCGCATATGCCTTCTCCATCTCCGCTTCCGACGGAAGCTTCTCCGAGACGTGATACGTGCCGTCTTCGATGGCGCTGCGCAAGTGGCTATAAACTTGTAGATAGGCCGGTATTTTTCTGCTCAAGAGAAATCCCTCAAATCTGTATTTTACGCCGTGAATATAGCCATATTATAACATATTTGGCGATGGTGTGTAAATAAAATTGGCGTAGAAAAGGACGTATAATTTTACGGTAAAAAATACAACCTTTTTATGGCGTTTATGGGGGTCGAGGGATACGAAATCGCGTCGCCGGGCAGGATAGGCCAAAGGAGGTGCGCGATGAAATTTGCCATTGAAAAAATTATTGGACGGGAAATCCTCGATTCGCGGAGCAATCCCACCGTGGAGGCCGAGGTGCACTTGGCGGGCGGCGCTTGGGGCGTAGCCGCCGTGCCCAGCGGCGCATCGACTGGACAGTTCGAGGCGCTGGAAAAGCGTGACGGCGATCCGACCCGTTTTGGCGGAAAAGGCGTCAAAAAGGCGGTTCATGGCATCAACACCGACATCGACAAGGCGCTGCGCGGCTTGGATGCGGCCGATACCGGCACGGTTGACCGCGCGATGATCCTGCTAGACGGAACTCGCGACAAGTCGCGCTTGGGCGCCAACGCGATCCTCGCCGTGTCGCTGGCGGCGGCCCATGCGGCGTCCCAGGCGCTGAACCTGCCGCTCTATCGCTTCTTGGGCGGGGTCAGCGCCGATACGCTGCCCATTCCGATGATGAACGTATTAAACGGCGGCGCCCACGCGAGCAGCAACATCGACGTGCAGGAGTTCATGATCATGCCGGTCGGCGCGCCCTCCTTTTGCGAGGGGCTGCGCTGGGGGAGCGAGGTCTTTCACAAACTCGCCGAGCTTTTGAAGGCGGACGGCCACTGCGTGTCGGTGGGCGACGAGGGCGGTTACGCGCCCAACCTGCCAAGCGACGAGGACGCCATCGAATACCTGCTGCGCGGGATCGAGCGGGCGGGGTATCGGCCGGGGACCGACTTCATGCTGGCGATCGACGCGGCCGCCGGCGAGTGGCGCTTGGGCACGGACTACGTCCTGCCCAAGCGGCAGATCAAGCGCACGGGCGACGAGCTGATCGAGCGCTGGGCGCAATGGTGCGAAAAATACCCGATCTTCTCGCTCGAAGATCCCTTGGACGAGGAGGATTGGGCGGGTTGGCAGCGCATCACCAAGCGCCTTGGCGGCAAGATACAGCTGGTCGGCGACGACCTGTTTGTCACCAACACGCAGCGCATCAAGCGCGGCATCGAGGAAGGTTGCGCCAATTCCGTGCTGATTAAGCTCAACCAGATCGGCACCCTGACAGAGACCATGGACGCAATCAAGCTGGCCAAGCGCGCGGGCTATACCTGCGTCGTGTCGCACCGCTCCGGCGAAACAGAGGACACGAGCATTGCCGACCTCGCCGTGGCGCTCAACGTGGGTCAGATCAAGACCGGCGCGCCCAGCCGCTCCGAGCGCGTCGCAAAATACAACCGCCTGCTGCGCATCGAAGAAATGCTCGGAAAAAACGCGCACTGGCCGGGCATTCAATGATTGTCGGGATTTCAAAGACGCGCTTAAAGGGACTCAAACCATCAAAAGCGCCTCAAAATTGCGCATAAAGCGCCCAAAATGACATTCAGGATCGCCGAGCTGCTCGGCGATCCTGAATGATTTATGCGCAGGCCGCGCTCAAAGTGCGGGCTTGCTTTGGGGCGGTCGTTGCACGCCATGGGGCGCAGCGCCCAATTGTGTTGGCGCTTCCCTAGAGCGGGTTTCGGGCGGGCTCGCCGGGTTTTCGGGGAAAGCGCTTGGACGTGGGCGCGATTTTTTGAACGATCAACAGGCGATGATCCCAGTCGCGGCCGGGAAGCGGGGCGGAGACGACGCGCTGAACCTCGCCGCCAAGCGTCGCAAGCGCCTGCGCGGCGCGCGGAAGTTCCTCGTCGATGGCGGGGCCCTTATAGGCGATCAACTGCCCGCCCACGCGCAGAAAGGGCAGCGCCCACTCGCACAGCACCGCCGTATCCGCGACCGCGCGCGCGGTCGCAAGGTCGAACTGGCCGCGCAGCATGGGCATGCGCGCCGCGTCTTCAAGGCGCGCGTGCACGGCGGTCGCGTTTAAAAGCCCCAGCGCGTCAATGACCGACTGCAGAAATCCCACGCGCTTGCTCAGCGCGTCCACCATCGTCACCCGCAGCTGAGGAAGAGCGATCGCAAGGGGAATGCCGGGAAATCCCGCGCCCGATCCCACGTCCACCAGCGTGCGCGCGCCCTGCATGAGATCCGGAACCGCAAGCGGGGTGAGCGAGTCCAGGTAGTTGCGATCGACCGCCTCCAGCGGGTCGTCCGGCACCCGCGTGAGGTTCATCACTTTGCCTGCGCTGACCAGCATTTCGTGGTAGCGTTCGAACTTGTTACACATTTCATCATCTAGTACTATGCTCATATTTTTCGAGCCATTTTGCATCATTTCAACCAGCATGCAAACACCTCCGATCCTAATTATAGCATAAAAAAAGGTGAAACCCCAAAAAACATAAAAAAAAACATTTTTATGGCAGGAAAAGGGAGTTGACTGTCGAAGTATTGAAGCTGTACCAGTTTGGAACCAATTGATATATATAAGACAAAGCTTGGAGGGATTGAACCATGAGTGTGGAACGCAATCTGCCCCTCGTTCGTGAGCGCAAGCAAGCGATTCTGGCGGGCGACCCCGAGCGCGTAGCCGAGCAGAAAAAGCTGGGTAAGCTAACAGCGCGTGAACGAGTCGGTTTGCTGTTTGACGAAGCCAGCTTTGTAGAGCTGGACGCGCTTGTTGGACGCGATGGTGCATCGGGTGTGATCACCGGTTTTGGCCTCGTAGACGGGCGACCTGTTTACGTGTACGCGCAGGATTATACGGTTGTGGGTGGCGCGGTCGGTGCGGAGCAGGCGCGCAAGGTGCTTAAAATCATGGATCTGGCGGGGAAGACCGGAACGCCGATCGTCGCGCTATTTGATTCGATGGGCGCCCGCGTCAAAGAGGGCGTGGACGCGGTCAACGCGTATGCGCAGATGGCCGCCAAGACCAGCGCGCTCTCCGGCGTCGTTCCGCAAATCGCGCTGGTGCTGGGTCAGTGCGCGGCGTCCTCCGCGATGATCGCGACGCTAAATGACGTGGTCATTGTCGGGGAAAATGGTCGTCTCTTCATGAATGGGCCGCAAGTGGTCTCGGCCAATACGAGCGACAAGGTGGACGCCAAGGACTTGGGCGGCGCGAAGGCTTCGGCGCAGTCCGGCATGGCGCATCTGACGTGCGGAAATGATCAGGAGGCGATCGCGCTTGCGCGCAAGGTCGTATGCCTGCTGCCCGGAAACAACCTGGAGGACGCCCCGATTGAGTTTACGCAGAGCGACGACGTGAATCGGCTGATCCCCTCGTTTGACGCCCTTGGCGATGCACCGGATTGCAAAGAGGTGCTTGCGCAGATTTCGGACGCAGGCGAGCTGCTCGAGTTTTCGCCCGAATACGCGCCCGACATGGTGACGGCACTGGGCACGATCGGCGGACGCACCGTCGGCTTTGTCGCGACACAGCCCGTTTTAAACGGCGGCGCGCTGACGGGCAGCGGCTGCGCAAAGGCCGCGCGCTTTGTCAGGATGCTGGATTGCTTCAATATTTCCGTCGTGACGGTGTGCGACTCGACCGGGCTGGGCGTGGCAAGCGCGCGCGCGCAGGGCGACTTTGCCCGCGCCTGTGCGCAGCTGACGTGCGCGCTTTCCGATGCGTCGGTTCCGCGCGTCGCGCTGATTACCGGGAACGCGATCGCGGCCGCCTACATGATCCTATCGGCGCGCACCGCGTGCGACATGGTCTACGCGTGGCCGGGCAGCGTCATTGCGCCGCTCGCGACGCAGGCGGCGGTGCAGGTGCTCATGTGCGCCAAGCTCAAGGGCGTGGCCAATCCCCTTGAGACGCGCGCGGCGCTCGAGCAGGAATACCAGGACGACGTGGCGGACGGCCTCAACGCCGCCAAGCAGGGTTATGTGGACGATGTGATTGAGCCGAGCGAGTCCCGCATGATGCTGGCCGCGGCGCTTGAAATGCTATCCTCCAAGCGCGATGCGCGTATGCCCAAAAAACACGGCAACCTGCCGCTGTAAGGAGGGGTTTTCATGAACGTATTGGCAGTCATCTGGTACAGCGTAAAGGTCATGTTGCTGGGCATGGGCATTGTGTTTGTCGGATTGTTTATTCTGATCGCCGTCATCATGCTGATCAGCTACCTGATTCGAAAGGCGCAAGACAAGCTGGTTGCGAAACCTGTCGCCGTGCCCGCAGCCGAACAAGCGCTCACCGCGCCGGTCGAGGAAATTGAAATGGTTTCGGGCGAAAGCGATCCCGAACTGATTGCGGTCATCATGTCCGCGATCATGGCGTGCGAAGGCAGCGGGAAAAAGTTGGTCGTGCGCTCGGTTCGCCGTCTGGGCGGAAACGCGTGGGGCGGCGCGGGTCGCCGCGAACAGCTGGGCATTTAATTGAGATTGCCGCGCGAAGGCGCGACTGCACATTTTGAAAGGGGTATTATCGCCATGCGTAAGTTTCAGATCACCGTCAATGGCCAGTCTTATGAGGTTGAAGTTGAAGAAGTAGGCGCGGGCGCGCCGGTGTCTGCACCGGCGCCCGTACAGGCGCCCGCGCCCCGCGCGCCGCAAGCGCCCGTCGCAGCGCCAGCGCCCAAGGCACCCGCAGCACCCAAGGCGCAGGCGCCCGCAGGCGCGGACACGATCAAGTCGCCCATGCCGGGCACGATCCTGTCGGTGAGCGTGCAAAACGGCGCGTCCGTCAAAAAGGGCGATGTGCTGCTGATCCTTGAAGCAATGAAGATGGAGAACGAGATCATGGCGCCCCGCGATGGCGTCATTGCCTCCGTGATCGTCTCCAAAGGCGCGACAGTCAACACCGGGGATGCGTTGATCGCGCTCAAGTAATGGCCTTGCGATAACGCATCGATGGGAGGGAAACATATGACCAGAAAACGCGCCGGGTTCATCTTCCTGGCGATGCTGATGGCACTTGTCTGCATGATGCCCATGTTTGCACACGCGCAGACGGCCGATACGGCCGCCGCGCCTGTCGCAAGCGTGGCACCTGAGGCGGCGGTCGCAAAAGAACCGACGACGATGCCGACCGCAAACGAACAGGATCTGACACTGGATCTGGGTCAGGCTTTTAAGGGAATCGCCCAGAGCACGGGCTTTGTCGCCGGCGACTGGCGTCAGTACGTGATGATCGCCATCAGCTGCCTGCTGTTGTATCTGGCAATCGTCAAAAAGTTCGAGCCGCTGCTCCTTTTGCCCATTGCCTTTGGCATGTTGCTTGCCAACCTGCCGCTGGCGGGCATGATGGACGGCGAGTCATTCAAGTATTTTGCTACCCTTGACGAGGCGACCGCCTATTGCGGTTCCATGGGCAAGGATTTGGGCGCGATCGTCAGCGCCTACAGCACCGAGCTTGGCCAGATGGCCTTCCGCGTGCCCTATCAGAACGCGGGATTGCTCAGCTACCTGTATATGGGCGTAAAACTGGGCATCTACCCGCCGCTCATCTTCATGGGCGTGGGCGCGATGACCGACTTTGGTCCGCTGATCGCGAACCCCAAGAGCTTGCTGCTTGGCGCGGCCGCGCAGTTGGGCATCTTCCTGGCGTTCGGCGTGGCGATGCTGACCGGCCAATTCACGGCGGCGGAGGCTGCCTCAATCGGCATCATCGGCGGCGCGGACGGCCCGACCGCCATCTACGTGACCACCAAGCTGGCCCCGCACCTGCTGGGCCCGATCGCGGTGGCGGCGTACTCCTACATGGCGCTGGTCCCGGTCATTCAGCCGCCGATCATGAAGGCGCTCACCACCAAGAAAGAGCGCATGATCGTGATGGATCAGCTGCGTCCGGTCAGCCAGACCGAACTTGTCATCTTCCCGATCATGGTCACGGTGATCGTGTCGCTGCTCCTGCCTTCGGCGGCGCCGCTGGTCGGCATGCTGATGCTGGGCAACTTGTTCCGCGTGGCGGGCGTGGTGGATCGCCTGTCTAAAACCGCGCAGAACGAACTGATCAACATCGTCACCATCTTCCTGGGCCTGACGGTTGGCGCGACCACCAACGGCGCGACATTCCTGAACGTAAAGACCCTGCTGATCGTCATCATCGGCGTGTTCGCCTTTGGCGGCGGAACGGCGGGCGGCGTGCTGCTGGGCAAGCTGATGAACAAGCTTTCCGGCGGCAAGATCAATCCGCTGATCGGTTCGGCCGGCGTCTCCGCGGTGCCCATGGCAGCGCGCGTGAGCCAGGTGGTCGGCCAGCAGGAGAACCCCGGAAACTTCCTGCTGATGCACGCGATGGGCCCGAACGTGGCCGGCGTCATCGGATCGGCTGTGGCGGCGGGCGTGTTCCTGTCGCTGTATCAACACTAAAATATCCCGAGAAGGAGGTAAATCACGATGGGAAAAGTACTGATTACCGATACCATATTGCGTGACGCGCACCAGTCTCAGGCCGCGACGCGCATGCGCACCGAGGATATGCTGCCCGCGTGCGATAAATTGGACAAGGTTGGCTACTATTCGCTGGAGTGCTGGGGCGGCGCGACGTTTGACAGCTGCCTGCGCTTCCTGAACGAGGACCCGTGGGATCGCCTGCGCAAGCTGAAAGAGGCGCTTCCGCACACCAAATTGCAGATGCTGTTCCGTGGCCAGAACATCCTGGGCTACAAGCACTATGCCGACGACGTGGTGGACGAGTTCGTCCGGCTGTCGCTCAAAAACGGCATCGACATCATCCGCATCTTTGACGCGCTCAACGACACGCGCAACCTCAAAACCGCCATCGACGCAACCAAGAAGTACGGCGGCATCTGCGAGCCCGCGATGAGCTATACGGTCAGCCCCGTGCACACCGAGGATTACTTCGTGGAGCTGGCGATCGAGCTTGAGAAGATGGGCGCGGACACGATCTGCGTAAAGGACATGGCGAACCTCTTGCTGCCCTACGAGGCCTACAGCCTCATCAAGAAGCTCAAGCAGGCGGTCAAGGTCCCCATTCACCTGCACACGCACAACACCTCTGGCACCGGCGACATGGTGTACCTGAAGGCGATTGAGGCGGGCGTCGACATCATCGACACCGCGCTTTCCCCGCTGGGCAACGGCACCAGCCAGCCCGCGACCGAGCCCATGGTGGCCACGCTGCGCGGCACCGAGTACGACACCGGCCTTGACCTGACGCTGCTCAGCGAGATCGCGGTGCATTTCCGCGAGATCGCCAAGAAGCTGACCAAAGAAGGCGTGCGCGACCCGAAGGTGATGGAGGTGGACATCAACACCCTGCTCTATCAGGTGCCGGGCGGGATGCTCTCTAACCTGTTTAACCAGCTCAAGCAGGCGGGCAAGTCCGACAAGCTCTACGAGGTGCTGGCGGAAGTTCCGCGCGTGCGCGAGGACTTTGGCTATCCGCCGCTGGTCACGCCGACCAGCCAGATCGTGGGCACGCAGTCGGTCATGAACGTGCTGGCGGGCGAGCGCTACAAGATGAACCCGAAGGAGTCGCAGGCGCTGATGCGCGGCGAGTACGGCCGTCTCCCGGCGAAGGTCAACGAGGAAGTGCGGCGCAAGGTGATCGGCGACGCGAAGGTCATCACCTGCCGCCCGGCCGACCTGATCAAGCCCGAGCTTGCGATGTACAAAAAGGAAGTCGCGCCCTACTATCAGCAGGAAGAGGACGTACTCAGCTACGCGCTGTTCCCGCAGGTGGCGACCAAGTTCTTTGAATACCGCCAGGCGCAGAGCCTGAAACTGGACAACTCGCTGTTGGACAAAGAAAACACCGTCATGCCGGTATAACGGCAAAGCAAAGCCGCCCCGCGATTGTGCGAGGCGGCTTTGTCGCGCCCATCAGGCGGTTGACGCGCGCATGGCTATAGATTGTGCGCGCGGGCGCGTCCAACCCAGCGGCGCGTGGTGGCGATTGGGCGCACAAAGCGCTAGCGCGCGTTGTGCGTATCGCGCTTGTGGGTGTACATCTTGTCGTCCGCCTCGCGCAAAAGCGCTTGCATCTGCGCGGGGGTGAGCGCCTCGGTGCTGCTCGCCCAGCCGTAGGAAAGGGAGACAAACGGCTCGCCATTGGCCGCGTTGTGCGCCAAAATGAGCTTGTCCAGCCGCGCAAAGATTTCGGGGAAGGGGGAAGTGGACGGCTTCCGCAGCACGACGGCAAACTCGTCGCCGCCGATGCGATAGCACTGCGCGTCGCACCCCTTGAACGCGCGCACGGTCAGATCCGCCGCCGCCTTGATCAGTCGGTCGCCCATGGCGTGCCCGTAGGTGTCGTTGGCCAGCTTGAGGTGATTGAGGTCCAGCATCGCAAAGCCCAAGAAGGCCGCCTGGGGAGGATCGTTCTCGAGCGACGTCAGGCGGTTTTCAAACGCGGCGCGGTTGCCAAGTTTGGTCATCGGGTCGAGGTACGCCATGATCCGGTACGCCTGACTGAGCGCGTTGTCGCGCGCCATTTGCGCGTTTTGCTTGGCGACCGACAGGCAGAGGAACATCATAAACAAGAGCAATCCACAGCGGAACAGCGCCGCGTAGAGATCGACCCTATTGAGCTTGAAGCTGAGCAGCGCAAGAAAAGAAGAGATGATCAGCGCGTAAAGCGCCAAACTGACGAGCAACAGCCCCTTGTGCTTGTACTTCAACTGCTCGAGCAGCAACAGCGCGATCACGACCAATATGGAAAGGCCGAGCAGCAGGTGCGTGATCGGAAGAAGCGTCCAAAGCGAGGGGGTAATGCCCAGAAGCGGGCACAAAAGCTGCATGATGCAATTGAGGACGCCGACAAGGCAAAGCACGTCGATGGCGGTGTGATTGTGCTTGACGACGCCGCGCAAGAAGCGGAGAAAGGGCAGGGGCAAAAGCGTAAAGAGGAAAAACGAGGCGAGGTTGACCAGTTGCGTGTTGCGCAGAAAGAAAAATTGGACGAGCGGCGAGTCGGTGGCCAGCCACGCGGCGGAGGCCAGAATGAACAGACCCAGCCAGAAGGTTCCGAGCGGCCCGGACGTCTTTTGGCAGCGCTCGACCAGCGCAAACACCAGCATCACTATGCCGGCCAAAAACAGCGTAAAGCAGGTGAACATCGGCGACCAGATGTCCCGTAAAAGCGCCGCGGAAACCGACGTCTGCGTGCCAAATATCATGGAGGAGAGCTGAATGACCTGGTTTACATGGGAGGGCGAGACGGTCACGGTGAGCAGGCGCCCCTCCCGGCCGCTGGGAATGGTCACAATCAGCGTGTTCATGCCCGATTCATTAAAAAGCCCGGGGCTTTGCCGCTCGCCCCCTCCGTAGAGGCGCACGCCGTCCACGTCGATGGCGACGAAGCAGTGGCCGGTCAGGAAGGCAAGCTGAAGTGGCATCCGCGTTTCGGGAAGCGCGTGGGTGAAGATCGCGTCTTCCTTCGCGGGCGTCAGCGTGCCGTAGGGAAGCGACACGGCAAGCGGCTTGTCCGGATCGCTTGTGGCGAGCGACCAGCCTTCGTTAAAGCCGGATACAGACCCCTTGAGCAGCGGGCGCACCGTGATCGGGTGCAAATAATACGCGTAACCGCACAGCAAGAGGCACACGAGGAGAAAAAAACTGATAAATAAAAAGAGCCGCTTCTGAAAAAAACGCAACATCTACCCCGATCACCTCTTCATGCACAAAAACATTGCCCACATTATAACATATTTCCGCCCAATGAACAGTCCCCCGATGCGCACACTGGCATTAATTTTCATGTTGCTAAAGACTTTCGTGCGCAATTTGGCCCATACAACGGGCAATTTTTTGAAATACAGGCGATTGAAAGCACGATAAAAATATTTTTTTGTTTTTTCTCAAAAAAGCATTGACAACGGGGGCGGTTCGTGGTAACATAAAGGCAACCAAAGGAGCTTAGCCAAATAACAAAAGGCCGAGCGATTGGAAATGAATTGTGGAGGAGGGTGATGCCGTTGGCGCACGCAGAGTCGGAACCCCAAATGGTTATGGCTTCGCCCGTGACGATAGATAATCTGTTGGTTTAAAGGTTGACGACACGGGTAA
>JAVXNW010000024.1:0-27320 GCA_036645575.1 Clostridia bacterium | reverse complement strand
CCGATGGGCGAGTAAACCGTCCGGCGCAGCCGCAGGAATGCTCGCAACGCTAGAACGCTCATAAGTAACTCAAGAGACAGCCCGACCGTACTCGGGCTGTCTCGCGGTCTCTCTCGCGTTCTTTCGAACCCCGTAGCCACCCTTCCGTCACCTGCGGGTGCCACCTTCTCTCAAAGGAGAGGCTCAGAAGGTGCCCGCCCCCGCTCCGCCGCCCCCGTACCGCGCTTCTTTTAGAAAGTCCGCGCTTGCTTTCTTGTGCGGAAACGGATATAATATAAGGCAGAGGAATCTTTTGAACCGGGAGGTGCGCTTTATGAAACTGGTAATCGCGATCGTACAGGACGAGGATGCCTCGAGGCTTGTGAGCAATCTGATGAACGAGGGCTATGGCGTAACCAAACTTGCGACGACGGGCGGATTTTTGCGCTCGGGCAACACGACGCTGCTGGTGGGCGTGGACGACGACAAATACGAAGGCGCAATGGAAGTGATCGAGCGCGTGTGCAAGTGCAGGAAGCAGATGGCGTCTTCGCCGTCGCCGGTCGCGGGGTCTACCGGCGTGTACGTGCCCTACCCAATCGAGGTCACCGTGGGTGGCGCGACCATCTTCGTGCTGAACGTCGATCAGTTCGTCAAGGTATGATGAGTCGATGAAGGCACCGGGCTTTCGGTCTTTCTATGGCATGGACGAGCTGGTTGACCGGCTCAGAAAAGGCGTGGACGGCGATCGGTTCGTACACGCCTATCTGTTTTGCGGCCCAAGCGGCACCGGCAAGCGCACGCTCGCCGGGATCTGCGCGCGCGCGCTCAATTGCACGGGCGCGGGCGAGAAGCCGTGCGACGCCTGCGCGTCCTGCCAAAAATATCTGACGGGCAATCATCCCGACCACATCGTGGTCAGTGAAGATAAATCGATCAAGGTGGATGCGGTGCGCGAATTGGTCGAGCGGATTTCAGGCACGCCCTACGAGGGCGGCAGGCACACCGTGATCATCGAGCACGCCGATCGGATGACGCCACAGGCGCAGAACGCGTTGCTCAAGACGCTCGAGGAGCCGCCCGCCAATGCGGTGTTCTTTTTGTTGACGGAGCGCATTTCGGCGCTGCTGCCCACGATCATTTCGCGGGTGCGGGCGGTGCGCTTTGCGCCGCTTGCGCAGGACGTGGTCGAAGAGGCGCTTGTGCGCAAGGGGCTTGCGCGCGCGCGCGCGGCGCAATTGGCCGCCGTTGCGCAGGGCGCGGTCGGCCGGGCGCTGGCGCTGGACGCAGACGAGGACTATTGGCAGATGCGCGAAAGGGCGCTGGGCGCGTTGACGATATTGTCGGATAGACAGGACGTGTCAGGCGCGTTTGCGTGCATTAAGGACGATAAAGCGAGCGCCAATGCGGTGCTGGGCGTCATGGAGCAGGCGGGGCTTGCGCTCATGCGCGCGCGGGAAACGGCGCTTGAGCCGGACCCGCGACTGGTTCCGGCAGGCCTGCGCCTCGAAGGCGACGCGCTCATTCGCGGCGTTTGGCAGGCGCGGCAGATGCTGGAGAGCAATGTATCGTGGCAGTCCAGCGTCGAGATGATGTTTCTCGACCTGACGCCAAAGATGCGGGGGGTATGATCCTTTCCCTGCCCAATCAAGTATGCCGCGTGGCAAAATGAAAACCGACATAGCGGAGGGGAAAATGACCACCGCAATCGTTGAAGGGAGCAATTACATGACAACGGTCATTGGCGTCCGCTTTAAAAAGGCGGGCAAGGTATACTATTTTGATCCAACCGACGTGTGGCCCAAGGCGGGCGACAGCGTGGTGGTCGAGACGGCGCGCGGCGTAGAGTTGGGCGAGGTCATTTCCGGCGCGCGCGAGGTGGAGGACAACCAGATTGTTGCGCCGCTCAAGAAGGTGATTCGCGTCGCGAGTCCCGAGGACATCCGCCGCGCGGAGTTCAACCGCGCGCGTGAGCCGGAGACCTTCCGCATTTGTCAGGACAAGATCGAGCAGCACAAGCTCGAGATGAAGCTGGTGGACGTCGAATACGCCTTTGATGGCTCTAAAATCATCTTCTACTTCACCGCCAACGGGCGGATCGACTTCCGGGAGCTGGTCAAGGACCTGGCGTCCGTGTTCAAAACCCGCATTGAGCTTCGCCAGATCGGCGTGCGCGACGAGGCCAAGATGCTGGGCGGGCTGGGCGCGTGCGGTAGACAACTGTGCTGCGACGCGTTTCTGGGCGATTTCCAGCCGGTGTCCATCAAGATGGCCAAGGAACAAAACCTGTCGCTCAATCCGGCCAAGATATCCGGCCAGTGCGGGCGGCTGATGTGCTGCCTCAAGTACGAGCAGGACTACTACGAAACCACGCTCAAAAAGCTGCCGCGCCTTGGCCGCGAGGCGCTGACGCCCGACGGACCGGGCTACATCACCGACATCAACGTCATCCGCGAAAAGGTCAAGGTGCGCGTGCGAAACGCCGACGATACGTTCGACGTGCGCGAGTACGGGCTGGACGACGTGACCAAGATCGTGCGCGCCGAGGGCGAAGCGCCCTCGCCTAAATTCCCCGAGCGTCCGCGCAGACCCAAGCCCGTGATGGGCGCGCGGCCCGATTCCGCCAAGCCGCCGGAGGATCCCGCCGAGGCCGAAAAGGCGCAGCGCAAGCGGATCATCCACCCCAAGGGACCCAAGCAGCTGAACACCGATCAGTACTTCGCCAAGCTCGATCAGGAAAAGGAGCAGGGCAAGGACGATGCGAAGGCGGACAAGCCCGAGCGCATCGATCGGCCGGAGCGGGCGGAGCGGGCGGAGCGCGCCGATAAGCCCGAGCGCGCCGATCGCCCGGAGCGCGCCGATCGCCCGGAGCGCGCCGATCGCCCGGAGCGGCCCGAGCGCACCGACAAGCCGCGCAGAGAGCCGCGCCGCGACCCGCGTTCCGACGCACCCGCGAAGGACGGCCAACCGGGAAAAGGCGCAGCACCCGCAAAGGCGCTCGCCGCGAAGTCGCCCGCGAAAGCGGCCGTCGCGCCCGCGCAGGAGAAGCCGGTCGTCGCGCCCGCGCAGGAGAAGCCGGACGTTGCGCCCGCGCAGGAGAAGCCCGCAGTTGCGCCCGCGCAGGAGAAGCCGGTCGTTGCGCCCGCACAGGAGAAGCCGGTCGTTGCGCCCGCACAGGAGAAGCCCGCAGTGGACTCGGAATTGACCGAATAAGGTGGCCATGCGCTGGGCAAAGCGGCGTTTTGAGACGGCATGAACGGCGTTTGCCGCCCATTGAAACCATTATATTTTAGTGGGGAGCGTTGTTTTCCGGGACGCATTTCGGAACAAGTTGGGATGAATACGGGGCTGTTGCCAAGTGCGCAGGATGCGCGCCGCAACAGCCCCGTATTGTCGTGCCCCAATGAGATGCTTCAAATCATCCGCGCGAGGAACGCAAAAAAAGTCTTTTTCCTATCGCCGCGCGCTTCCTTAAAGAAACAGTTCGTTCTCCTTTCGACCTTCACACGCCTTCTTCATCTTCTGCGCGGCGGCCATCAGGACAAGTTTTGAGACGCTGCGCGCGTGATGGGGGCATTGCGCGACGCAGCGCATACAGGAAATGCACTTTGCGCCGTCGGTTTCCAGCGGATTTTCCGCCGAAATGGCGTCCACCGGGCACTGCGCGGCGCAGCGCCCGCACTTGACGCAGGCGCTTCCCGCCTTCGGCTTCATCGGCACGCCGCCATACGGGCGATAGGGCGCAGTTCCCGGAAGAACCAGCGCCTTGGCGGGCGGCGCGGCCTCAAGGCGCGGCCGGATTTTCTCCGCATAGTCGGTGAGTACCCGCTCGTCCGCCGCATCGGGGCGGCCGGCCGCGAATTGGCGCATGATCGAATGCTCCGCAACCGCCGCGACTGCGGCCACGCAGCAAAAGCCCGCGCAGGTCAGCGTGTCGCACAATTCCAGCAAGGTGTCCTCAAAGGCGCGATTGCCGTAGACCGCGATTAAAACAGCCTTCGCCTGCCCGCCGCGCATTTGGCGCAGCCGGGAGAGGGCAATGGCGGGCACCCGTCCGCCATAGGACGGCACCGCCACGAGGGCGACGTCCGACGCGGTCAGGCAAAAAGCATCAAATTCCAGCGCGCGGTCGGTCAGATCGACCGAAATGCGCGCTTGCCCTAATGCCTTTGCCAGCACGTCGGCGACCTTCTGCACGCCCCCGGTCGGACTAAAGGTGATTTCATATAGGCTCATGGCATCAATCCTCCTCATTTTACATGGGACAAGGGTCGGTTGCGCCTGCGATAAACGCCCGGCGCGGGCAATCCTTTTTCGCGGGGCACAAAAAACCGTCTCGATCATTGTATCACGATTTAAAAATCCTTGCAATCGAAGCGAAATGCGCAAAAGGGCCTTGACAGCGGCGCTTGCCCGTGGTATTATTCTACCTATCGTTAGGTAAGAAGTGGAGGAGCGCGCGATGGGCGATGGCACGACAAAGGGGAAGATCATGGAAACTATGTACCGTCTCGTGGCCGAGAAGGGGTACGACAAGGCCTCGATTGGGCAAATTTCGGAGGCGATCGGCATTAAAAAAGCGTCGGTCTACTACTATTTTAAGTCCAAGGAGGATATTTTTCTGCAAATGGCGCGCGTGCTTTACAAGGACGACTATCGCGATCGCGAGGCGATTTTGGAAAGCGATATCAGCGCCGATGGCTATCAAGTGTTGCTCGTTGAGACAGGGGAGGCGTTCATCGATTCCTACTTTGAAAACCCCGATCTGCGCAAGGTCTACGCCGAGATAGACCTGCAAACCACTCGGATCGCGGCGCTCAAGGAAATGATCGACCGAAGCGATGAGCGATTCAATCGGTTTATGATGAAATGTATGCTGCGGGGCATAGAAGTTGGGGCGTTTCCCAAGGATTTTGACGCAAAACTCAACGCGGAAATTTTATATGCGATCCTCATCGGGATTGACCAAGCGATCCTCTATGATTTGCCCATCGAGCCCAAGGCGGTGTGGCGCGAATCGGTGTCGAGGTTGTTTGAAAGAAAGGCGTTACCACAGGTATGAGAGAGAGACAGTTCGTCGCGCTTCCGGTTAAAAAGGTGTTTTTCAATCTGGCGGTGCCCAGCATATTCAGCATGATTTTTTCCTCGATCTACATGATGTCGGACGGCATATTCGTCGGGCGCTTCATCGGGGAACACGCGTTGGCGGCGGTCAATTTGATCATGCCGGTGATGATGATCGTATTCGCGCTGTCGGATATGATTGCGGTCGGGTCGTCTGTGAAGGTGTCCACGGCGCTGGGCGAGGGAAAGATCGAAAAGGCGCGGCAGCTCTTTTCCGCCAGCGTCCTGATGATCGTCGGGGTGGGCGCCGCCTTCTCGCTTCTGGGGCTACTCTTTGCGCGCCCCATCATCTACGCCATCATTCAGGATGTGGCGCTTGCGGAAATGGCCTACAACTACGTCCGCGTCTTCACCATCGGCCTGCCCTTCATCATGCCGCTGTTTGCGATGGACAACTTCTTGCGCGTCTGCGGAAAAGCAAAGTACAGCATGTGGCTCAACATCGTCGGGTCGGTCGTGAATATCGCGCTGGATTGGCTGTTTATCGCGCACCTCGGATGGGGCATTGAGTCCTCCGCGCTGGCCTCGGTCATCAGCATGTTTTTGGGCGCGGCCCTGTCGTTTGCGCCCTTTTTCACAAGAAAGATCACCTTGCACTTTGCCAGACCCAAGATCTCCCTTTCTGAGGCGCTGGGCGTCATCTACAACGGCGGTTCGGAGTTCTTCAGCAGCATTGCGGGTTCCTTCATTGCGACCGTCGTAAACGGCGTTCTGCTCAATCTGGGCGGCGCGATTGCGGTCGCCAGCCACGGAATCGTCATGTACATCGACACGCTGCTGATTGGCATACTGTACGGCATCATGGACTCCGTGCAGCCGGCAATCAGCTACAACCTTGGCGCTAAGGAGATTAAGCGCACCTTTTCGTTTTTTAGGATCGCGTGCGTCTCAACGGCGGCGCTGTCGGTCTTGTGCATGGGCGTCATCATGCTGTTTCCCGAAATGCTGGCGGGGATTTTTGTAAAGGGCGATGCGGCGGTCGTCGACATGACCGTTGGGGGGCTGTTGCTCTTTGCCCCGTCCTACCTGTTCACTTGGTTTAACATGGTGACGAGCGCCTTTTTGACCGCCATGGATAAGCCCAAGGAATCCATGATCATCATGACGTTCCGGGCCATTGTGTTTCCGCTCGTCTGCCTGGCCATCCTGACGCCCTTTATGGGGGCCTACGGCGTGTTTTTGACCGCCTCCGTGTCTGGCGCAATGACCTTCGTCGTGGCGCTGCTGATCTGGAAAAGGTCGGCAAAACAACTCAAGCTGGCCGCTTAGCTAATTCATCGATGGCAGGCTTCCGCGCGCCGGTTTTCGCGGCGCGCGGTTCCGGCGCGGGAAACGTGGGTCAGCCGCGCAGCGCGCCTGCCTGCAAGCGAAGAAAGGCCTCCTGTTCGGCGCGACTGTGCGTGATAAATTCGTGCGTCAAATACTGGGGGTCAATGCGCTCGATTAATTTGCGCACATTTTTGGTTTCAAACGGCAGATGCCTGTCGGTGGCCAATATGTGCGCATAGGCTTGCCCCAGGCGATCCGGATAGGCGCCCGACAAGGCGGGGCGGCTGTCCAGCAGGGCCTTCACAAATTCCCCGGTCAAGCTTTGCTGAAGGTGTACGCCGCGAATCCACTCCGTCGCGCTTGGCCACCTTGAGAGGATTGTGTGCATGTAATCAAGCGCTTCATCCTGCGTGCGCAGATCCAAATTGGTGTGCATCAGGTGCCCCGTGTCCAGCATAATGCCCTTTTGCGCGCACGGAATGCCGTCCAGCAGGCGCGATGTCAGTTCCGGGCGGAGCAGCGTCAAACCGGGCCACCAGAGGTTTTCCACCAGAAACGCGAATGGATCGTCTCGCCCGGCCAGCACCTGGTTGATGAGATCGAGCGCCGCGTCCATCACCTGTTCGTCCGTATGCAAAAATTGATGGGTGATGCTCTCCGAAAGCGATACGTCCGCGACATGGAATACGACGTATTCCGCGCCAATTTGCCGCGCAAAATCCAATTGTCGCCGATAGAAGTCAACCATGACGGAAGGGGTATCGCCGCCAAATTGTCGCGATACTTCCTCGTAAGATCCATATTCCGCCAAGAGCGCGCGCTCGTCGCGGTTCCAAAAATCCACCCAACACGGAAAATAGCCAAGATGCAGCCCGACAATCCGCGACACGGGGAGGCATTTCGTCTCAAAATTTCCGCAGGGAAGCAGCTCCAGCCCATCCAGATGATGTTCATCCAGAAAATTCGTCACGTCGCCTTCTCCGGAAAAACGCGCGAGATCATCGTGGGTATTGGTGATGTTGGTCAAGTTTTTCATGGTCACGCCCCCATCAAACGACGAATGATGCAAAAAACCCGTAATCACTGGATATCCCAGCAATTACGGGTTTTTTTCTGGTCTGGGTGAGAAGACTCGAACTTCCGGCCTCTTGAACCCCATTCAAGCACGCTACCAAACTGCGCCACACCCAGATGATCAGCTGACCTGACGACGAAAGTTAGTATATCATATGGCGTGCCGGTTGTCAATGGTATTCAGGCGATTTATGACAATTATTTTCGTCAAGTATTTTCATTCATCTTTTCCGCGGGGAATGGGCCGCCCATCAGCCCATTGGGGAAGGCCGGTAGCGCGGCTCGGGCGCGTCGCGCTACTTGCAATGGAGGCCGTGCCGGGAAAAGACTTCGCGGTAGGCCTCGAGGTCTTGATCGCGAAGCGCGGGGCACCCTTGAAGCGCGTAGTTTCTGCCCAGCAGCGCGTATTTTTTTTCGCCAAATTGGTGAAAAGGCAATAGCTCTACCTGCTGAACGCCCAACTGCGCAAACAGCGCGCAAAACCCCTCCGCGTCCGCGCAGCGGTCATTGAAGCCCGGGATGACGGGGATGCGCACGAGGAGATCCTTGCCCGAGGCCAAAACGGTTCGGAGATTGTCCAGAATGCGCCGGTTGTCAAGCCCGGTGCCCAACCGGTGCTTCTCGCCGTCGTAGTGCTTTACGTCAAAAAGGAACAGATCGATGAACGCCAGCGCGCGCGCAAACGCGGCCGGCTCCGCTTCGCCGGTCGTCTCGACCGCCGTATGTATGCCCTCCGCCTTCAACGCACGCAACAGCGCGCAGGCAAAATCCCCTTGCATGAGCGGTTCGCCGCCCGACAGGGTGACGCCGCCACCCGATTCCAGGTAGAAGGGCAGGTCCTGCCGGACTTCGTCCATGACGTCGCTGACCGTGCGGGATGCGCCGTAGACCGATCCGTCAAGCCCTGTCTCCAGGGCGCTTGACTGGCTCTCGGGGTTTGCGCACCATGCGCAGCGCAAGGGGCAGCCCTTTAAAAACACGGTCGTGCGAATGCCCGGACCGTCGTGAATGCTGAACTTTTGAACGTTGAATACCATGCCGCAATTTTGCATAGTCAGTTCGCCTCCTTCCACGATAGCATAGCACAACGTGGGCGCTGTGTAAACATTTCTGGGCGATAATCGTGATTTTTACTTACGAACGAAAATGCACGTTTGACATTCGTAATATTTGGTGATATAATGGGAAAGGACGAAGGGGGCAGAAGATGAATGATTGAACGACAAAAACAGATATTAGAAGCCCTGACAAGGGCGCAAAGGCTGGAAGTTGCGCAATTGGCGGAAGAGCTTGGCGTATCGCAGGTGACGATGCGCAAGGACCTAGATCAATTGGAGAAGCGTGGGCTCATAAAGCGGGAACACGGCTTTGCCATCATCGGGTCAAACGACGACTTAAACAACCGCCTCGCCTACCACTACGAGGAAAAGCGGCGCATTGCGCAGATGGCGGCGCAGAGCGTAGCGCCCGGTGAAACGGTGATGATCGAGTCGGGTTCGTGCTGCGCCTTGCTGGCGGAGGAGCTGGTCAAGACCAAGCGCGATGTGACGATCATCACAAACTCCGCATTCATCACCGGGCGTCTGCGCACGCATCCCAGCGCCAAGATGATTTTGCTTGGCGGGAACTACCAACCGGAATCGCAGGTGATGGTCGGGCCGATCGTCCGCCTGTGCGCGGAGCAGTTTTTTGTCGACAAGCTCTTTGTGGGCACGGACGGATTCACCCCGCAATTCGGCTTTACCAACAGCGATATGATGCGCGCGGAGGCCGTGCGCGCCATGGGCAAGCAGGCAAAAATGCGGATCGTGCTCACCGAATCGCAGAAATTTTCAAGCCACGGCGTCGTCTCGCTGATGCGAACGGCGGATGTCTATGCCGTGTATACGGACAATGGGATTCCGGAGGAAACCGAGGCCTTTTTTGAGGACAATGGCGTCAAGGTCTACAAAGTATAGGAAGGTGCGTGTGTCCGATGTTCTACGTTGGGATCGATGTAGGCGGAACCAAGACGGCCTATGGCTTGTTTGACGAAAATCGGCGGTTGATCGACAAATGCAAGCAACCTTCGGATTCGAGCCTCGCCGCAGACGTGTTTTTTGAGGGCTTGGTTCATGCGGTGCACGACCTGCTAAGGCGGAACGCCCTGACGATCGGCGACCTTGCGGGCGTGGGCGTCGGCTTGCCCAGCTTCATCGAATACGACCGGGGCTACATTCTAAAGACATCGAACCTGACCAAGCTCAAGGACTTCGCGGCGCGAGACGACTTGCAAAGGCGGTTGGGCGCGGACGTGCGCATTGTGCTGGACAACGACGCGCACGTCGCCGCGTTGGCCGAGTACCGGTACGGCGCGGGGCGCGGCTTCCGCCACATGCTGTACTGTCCGGTTTCGACGGGAATTTCCTCGGCGCTCATCATTGAGGGGAAGCTCTTCCGGGGAAGTTACGGCTTTGCAGGCGAGAGCGGGCACCAGATCATCACGCCCGGCGCGGGGCTGATGTGCGGCTGCGAAAATCGCGGCTGTTTTATGAGCTATGTGTCCGGCTCCATGATCGTCAGGCATATTCAAGGGTGGATTGCTTCAGGCGAAAGCACGGTCATGACGGCGCTGGCCGGGAGCGCGCAAGCCATTACCGCCGAGCACGTGCTTGCGGGATACGACAGGGGAGATGCCATGGCGATCCGGGCGGTTGAGCAAATGGCGGCGTATATGGCGGTCTGGCTCTACAACCTCTATCTGACGCTCAACATCAACTGCTTTGTGTTCGGCGGCGGATTGATGGCCTTTGGCGACCGGCTGTTCTCCCGCGTTCGGGCGCAGTTCGACGCATACAACGCAAACGACTATCCCGTTTTCTTTAAGCCGGCGGAACTTACGCAAGACTGCGGCATCATCGGCGCGGCAGAACTGCTGTTTTAGCGCGATTGTTTCAGGAGGATAGAATATGAATGACTTTGGCCATCTGACATCGAGAATGCAAATCTACCGCGAGAAAATGTTGCGCATCAAGCCCCGCGTGTGTGCGGAACGCGCGGTGCTGACGACGGTTGCCTATCAAGAAAACCAGAATCAGCCCCTTGCGCTGAAGCGCGCGATGATGCTTGCGCAGGTGCTCGATCACATGACGCTGTACATCGAGCCTGAAACGCTGCTCGTCGGCAACCAAGCCTCGTCCAACCGTGCCGCGCCGATTTTCCCCGAATATGCCATGGATTGGGTCATTGACGAACTGGACAAGTTCGATCAGCGCGACGGCGATGTGTTCCAAATCGACGATGCGACCAAGGAAAGTTTGCGCAAAATCGCCCCCTATTGGCTGAACAATACCGTCAAGGATCGCGGCATTGCCGCCTTCCCGCCCAAGTCGCGCCTGCTGTACGATTTGGGCATCATCAAGGCGGAAGGAAATATCACATCGGGCGACGCGCACGTGGCAGCGGACTATACGGGGCTGCTCAAAAACGGACTGGCGTGGTACCGCGATCGCGCGCAGAAGAAGCTGGACGCGCTCGACTTGACCGACTGCGCCAACATCCATAAGAGCTATTTCTATCGCGCCGTGATCCTGTGCGTGGACGCCGTGGCGCGCTTTGCGCAGCGGTACGCCACCCTTGCCCTGTCGCTGGCGCGCTCGGCGGATGGCGCGCGCGCTTTCGAGCTTCAGCAAATGGCGGAGCGGCTGGGCAAGGTGCCCATGCACCCCGCCGAAACGCTCCATGAGGCGATCCAGAGCGTGTGGTTGATTCACTGCGTGTTGCAAATCGAGTCCAACGGGCATTCGCTGTCCTATGGCCGCATGGACCAGTATATGCAGCCCTTCTATCAGGCCGACTTGGCGGCGGGGCGCACGACAAAGGAGGCTGCGACGGAGCTCCTGTCAAACCTGTGGCTCAAGACGCTGTCGATTAACAAGATTCGCTCTTGGTCGCACACGCGCTTCTCGGCGGGCAGTCCACTCTACCAGAACGTCACCGTGGCCGGGCAGACCATCGACGGGCACGACGCGGTCAATGCCTTTACCGAATTGATCCTGGATAGCGTTGCACAGGTTCGCCTGCCCCAGCCCAACCTGACCGTTCGCTACCACGCGGGATTGTCCAACGAATTCATGCTCAAGTGCATCGACCTGGTTCGCCTGGGCATTGGCATGCCGGCATTCAACTCAGACGAGATCATCATCCCCAGCTTTATTTCCAAAGGGGTCTCCCGCGAGGACGCCTACAACTATTCCGCGATCGGCTGCGTCGAGGTGGCGGTGCCCGGCAAGTGGGGCTACCGCGTGACCGGCATGAGCTTCATCAACTTCCCCAAATCGCTGCTGATCGCGCTGAACGACGGGGTGGATCCCGAGAGCGGCAAGCGCGTGTGCGAGGGGACCGGGCATTTCAGGGATATGACCGATTTTGCGCAGGTCTCGGAGGCGTGGAACGTCGTCATTCGCGAGATGGCGCGCCAGGCCGTGATCATCGATAGCTGCTGCGACCTGACGCTGGAACACGAGACCGCCGACATCCTCCTCTCCGCGCTGTGCGACGACTGCATTGAGCGCGGCCTGAACCTCAAGGAGGGCGGCGCGGTGTACGACTTCATCAGCGATTTGCAGGTGGGCATTGCCAACCTGGGCGACAGCTTGGCCGCCATCAAAAAGCGCGTGTTTGACGACCACAGCCTGACGACCGACCAGCTCTGGGACGCGCTTCAAGCCGATTTTCAAGGCGCTGACGGCGAGCGCGTGCGCAAGCTAGTGGAAACCGCGCCCAAGTACGGCAACGACGACGACTATGTGGATGGACTTCTGCGCGAGGCCTACGACCGCTACATTGACGAGCTGGCCCATTATCACAATACCCGCTATGGGCGCGGCCCGATCGGCGGCGTGTACTATGCGGGCACCAGCTCGATTTCCGCCAATGTGCCGCAAGGCGCGGGCACGCTGGCTACGCCGGACGGACGTCACGCCGGAGAGCCGCTGGCCGAAGGCTGTTCGCCCAGCCATGGCATGGATCGCCATGGCCCCACGGCGGTATTTAAGTCGGTTGCCAAGCTGCCCACCGACAAAATCACCGGCGGTGTGCTGCTCAACCAAAAGATGACCCCGCAGATGTTGGACAAGGCCGAAAACCGGCAAAAGCTCGTGCTGTTGCTGCGCACCTTCTTCAACCAACTCAAGGGTTTCCACGTCCAATACAACATCGTCGACCGCGACACCCTGCGCGACGCGCAGGCACACCCCGAAAAGCATCGCGACCTGATCGTGCGGGTGGCCGGATACAGCGCCTTCTTTAACGCCCTGTCCAGGCAGACGCAGGACGACATCATCGAAAGGACAGAGCAATTGATCTAGGGAACCGCACGGTGGGATAAAGGTGCGCACCGTGAAATGCGAGAAACGCACCGCGAAAAAAGGGCCGTTGCGCTGAATCAAGCGCAACGGCCCCCGATATTTAAAAGGGCAGCTAAAGGTGATTGGCCTTTGCATAAGCCCTTTTTGCGCCCCTGATAGGTTATCTACACAAGTTCGCGCTTGCGCTTGCGGCCATAACAGTCTAGATAGATGATCGCGACGATGACGATGCCCTTGCACGCCTGCTGAATATAGGGGTTGATGCCCAGCATGTTCATGCAGTTCTCAAGCAAGCTGAATACCAGCAAGCCGATGGCGCTTTGCGGAATGCCGCCAATGCCGCCGGCAAAGGAGGTGCCGCCCACGACCACGCCGCAATTGACGATCAGCGCGGTCGAGTCCCCGTAGACCGAGGAGCCGGAGTTGAGCTTGGAGGAGAGCAGCACACCCGCCAGCGCAGCCGTTGCCCCGCAGATGATGTAGGTTATCCACTTGATGCGCACCGCATTGATGCCCGAGTACACCGCGACTTCGTAGTCGCCCCCGATCGCATAGCAGTTGCGCCCAAACTGGGTATAGCGCAAGATGCAGTGCATCAGCACGAGCACCAGCAACATGATGATGACAAGATTGGGGATCTGCCCAAACAGTTTGCCGTTGGCGATCATCATGAAGTCCGGATTTTTGCAGGCGATCGGGCGCGCGTCGGTGATCTGCAGACAGATGCCCTTGAGCAACATGCCCATGCCCAGCGTGATGATGAACGGCTCGGTTTTTTGCTGCACGACAAAGAACCCATTGACAAAGCCCACGGCCGCGCCCGCCGCAATGGCGATCAGGATGGCCATCCACATGGGCAGAAACGACATGAGCAGAATGCTCAGAATGCCAGACAAGCTCATGACGCCGCCAATTGACAGATCGCATCCGCCACAGATGATGGTCAGCGTGACGCCAAAGGCCAATATCTCCAATATGGAGGCGGATTTCAGCATATCCAAGAGGTTGTACGCCGTGTAAAACCGCGTGTCGAACAACAGCATGCCCAGAAGCATCGCGACAATGGCCAAAACAGCCTTTTGCCTTGTGACTGCGGTAAACAACCGCTTTCCCCAATCCTTAGACTTCATCGCGCACACCTCCTACAAATCCTTGCGGTTGTCTAACCAGATCGCGACGACCAGAATGGCGCCCTCCATCACGGCCTGCATGTACGTGGACACGCCCAGCAGGTTCATGCAGTTGGACAGAAGCGTGACCAGCAAGACGCCCAGCACCGTGCGCAGGACGTTGCCGTTGCCCCCTTTGAGCGTCGTGCCGCCAACGACGACCGCGAGGATCGCATTGGTCTCGTAGCCCTTTCCGATCACCGGCGAGGCGGTTGTCACGCGAGAAAACAGCATGACCGCACCCAATGCCGTCATCAGCCCCGAAATGGTGTAGATCAGCATGATGCTGCGCTTGACGGGCACCCCGGCCAACTGCGCAGCGGTCTTGTTTCCGCCCGTCAGACACACGGAACGCCCCATAAAGGTTTTGGTTTGAAAGACGTAGAGGATCACAAGGCAGACGAGAAAGACGATAAACGACACCGAAAGGAAGCCCACGCTGCCCTGACCCAGTGTGGTAAAAAGCGATTTGTCCCGCTGGATCCAGCTCATATGCGCCGTCGAGCCGCCTGACACCATGAGCGCCAGCGCGCCGTATACCGTGCTCATGCCAAAGGTGATGAACAAGGCTTCCGCGCTGGTCATTGCGCCGCACAGCAGGATCAATTGGCTGTTGACAAAGCCCGCCAGCGCGCCGATCGTCAACCCCAGAAGAAACGCCGGAACCTGCCCCAGCGGCTCGATGAGCGAAACGGTCACGACGGCCACCAGCGACAAGATGCCCGCAACCGACAGGTCGATAAAGCCGCCGATGATGACAAAGGTCATGCCCAGCGCCACCATGCTTAGCGGGCCAAATTGGCGCATGATATTGGTCAAGTTGGAGGAGGACAAAAACTTTGGCTCGATGAGGGTGGTGATGACCACCAAGAGCACAATGGCGACCAGTACAAGGTATTCCTTGAGCAGCGCGGCGCTTTTCCTGCCCGAATGTGCGACCTTATTCACGTTGCACGCCTCCTCATCCGATTGCTCGATCCATGATATCGTGCGCATTGACCTCTCTTGGATCAAATTCCCCGGTAATTGTGCCGCCGGTGATCGTCAGGACGCGGTTGCTCATGCTCAGCACTTCGGGAAGCTCGGAAGAGATCAAGATCACCGATCCGCCATTTTCCACGACTTGCTTCATCAAGAGGTAAATCTCATATTTGGCGCCCACATCGATGCCGCGCGTGGGCTCGTCAAGGATGAGGATGCGCGGCTCCATCTCCAGCCACCGCCCGACGATGCACTTTTGCTGATTTCCGCCCGACAGGCTGACCACCTTGGTCTTGGTGGAGGGGGTCTTTACGCCCAGCGCCTTGACTTGCCGCTCGGCCATGGCCTTCTCGCTTCGCTTGTTGAGAAACCCGAAGCGGCTCATGCGCTTGAGCTTGGCCATCGTTATGTTGGATTCCACCGAGAAGGAGAGCACCAGCCCCTCAAGCTTTCGGTCTTCCGGGACAAAGCCAATGCCCGCAGCAATGGCCTCGGCGGGCTTCCTGATCCGAATTGGCTGCCCATCGATCAGAATCGTGTGCCCCTTGACCTTGTCGGCGCCAAACAATGCCCGGATAATCTCGGTGCGTCCCGCGCCAACCAAGCCCACGAGCCCCAGAATCTCGCCTTTTTTGAGTGAAAAGGACACATCGTGCAGCTTGCGCGTATTCAACGACCGCACCTCTAGGATCGTCTCGCCCGAGCAGTCGGGGCGGTCGGGATACTCGTTTTCAATGGGCCTACCCACCATCTTGGCGATCATCTCGCTGCGCGTAAGTTGCTGAATGGGCCTTGTATCAATCACATGCCCGTCGCGCATGATCGTCACGGCGTCGCAGTATTCAAAGATTTCGTCCAGCTTATGGCTGATGTAGATGATGGAAATGCCCTGACATTTGAGATGATCAATGATCTGGGCGAGGCATTTGAGCTCATCGCTCGTCAGGCTGCTGCTGGGTTCGTCCATGATGATGAGCTTGGATTTGAAGGACAGCGCCTTGGTGATTTCGACCATCTGCTTTTCCGAAACGCTGAGCTCGGAAACCCGCCTGTAGGTATCCAGGGAACTGCCGATGCTTTGCAGCATCTCGCGCGCCTTGGCATGGGTTCCGCGCATGCCGTGCATCTCCCGAAAACGACCCAGAAAAATATTCTCCCCAACGCTCATGGTGTTGACCAGATTGAACTCCTGATAGATGATGCTCAACCCACGGTTCAGCGACTCAATGGGCGTTGTATGCTCGATGGTCTGTCCATCAAAGACAATCGTGCCGGAATCCTTCTCGTACACGCCCGACAATATCTTCATCAGCGTGGACTTGCCCGCGCCGTTTTCCCCGACGATGCCGTGCACGACCCCGCGGGCGACCTCAATTGAGACGTTGTCGAGCGCCTTGACGCCTGGAAACGCCTTGCTCACATCTTTAATGGACAGAATTGGCGCGGACATGCGCTCATCCATTTGATCTATTCCTCCCCGCCACATCGTTGGGTAACCGCGCGCATAACGAGTGGGAGCCGCTGAATCCCACTTGATCAGCGGCCCCACAACTTATTGCGCGCGCATTACCACTCCGGAACCTCGAACTGATCGATGTTCTCCAGGGAAACGGTATCCAGCGGCACAAAGTTCAATTCCTCCACGGTCCCGCCGTCCAGCAGCGCGCGCGCGCACGCCAACGTCTTCTGCGATTGCGTTTCGAAGTTTTGCATGATGGTTACGCTCTGCGTGCCCGCGCGCACTTGGTCAAAGCCGGCACGGCAGCCATCCACGCCGATCAGGTACATGCCTTCCAGCATATTGGCGGCCTTCAGTGCCTCGATGATGCCCGTGGCGCCATTGTCCCAATGGCAGAACACGCCCTGAATCTGATCGCCATACTTGACGATGAAGTCCTCCATGATCGCCATTGCCTCAGCGGTCGACCATGTGTTGGTGCACTGGCTGTCAAGCAGGGTGATCTTCGAGTCCTTGATGACGCTCATAAAGCCGTCATGGCGCTTGATCTGCGCGTCATGCCCCGCCTGACCGCCTATCTCTACGATGGTTGCGCCGTCCGGGAAGTGCTCCGTAAAGGCGCGCCCCGCCGTCTCACCGGCCATGTTGTCGTTGACGCCCACAAAGAAATCGCGATACTGCGTGTATTCTTGGGGCAAGTCGGACGAGAACATGCCCACGACCAAACCCGCGCTCTTGGCCTCCATGAGGCTAGGGACGATGCCGTTGATGTCGTTGGGGTTGATGAAGATGGCGTCCAATCCCTGGGCAATGGCGTTGGTGACGACCTGAGCCTGAACCTGCGCATCGCCCTGTCCGTCCAGAATCGTCACGTTGAGGCCGTAATCCGCGCCGTATTTCTGCATCATTTTTGCGGAAAACGCCTGAGACTCGTTCGCCATATCCCCCGGAATGTAGGCGACATTGTAGGTCTTCTGTTCCGCCAACGCGGTGCCCAACACGCTTACCGCAAGCAATACCACCAGAACGCAGCTAAGTATCCGCTTCATCATGGAGTTCCTCCTTATTTTCCGCAAGCCTTCGCTTGCCGAATCCCCAATAATCCCGTCGCTTTCTACGACGATGAATCCTTAAAACTTAGTTCATAAGCTTATTTTACCAAATGCCGCGTAAAATGTCAATACCTAATTTTCGAATGTAACATAATTTGCTTTCTTACGCACGCGAACGAAACGGCCGCGTTTCGATGGCGGATGCGGGATAAGGCGTAAAAATTGATCAAAACAGTCGGACAAGCGGTTGCAAACGCCCCGCTACGCGCCCCTGCCGCTACTGTTTGGCGGCGGGGGCGCGTCTGGCGGGCGGTCTGGCGGGCGGTCTGGCGGGGTGCTGCGGTTTTAGAAGCGCTGGGGGGGCTCGCCGCCCTAGGCCTTTGCGCAGAGCGCCTCGCAGACCGCGAAGAGCTCTGTTCGCTCCGGCATTCGCTTGAGGTTGCGCAGGTCGTCCTCGCTGGGGGTCATGGCGCCGGTCTCGGGGTGATTTGTGTAAAGCACCAGCCGCCCACTCACCGGCCAATCGCGGTTGAGCGCTTGCTCCGAATCGTAGGTGTCAAATGCCTTTAGCGCGCCGTTTCCGTCCTCGTCCCACAGCACGTAGCACGACAGTTCAGCAAACACGTCGCCCAACAGCATGACGCCCAATTCCTCGGTCGACACGTCCTTAAACGCCGCCTGTGCGAGCGGAACAGTCTGCGTTTTATTCATACCTTGTCCTCCCTCATCAATGTCCTTTGCGCAATCGCTTTGCCATTATATGCCAAATCGCGGGGCGAAAATAGGCAAAATATAATACATTCGCTGAAAATACGCGCATCGAATTACGGCATAACAACTA
The DNA here is from genome assembly GCA_036645575.1 of Clostridia bacterium. Taxonomy (GTDB): domain Bacteria; phylum Bacillota; class Clostridia; order Christensenellales; family Aristaeellaceae; genus JAVXNW01. Next base: position 9,024 of record JAVXNW010000024.1, on the reverse strand, counting down.
ATATATAGATGACATTTGTGTACCTTCATCTATTGCGCCGGTTCGCAAAAATGCGCTGACCGCGCCCTTTACGCGAAGGGAAAACTTGACATCCAATGGGGGGCGCGGGCGGGCAACGATGGCTGCGCGGGAAGGGGGGCTAGGTGGGCGTGCCTTGGCTTACCGGGCGAGGCATTTAGGTCACAAAATCCGGGCAATCCCGATTGGATTGCCCGGATTCAAGGGATGGGTCGCTCAACCGACGTGCGAGAGCGCGTCGAGGATTTCGGCGTTTGTCACTGGGCGCGTGGGGTTGAATTGGCCGGATTCGAGCGCGAATACACCCTGATCGACCAGCGTCTGGACGAGGGGCGCCTTGGCGCACATAGCCAGATCGCCAATCGCCGCGTGCGCATCCTGCGCGCTAAAATCGCCAATCAGGAAGATTGCGCGGGCCAGCGCGTCGCGCGTGACGGGGCCGCTTGGGTCGTAGCGCAGTTCGTCGCTCGCGATATAGCCCGCCTGCACGCAGGTCTCGATCGCGTCAAAATCGGCATCCGTCCACAAAACGTCCTCAAACAGCCCGTACACGTGCCCCTTGTGGGCCTTTGCATAATACTTGGATGAGCTGGGCACGAACACCGGCAGGTGCCGCGCGCGGGTCAGGATATGGGCAAAGTCGCGGCGGGTGGCCTGCGCGCCGGTGCGCCAAGGCGTCAAATCGTCCATGACGTCCGGGTAGAAAAAGCGCGCCAGCTCCTTGACACCCTTGGTGTAGCGGAACGTGGGCGAGGAGATCAGCTTTTCGTTGATCGTGAGAATGCGCCCGTCCCGGATCGCCTTGATGGCCGAAAAACCGGGGCGAATCGCGATCGCGTGCGCGTCGCCGCCCGCGTTCATCGCGCCGCGCTGGGAGACGTAGACGTCTATCTCGCCCGCGTGCATCAGAATTTTTTCCGCGCCGAACGCCGCGATGGTCGAACCTTTGCTGACGGCAGGCGCGCCCGCCGCGACGTTTATGCCGCCCGCCAGCCCAATCGCCTGACCGGCCATGGATTGATCCGTGACGGTGCGCAGTTCGGTCTCGGTGGATTCGAAAAAGGTGCGCGTCTTTTCCGGAATGCGTTCGGTCTTTTGCGAAATCGCGTCCAATTGCGCGTGAAAGTCGGAAAGCTTTTGCCCGGAAGTTGCGCTTGTTCCGGTGAGCAACGCGAGTTTTTGGATGTAGTCGTCAAACAGCGCAAGCGACTCGGGCAGGAGCGACACGACCGGAATGCCCGCCTTGCGCAGCGCCGCGACGAAATCGGGCGCTTTCTTGGTGACGAACGGGCGAATCAGGATCAGATCCGGGTTTGCGGCGATCAGCACCTCGGGGTCCTGCGTGTACTCATAGTGCGGGAGAAACGCCGCCTCGGGCGGATAGGTCGATGTGGCGCACGCGCCGATCAGGCACGCGCCCGCGCCCAGCGCGTACAGGTTTTCGGTGTGCGCGGAGTACAGCGAGATGATCGACGTGGCGGGCTGGTCAAGCGCAATGGCAAAGCCCTCGTCGTCTACAAAGGAAATCGCGCGCGCTTCGGAAGCGCTCGTCGCCAGCGCGGGCAGCGCCAGCAAAAGTAGCGCCAGCACAAGGGTCAAAATTCGCCTGAAAACCTTCATGGAAAAACCTCCTCATGAAAAGGGACGAGCGGAAAGCCCGTCCCAACAGATCGTTTCAAATGCGCGCAAGGGGCGCGGCACACGATAATTTTCGGGGTATGTGGGCGGTCAAGCGAGCGGGAGAAGCCTATTTCTCCTGGGGCTGCGCGCCTTCGATGGCGGCGCGCACGTGCTCGACGAAGTGATCCTGAATGCCCGCGTACTCGCCCAATCCCTTGAGGACGCAGTCCACCTCGTACCCCTCGGCCTTAAACTGGGTCTTCCAGCTGTCCTTGTCGTCGCCGGCCATGTCGTTGTTGGCGTGGTCGCCCGCGACGATCATCAGCGGCAGCAGCTTTACCTTGGTCGCGCCGGAAGAAGCGACCGCCTTCATCACGGCTGCAAGGTCGGGATAGCCTTCGACGGTTCCGACAAAGACGTTCTGATAGCCGTCGGCCTTGAAGCGATAGTCGAGCGCGGCATAGGTCGCGTTGGCAAAGTGCTCGGTGCCGTGTCCCATGAACACGATCGCCTGACCTTCATCCGATGGGGTCTCCGCCATGATCTCGGACACCGCGTCTTGGTAATCCGATATGCTGGTCAAGAGCGGGACGCCCACCTTGAACGACTCGAACTTGTCCTGATAGGGCGTGATCGCGGAAATCATCTCGTCGTACTCAAAGCCGTTCATCACGTGCGTGGGCTGAATGACCAGCTGCTTTACGCCGTCCGCGACCAGCTTGTCCATCGCTTGGGTGACGTTTAAGATCACCAGCCCGTCGCGCGCGGCCAGTTTTTTGATGATGATCCCGCTGGTAAAGGCGCGGCGCACCTCGTAATCGGGAAACGCGGAAGCGACCTTCTCCTCGATCGCGCCGATGGTGATGTCGCGGGTGTCGTTGTAGGAGGTGCCAAAGCTGACGACCAGAATGACCGGCTTGACCGCGTCCGCCTCCGCGTGGGCCGCGCCCGCGGAGAGGGTAAAGAGGACGCTGAGCAGGAACGCCAAGGATTTCTTCATGATGATGGACCTTCTTTCCTTTTTTAATCGATGGGTTCTTCTATGGCCTCGCGGATCAGGACGCCCTTTCCCGGGAAAATTTCCGATCTCACGCCAAAGACGTCGCGGAGCACAGGCTCGGTCATGACCAACGGGGTGGCGCCTTGGGCGCGCACAACGCCCGCCTTGAGCGCGATCACGCGGTCGGAAACCGTAAAGGCGAAGCTGATGTCGTGGTGCACCGCGAGCACGGTCAGCCCGCTTTGCGCGATTTCCTTACGCAAAAATTGCTGCATTTGAAGCCGCGCGCGCACGTCCATCTCGCTCATCGCCTCATCTAAGAACAGCACGCGCGGCCTTTGCGCCAGCGCCCTGCACAGCATGACCCGCTGAAACTCGCCGCCGCTGAGGCGGTTCACCTGCGCACCCGCAAGCGGCGCAAGCCCGCTCTCCCCAATCAGCCGATCGATCGCCTGAACCGCCTCGGGCGCGAGTTGGCCAAAGCGGGCGCGGTGCGGGCTTAAACCCATCTCAATGACCTCGCGCGCCGTGTAGGGCATGGCGACCGTCTCGCGCTGCTGAACGAGCGCAAACACCTGTGCGCGCGCGCGAAAGCCCATGTCGCGAACACGCAGCCCGTCGTAGGCGACCTGCCCGCCATCCGGCCTTTGTACCCCCGCCAGAATGGACAAAAGAGAGGTCTTGCCGCTGCCGTTTGGCCCGATCAGCGCGGTATATTGCCCATCCGGCAGGCATACGTCCACATTTTGCAGGATTGTCCGCGCGCCATAATGGAGCGCAACGCCCTTCGCCGTCAACATAGGCCGTGCCCTCCGCGCCGCATGAAGAGATACAGGAAGAACGGGCCGCCGATCAGCGTGGTCAAAATGCCGACCGGGATATCGCCGTTGCCAAGCAGCCGCGCGCAGTTGTCCGCCACCAACAGCAGCAGTCCGCCGCCCAGGGCGGACAGCGGAACCAGCGCGCGGTTGTCGCGCGCGCCCGCCATGCGCAGCATGTGCGGGACGATCAGCCCGACAAAGCCGATCACGCCGCTCACCGATACGCAGCCCGCCGTGACAAGCGCCCCCGCGAGCAGCAGCACAAGGCGCGTGCGCCGCACGTTGACGCCAAGCGCGCGCGCGGCGCGCTCCCCGAAGTTCATCAGGTTGAGCTCGCCCGCAAAGCTCGCGGCGACGACCGTAGACGCGAGCACGATCGGAAACAAAAGCGCCAATTCGTCCCAATTTTTGGCCGAAAGCGAGCCCATCATCCATTGAACGATTGCCGATACGTTTTCCCCCGCGAGCATCTTCATAAAGCTGATCGCGCTTGACAACACCGCCGAGACGATCATGCCCGCAATCACCAGATTGCTTGCCGCAAGGTCGCCCCGGCGCTGCGCCAGCGCCAGCACAAATACCAGCGCGGCCATCGCCATCCCGAACGCGGGCGGCGTCACCGGAATGGCCAGCCCGTACAGGAGGTTGAGCAGGATCGCCAGCGACGCGCCGAACGCCGCGCCGGTCGATACGCCCAGCGTGTAGGGATCGGCCAAGGGATTGCCCAGGAGCGACTGAAAGATCACCCCCGCGACCGACAGCCCCGCGCCCACGAGAAAGGAGGCGAGGATGCGCGGCAGGCGAATCTCCCACACGACCGCCACCTGATTGGCCGCGAACGCCGAAGGCGCCTGCCCGCTCAAGGGACTCAAGAGGATGCGCGCGGTGTCCGAAGCCGTTATCGGCATGGCGCCCTGCCCGACGCTCACCAGCATGACCAAAAGCGTCGCGGCGACCAGCGCCAACAGCGCAAGTTTTTCCCGTCTCTTCATGATGCCTCCCCGCAAAAATGCGCCCCTGGCTAATTGGGGCGCGCGCAAAAAATGCGCCCCTGCCAATGAAGGGCGCACGCAAAGATGCGCCCCTGTCAAGAAGGGCGCACGCAAAAAAAATGCGCCCCCTTCCGATGAAAGGCGCACACAAAATCAAAGCCCGCGCGTAGCGGTGCTTTGGGCGGCGAGCTTTTCACGGAAGCTATACAGTCCCCCTAAGCGGTTCAGCAGGTTTCCTGGCTCTTGGATCGACGCTTGCCGCGCCTTCTCGTGCGTTTTTTGAGCACAATGGCATTTTGCGGCTTACTCCCCAATGACAGTGACCGGATCGCTCGGGATTTTCACCCGATTCCCTTTTACCCCCACGCCTTGCAAGCGCAGAGCACTGAACGACAGAAGTGATATTCAATTGCCTTTATTATAGACGAACCGTCGCCCCTTGTCAAGCGCTCATCCCCCTGCGCGCCAAGGGCAAAGCGCCGATCGCGATAAAACGCGCGTCAGGGGGCGGCAATCGGCGCGCGGGCGCAGTTGTTTTCTTGGGAACGGTTGAAAGTTAACCGGTGCGCATGGTATACTCAAGGCATCGATGATCTGGCATAGAAAAATTTTGCGGCGCGCTTTGCGCCAAAGGAGCGATGACATGGTTCGCACACGTTTTGCGCCCAGCCCGACCGGGTATTTGCATCTGGGAGGATTGCGCACGGCGCTTTATACCTATTTATATGCCCGCCACGTGGGGGGAAAGTTCATTCTGCGCATCGAGGACACCGATCAGGAGCGCGAGGTGCCCGGCGCGATCGACAAGATCTATCAGTCGCTGCGTCTGGCGGGGCTTGACTACGACGAGGGCCCCGACGTGGGCGGCGATTACGGCCCCTACATCCAGACCCAGCGGCGCGACCTGTACCTGCCATATGCCCAAAAGTTGATCGAAAACGGCGGCGCGTACTACTGCTTCTGCACAAAGGAGCGCCTGGACGAGGCGCGAAGCGAGAAGGAGAAAAAGGGCGAGACCTACAAGTACGACAAGCACTGCCTTGCCCTGACCAAGGAAGAGGCCGAGCGGCGCGTCGCGGCGGGCGAGCCTTACGTGATTCGCCAGAACGTCCCGCTGACCGGCAAGGCCTCCTTTGACGACGCGCTCTATGGCCACGTCGAGGTGGACTGCGCGACGCTGGACGACAACGTGCTCATCAAGGCGGACGGCCTGCCCACCTACAACTTTGCCAACGTCGTGGACGATCACCTGATGGCGATCAGCCACGTGATGCGCGGAACCGAGTACCTGTCGAGCGCGCCCAAATACAACCTGCTCTACGAGTCCTTTGGCTGGACGCCGCCCACCTACCTGCACCTGCCGGTCGTCATGCGCGACGCGACGCGCAAGCTGTCCAAGCGCTACGGCGATCCCTCGTTTGAGGACCTGATGGACAAGGGCTATTTGCAGGAGGCGATCATCAACTTTATCGCGCTGCTTGGCTGGAGTCCGCGCAGCGAGCGCGAGTTCTTTACGCTTGCGGAACTGATCGAGGCGTTTGACCTAGAGGGGCTGAGCAAGGCCCCGGCGATCTTCGACATGGACAAGTTGACCTGGTTTAACGGCGAGTACATGCGCAAACTCACGCCCGAGGCGTTCTTTGAAAAGGCCGAGCCGTGGCTTCAAAAGGCGCTGGATCCCGCGAAGTTTGACTTAAAGCGGGTGGCGGAGCTTTTGCACAACCGCACCGACGTGCTCGATCAGATCCCCGAGATGGTGGACTTTTTATCCGAGATGCCGGAATTTCCGGTCGAATTGTACACGCACAAGAAGATGAAGACCAACCCGGACGTGGCGCTTGACGCGCTCAAGAAGATGCGCCCCGTCATGGCTGGCATTGCGGACTGGACGGAAGAGGGCATTCACGCGGGCGTCATGGAGGCCATCGCGCGCCTGGGCATGAAGAATGGGCAGGCGCTGTGGCCGCTGCGCATCGCGATTTCCGGCAAGGCCAATACGCCCGGCGGCGCCATCGAGATCGGCTACCTGCTTGGAAAAGAAGAGACCCTTGCGCGCATCGATCGCTCGATCGCGCAATTGGAGGCATAAAAAATGGCGCAAACGGTGACCGAACCCACCCGATTTTGGAAGGCGCGCATCTTCTTGTTCAATACGATGTGCGGCCTCAGCCGGCGCGGTCTGCTCAATTGGGTGCCCGACAAGGGCTACCTGCGCGTGCAGTTTTACCTAAAAGTCGGGCGCAGGCTGAACCTCAAAAACCCCACGCTGTATGACGACAAATTGCAGTGGATCAAGCTGTACGATCGCGACCCCAAGTACAACGTGTTTGTGGACAAGCTGGCCGTGCGCGACTACGTGCGCGACGCGGTGGGGGAGAAGTACCTGATCCCGGAGATCGCGCGCGCGGACGCGATCGAGCAGATCGATTGGACGGCGCTGCCCGCAAAGTACGTGCTCAAGTGTACGCACGGCTCCAGCTGCAACATCGTAAACGACGGGACGCTTACGCCCGAGGCGCTCGAAAGCGAAAAGGCGCATTTGCCCGAGTGGATGGAGCGGAACTGGTTTTCCCTGAGCCGCGAGTGGCCCTACAAGGACGTGCGCCCGCGCATTCTGGTCGAGCAGTTCTTGGAGTCGCCCGGCGGCGGCGTGCCCTACGACTACAAGATCCTGTGCTTTGACGGGCAGCCCCGGTATATCATCGTGGACATCGACCGCTACACGGCGCACAAGCGCAATTTCTACGATGTGAACTGGGTGCGCCAGGACATCTTCAACCGCCATCCGGCCTATGACGGCGAGGTCAAGCGCCCGGATTCGCTGGAGGAGATGCTCGAGGTCGCGCGCAAGTTGTCCAAGGGCATTCGGCACATCCGCATCGACCTTTACGAGGTGGCGGGGCGCGTCTATTTTGGCGAGATGACCTTTTTTCATGGCTATGGCATGGAAGTGTTCCGCCCCCGCGCGTTTGAAAGGCGGCTGGGCGACTTGATCCGCCTTCCGGAAAAGGGCAAGGGATGACGGACGGATTTTACGTGCAGCTGCACATGCACACGGCGGAGTCCAGCCGCTGCGCAAAGAGCAGCGCCCAAGAGATGGTGCGCGCGGCCAAGCGCGCGGGCTATGCGCTGATCGTGGTGACCGACCACTTCATGAACGCGAACCTGAACGCGCCGGCGAACGCCACTTGGCCTGAAAAGGTGGACTGCCTCATGCGCGGGTACGAAAACGCCAAGCGCGAGGGCGATAAGATTGGCCTGCCGGTGCTGTTTGCGTGGGAGACCAACAACGGCGGGCCGGAGATATTGACCTACGGCTTGGGGCGCGAATACCTGCTTGCGCATCCCGACGCGGCGGACTGGGACGAGGAAGTCTATGCGCGCAGGGTGCGCGCGGCCGGCGCGTTTATCAGCCATGCGCATCCGTTCCGGGAGGCGTTTTACATCCCCGCCTTTACGCCAAGGCCGGAACTATATGACGCGTTTGAAGTCTATAATTATAGCCACGAGGCGCACCGGGACTGGGACTACAAGGCCTACCGGATGGCGAAACACGCGGGGCTGTTGTACACGGCGGGCTCCGACGCGCACCGGGTGCAGGCGATCGGCGGCGGCGCCATGTTGCTGCCTAGGCCGGTTTCGGATATGCCGGGGCTGATCTGTGCGCTGCGCACCGGCGCGTGCAAGGTGTACGATCATATTCCGGAACTGGGCGCGTGACGCCCGGAAAGGCGGGCGCTAGCGCCGCGGGATTTATTCAGCGGTTTCCTAGGAAGAATCCAAGCGAAGATTCGCTCGAAAGCCGAGCGGGATACAGGGGGAAAATGGCGACACGATGACAAAGAGGAGGAATGGCCTTTTGCGATGGATGCTCATCTGCCTGATCGCGGGCGTGCTGGCGGAGGGCGTGCTCTATGGGCTGGTACACTGGAAATCGGTTGCGGCGTATCCGGCGGAAAGCGCCGACGTGGTCATCGTGCTGGGCGCGCGCGTCATGCCGGACGGGGAACTGTCTACGACGCTTGACTACCGCATCCGAACCGCCTACGAGGCCTACCAAGCGGGGCGCGTGGGCGCGCTGATCGTGTGCGGCGCGCAAGGCGCGGACGAGCCGACGACCGAAGCCGAGGCGATGGCGCAATACCTGTACGCACGGGGCGTTGCCAAGGACAAGGTGTTTATCGAGGCGGAATCGACCGACACGCGGGAAAATTTGCTGAACGCCAAGGAAATCATGGAGAAGGCGGGCTATCAAAGCGCGCTGCTGGTCACGTCCGACTACCATTTGCAGCGCGCGCTGTGGATCGGCCAGGATGTGGGGCTAAATGCCGTGGGCTGTCCCGCGCCCGGGCCGGATCTGTGGTACAATCAGGTCAAGGCGCGCCTGCGCGAGACGCTCAGCTGGATCAACTACTTTGTCCGCAGAGGATTCGCGTAAGCCCGCCCGCATCCCTCCCCGGTACCCTCGCCCCAACATACAGAAAGCTATGCGAGAACACCACAGCAAGGACGTACAGCTCGAGGGGGTGGTGTGGAGGGGGGCGAGTAGCCCCTCCTCCGCGTTCAATAACCC
>JAVXNW010000023.1:0-27460 GCA_036645575.1 Clostridia bacterium | reverse complement strand
GGCACCGCAGTGCCGGGCTGCCGCAGTGCCGTGCTACGCTACCGCGTGACGGCTACGCGGCTTGTCAGCTTGGCCAGCTTGCCGGGGCCGATGCCGGGCACCTGCGTGAGCGATTCGACCGACAAAAAGGGCCCATTCGCCACGCGATAGGCCACAATGCGCTGCGCCAGCGCGTCGCCAATGCCGGGCAGCCCGGAAAGCAGCGCGCTATCCGCCGAATTGAGGTCTACGCGCACTTCTTCGCCCTGCCGGATCAGCCCGTTTTCCGCCACGCGCGCCCGCGCCGAAAAGCGCCGCACCGGCAGCGCGCGCGGCGCAAAGGCCATCAGCAGCGCCACCAGCACGCACAGCGTCGCCGCCAGCCACATGGCCTCCCAATGCCGCTTAGCGCCCGCCGCGCCGCGCGCAAGCAGGCCGCGCCCGTTCTCGTCTCGGCCAAATCGCCTGCGCCCCCGCGCAAGCATTCCGCGCCAAAGCCCCCGCACGCCGCGATCTTCTTCCTGCGGACAAAACCGCCGCTCGCCCTGCGCATTGCCGCCTTTGCACGCGCCCTCCGCGCGGTCAAGCCGCCCTTCGTCCTCCGCGAGGTCACGCCATCCTTCGTCGCTTTCGCGGTCAAGCCATCCTTCGTCCTCCGCGAGGTCGTCTTTGCGGCCCATCATTTGAGCGCGGTTCGCGAGAGCAGCATCCCTGAATCGGCAAAGCGGGTATTCAGGTCGGTCTCGACCTCGTTCATGCAGCTGGCCAACACCTCGATCGCCTGCTTGGTGGATTGCCCGCCGGTGATTTTCTGGTTCACGCCGCTGATCGCCACTTGCAGCTGCTGGAACGTCTCGTCGTCCAGCACCGCCTCGCCATAGATGTCGCGCATCGCGCGGTTCATCTGCTTGGCGGCGTACAGATACTCCTTCATCTCGGGCAGCACTTCGCCCTGCACGTCGGTGCCCGGCATACTGCTTTTGTCAAAGCTGCGCCGCGCCGCGTTGAGATCTGTCTGGATTGCCTCCGCCAACTGCTCGCGACCCTGCTGATAGGCGGCCTCCGCCCTATTTTTCCCCGCCCAGACGATGCCAAGCGCGACAACCAGTGCCAAAACCACGGCCAGACACGCATAAAGTGGGTATCGCTGCGTCTGATGGACGCGCGTGCGGGTGTGTTTCAGTCTAAAGGCCTTCATAAATCGCTCCTTTTCGCTCTCCTTATGCATAGACAATGGTGAACCATACTGAATATGCTTGTCAGAGCATAAATATTCGCCGTGATGCGGCCAAAATCCTTCTTTTTGGCGCTTCACGGCGATAAATACCTTCTGAGCGTATACATTTCGACAGGAAACGTGGATATTTTCAGCAATTTCCCCTAAATCATGCGTGGATCTCGGCCTTTTTAATGAAAATTAAACCCTATGACAGGCTACGCAGTGCCCGCCCCCCACATCGCGCAATGCCGGGCGCGTCTCGGCACAGATGGGCAGCGCCTCCGGGCAGCGCCCGCGAAAGCGGCACCCGCTCGGCGGGTCAATGGGCGTGGGCACGTCCCCTTGCAGGTGAATGCGCAGCGCCTGCGCAGCGGCCACCGGGTCCGGAATCGGCACCGCCGAGAGCAGCGCCCGCGTGTAGGGGTGCAGCATGTTGCCAAACAGCTCGCTCGCCTGCGCGACCTCGACCAGGCACCCCAGGTACATGACGCCCACGCGGTGCGAAATGTGCTCGACCATGCGCAAGTCGTGCGACACGAACATGTAGGTAAGCCCCAGCTTTTGCTGCAGCTCCTCCAGCGTGTTGATGATCTGCGCCTGAATCGACACGTCGAGCGCCGAGATCGGCTCGTCGCACACGATGAACTCCGGGTCGCTGGCCAGCGCGCGCGCAATGCCGATGCGCTGGCGCTGCCCGCCCGAAAACTCGTGCGGATAGCGCATCAGGTGGTCCTGCTTGAGCCCCACAAGCTCGATCAGTTGGCGCACGCGGTCGTCCTTGTCCTTGGGGCTCAGGTCGTTTCGCACCTTGAGCGGCTCTTTGACGATGGCGACCACGGTCATGCGCGGGTCGAGCGACGCGTAGGGGTCTTGAAAGATCATCTGGATCTTGCGGCGAAACGGGATCATCTGCTGATAGTCAAGGCGCGTGATGTCGCTGCCCTCGTAGAGCACCTGCCCGCCCGTCGGCTCGTACAGCCGCGTCATGCACCGCCCCACCGTCGTCTTTCCACAGCCCGACTCGCCGACCAAGCCAAACGTCTGCCCGCGCGTGATCGTCAGATCCACGCCGTCAACCGCCTTGAGCGTCTTGTTGGCCGTGCCGAAAAAGGACTTGCCCACCGGGAAATACATCGCGAGGTTCTTGGTCTCCACCAACACTTCATTTTCTTCACGCATGGCGCAATCCCTCCCATGTGACTTCGGGCGCGCCCTCGTCCATCAAAAAGCAGCTGGCAGAATGGGTGCCTGAGACGCGCGTCGGTTCCGGCATTTTCTGCGTGCACACGTTCATCGCATACGGGCAGCGCGGCGCAAACGGGCATCCGGGCGGCGGCGCGATCAGGTCAGGGGGCGTTCCCGGGATCGGGATCAGCTTTTGCCGCTGGCTCGCCGCGCCCGGAATCGAGCGAAGCAGCCCCCACGTATAGGGGTGCTTCGGCTCGTAAAACAGCTCCTTGGTGGTTCCCTGCTCGACCACCTTGCCCGCGTACATCACCATCACGCGGCTGCACATGCCCGCGATCACGCCCAGATCGTGCGTGATTAACACGACCGCCGTGTTGAGCCGCGCCTTGAGCTCGCGCAGAAGGTCCAGAATCTGCGCCTGTATCGTCACGTCTAGCGCCGTCGTCGGCTCGTCCGCAATGACCAATTTCGGCCCGCACGCAATCGCCATGGCGATCATCACGCGCTGGCGCTGGCCGCCCGACAACTCGTGCGGGTACTGCTTGAGGCGGCTGCCAGGGTCGGGCATATCGACGGTCTTGAGCATCTCGAGCGCCCGCGCGCGCGCCTGCGCCTTGGTGAGCCCCTTGTGAATGCGCAGCGGCTCCGCCAGCTGGTTTTCGATGGTGTAGAGCGGGTTGAGCGAGGTCATCGGGTCCTGAAACACCATGCCGATCTTGTCGCCCTCAATCGCGCGCAGCGCCCGCGCGTCGGCCGTCGTGAGATCGACGCCGTCAAACACCATGCGGTCGGACGTGACGCGCGCATAGCTGGGCAATAGGTGCAATATCGACATCATCGACACCGATTTTCCACAGCCCGACTCGCCGACGATCCCCACCATCTCGCCCTCTTCGATCGTGAAATCCACGCCGCGCACCGCCTGGACGCTGCCCACATGGATATCGAAGGTGGTTCGCAGGTTTTTTACTTCTAATAAGGCCATGCCTTTGAATCCCCCTTCCTATTTTTTGAGGCGCGGGTCGAGCGCGTCGCGCAGGCCGTCGCCGATAAAGTTAAGCGAGAACATCGTGACGCAGATCGCCAACACCGGAAAAAACATCTGGTGCGGCGCGATGATCATCTGCGGGATCGCGTCGTTGGCAAGCGTGCCCCAGCTGGCCTGCGGTGCCTGAATGCCAATGCCCAAGAAGGACAAAAACGCCTCTGAGAAGATGGCCGACGGGATCAGGAACGCGGTCGATACGATGATCGGCCCCATGCAGTTGGGCAGCAGGTGGCTGATTAAGACGTCCCAGCCGCTCGCGCCCGCAAGCTTGGCCGCCAGCACGTACTCGGCGTGCTTCAGGCGCATCACCTCGCCGCGCACCACGCGCGCGGTGCCGATCCAGGAGGTAAAGCACAGCGCGATGATCACCGAGCCGATGTTGGAGCCCAGCACCAGCATGATCAGCACCACGTACAAAAGCTGTGGAAGGCCGATCAGCACGTCCACAATGCGCATCAGCACCATGTCGACGCGCCCGCCGACAAAGCCCGCAATGCCGCCGTACAATACGCCGATAAAGAAGTTGATCGCGGCCGCGACCACGCCGATCGTGAGCGAGATGCGCGCGCCGTACAGGATGCGCACGAACAGGTCGCGCCCCAGGGCGTCGGTTCCGCACGGGTGGCGAAGGCTCGGCCCCGCGTTCATGCTGGTCAAGTCCATGCCGTCGTAGGTATAGGGCAGCACCATCGGCAGAAAGATCGCGCACAGCGCAATCACCAAAATGACGCCCATGCCGATGAGCGCCAGCTTGTCGCTGCGAAACCTGCGCCACACGTCCTGCCAATAGGTGACCGAGGCGCGCGAGATATTCTCGCAGCCCGCGGAAGCGTCCACGGCCTTTTCATAAGGGGCATCCGCCCGGCAGATTTTTTGATCCATCTTGAGAACGCCTCCCTTCTAGTCGTCCACCTTGACGCGCGGATCGATCAGCGCATAGCAGATGTCTACGACGATATTGCAAACCACGACGAATATGCCAAAGAATATGGTCAGGCCCATGATCACCGTGTAGTCGCGCTCCGAGATCGACTGCACGAAGTTCCGGCCGATTCCCGGCACCGAGAACAGCTTTTCCACCACAAACGAGCCGGTCAAAAGCCCCGCGATCAGCGGCCCCAGATACGTGACGACCGGCATAATCGCGTTTTTGAGCGCGTGCTTGATGACCACGACCGATTCGCGCACGCCCTTGGCGCGGGCGGTTCGGATGTAGTCCTGCTCCATCACTTCAAGCATCGACGAGCGGGTCTGGCGCGCAATGTAGGCCACCGGGTTAAACGTCAGGCACACGACGGGCAGGATGTAGTGCTTCCAACTCGTGAGGCCAAAACTGGGCAGCCACTTGAGCGTGCTGCAAAACAGGTACATCAGCAAAATAGATATGACGAACACCGGAACCGATATGCCGATCGTCGCAATGGTCATCGAGAACATGTCGATCGCCTTGCCCCGGTGAATCGCGGACAGAATGCCCAGCGGAATGCCCACCAAAAGCGAAAACAGGACGGCCAACCCGCCCACCTTGGCCGATACCGGGAAGTTGCCCAGCACGATTTCGTTGACCGTGGTATCCATCTTTTTGTAGGAAATGCCCAGGTCGCCATGCAAAAGGTCATCCCAGTACATGAGGTACTGCTCCCATACCGGCTTATCCAGGCCGTATTTGGCCTCGATTGCCTCCAGCACCTCCTTGGGCACCTTTTTTTCCTCCGCCGGGGAAAAGGGGCCGCCGGGCATTGCGTGCATCAGCATGAACGCAATCGTGATCAGCGCAAACACGGTTAAAATGCCCGCCAGCACGCGCTTTAATATGTAACGAAACAAGCGTAAGCCTCCTCAGAATCGCTGCGCAAACGCAGCCCCAAATTCGTAAAACTTCTTTGATTATAAACGTTTTGACGCCGTCATGCAAGTGAAGTTTTCCTAAATCCGCTTCTTGCGCCCGTCTTTTGCCCGTCTTTTGCCCGTCTTTTGCCCGTATACGTTCGATTCTTGTGAAAAATAAAGCGCGGCGATTGACAGCGCGCGGGCCTTGTGCTATGATAATCCGAACCGAAAAAGAATTTTTTCGTGTTCGGATAATTCATTTTTTGAAGGAGGGGAACCCTATCATGAAGCGATTGCTCGCAATCCTCTTGACCTGCTTGCTGCTGCTGGGCGCAGTCCCGGCGCTGGCGATTGACGCCGGAACCATCGTTTACCCCATTGAAGACGACCCGCAGCAGATGGACCCCACGCTGAACTCCTACTCGCGCTCCTCGATGGTGCTGCAACAGTTGTTCCGCGGCCTGTACAAGCTGGCCCCGAATGGAAATGAGTACGTTCCCTGCATGGCGGAGAGCTATACGCAGTCGGAAGACCTCAAGACCTACACCTTCAAACTCAAGGCAGACCTCAAGTTCTCCGACGGCAGCCCGCTGACCGCGCACGACTTTGAATATTCTTGGAAGCGCGTCTTGAACCCCGAAACCGCGTCCAAGTGCAACAGCGATCTATGGGTGCTCAAAAACGGCAAGGCCTACGCCAAGGGCGAGATGACCGTCGATCAGGTCGGCGTCAAGGCGCTGGACGATTTGACCCTTGAAGTGACCACCGAAAACCTGTGCCCGTGGTTTTTGTCCCTGACCGCGACCACCAGCTACTTCCCGGTCAAGAAGGCCGTGGTGGAAGCCGCCGAGCCGTGGACCAAATCGGCCGCAACCTACGTGTCCAACGGCCCGTACATGCTCTCTGACATCTCCCCGCTCGAGCATGTCAAGATGGTCAAAAACCCCAACTACGTCGATGCCGACCAGGTCAGCATTGAAAACCTCAACTACGTCATCATCTCCGATCAGGCGACCGAGCTGACCGCCTACAACAACGGCGACATCAACGTCTCAGACAATTTGTCGCCCGACGCGGTCGCGCAGTATCGCGACACGCCCGAGTTCTTTGCCCTTGGCCGCATCGGCATTCAGTATTCCGACTTCAACTGCGAGTCGCCGGAGTTTTCCGACAAGCGCGTCCGTCAGGCGTTCTCCATGTCCATTGACCGCAACGCCATCGTCACGGCGCTGCGCATTGCGGACACGCCGGTCTTCGGCTTTATCCCCTACTCGCAGAAGTCCTTGAGCGACCCCACCAAGAGCTACCGCGAAGTCGCCGGCGACATGATCGTCGAGGACGTCCCGGCCGCCAAGGCGCTGATGGCCGAGGCGGGCTATCCCGACGGCGCGGGCTTCCCCACCATCAAGATCGTCGCGCAGGCCAACAACGAGCAAAAGCTCTACGCGCAGATGATCGGCGAAATGTGGAAGACCAACTTGGGCGTGAATTACGAGATCATCACCTACGAATCCGCCACCTATTGGGATGAGCTGGATCAGGGCAACTACTCGGTCGACCGCAACGCCTTCACCTGCGATTACCTCGACCCGGTCGCCAACCTCAACATCTTCACGACCGGCTCCAACGCCTACGAAAACCGCTGGGACGACCCCGCCTACGACGAGATGATCACCGCGGCCAACCAGATGACCGATCAGGTCGAGC
This sequence comes from Clostridia bacterium, assembly GCA_036645575.1. Taxonomy (GTDB): domain Bacteria; phylum Bacillota; class Clostridia; order Christensenellales; family Aristaeellaceae; genus JAVXNW01. The sequence continues at coordinate 20,489 of JAVXNW010000023.1, read as the reverse complement.
GCGAAAAGGCGCTGATCGCGGCCGAAAAGTACGTGGCCGACCTGATGCCCGTCATGCCCGTCTACTCGATGATGGACACGTTCCTGGTCAAGCCCGGCCTCACCGGCGTCATCAAAAACCCCATCGGCCACATCAACTTCGAATACGCAAAGTTCGAATAATCCCAAATAGGCGAGGGGGCTGCTTCGGCAGTCCCCTTTTTATCATGACGAAGGAGGACACACCCATGGATATGGCAAAAAACGCGACCGGCATACAGCATCTGGGCATTCCCACCGGGGACATTCAGGCGACGATCGCCTTTTACGAGGCGCTGGGCTTTGTGATTTCGTGGCGCACCGCCCCGGATTCCAAGGACAACGTGGCGTTTTTGAAGCTGCACAACCTGGTGATTGAGGCCTACGAAAGCGAGACTTGCGCAGGCAAAGCGGGCGCGATCGACCACGTCGCCATAGACGTTCAGGACATCGAGGCCGCGTTCGCCTTCTGCCAAGCGGCGGGCTTTACGATGCTCGACCAGCAGATCAACTTCCTGCCCTTCCTCGCAAACGGCGTGCGCTTCTTCACGATCCTAGGCCCCAGTCGCGAAAAGGTGGAGTTTAACCAGGCCCTGTAGCCAGATCATGAATCCCGCTCGCGGGCGATAAAAAAAGGGGACTTCCGCACGTTTCATTGTGCGGAAGTCCCCTTCTTAATCGCTTGCCTTATTCGGCGGGGATGAAGGCGGGCATTGCGCCGGTTGCGACGTAGATGCCGGAGATGTAGCCGTTGCCGCACGCGTCGGCGTCGGCGTTGGAGCCCAGACGGTTGGTGCCATGCACGCCACCGGCGACTTCGCCCGCTGCGTACAGGCCCGCGATCGGCTGGCCGTAGATGTCATATACGTTGGTCTTGGTGTCGATGACCAGGCCGCCCATGGTGTGGTGGACGGACGGGAACTGCGGCAGCGCGTAGTACGGGCCGTCGCCGATCTTGACCATCGTCTTGGCCATCACCTTGCCGAAATCGGCGTCGACGCCGGAATCGATGAAGCCGTTGTGCTTTTCGATGGTGGCTTTCAGGTTCTCGGCCGTCACGGTCGGGAACTTGCCCTTGACTTCAAAGGCGTTGATCTTCTCGGCCAGCTCTTCGAGCGTATCGGCCTTGAACACGCGGCCGTCCTTGATGCCCTGCTCGATTTCTTCGGGCTTGGCAAAGGGGACGATGGCTTCGGTGAAGATCGCGTAGGTGGAGGTGAAGCCGGTGTTGACGGCGGCGTTGGCGCACACGTCGCGGCGGTCGCCTTCGTTCACGTAGCGGTTGCCGTTGTAGTCAACATAGATGATGCCGTAGCTGGGGCCGGTGAAGGGCCACACAGCGTATTTGTCCAGGACGCCCGTGTTCGGGTCGGCCCAAGGATAGCGCTGGATGTTGGACATCTGGGTGGTGTTGGCGCCGACCGCCTGCGCAAGGTAGATGCCTTCGCCGGTGGACGCGGCCTTGATGTTGGTGGTCGGCAGATCCGCCGTCAGGTACGGAACCTGGGTTTCGCGCATGCCCACGTTCGAGGAGAAGCCGCCGGTCGCCAGGATGACGCCCTTCTTGGCTTCGATCGTCTTGTAGCCGTCTTGGGTCGCGACGCGAATGCCGACCACGCGGTTGGCTTCGTCGCGCGTGCGGTAGACTTCGACCATCTTGCTCTCGAGCTCGACGGTTGCGCCGGTCTTCTTGAGCATTTCAGCCTGCACGTTGGTGATGTCGGAGCCAACCTGGTTCTCGGTCACGTAGGTGCGGTAGCCGTAATGTCCGCCGGGACGAGCCAGGGTGTCGCGGATCTTGAGGCCGTTGTCGAGCAGCAGGTCAAAGTAGACCGGCGCCGCATAGACCATGTTCTTGACCAGGCGGATATCGCTCATCTGGTCTCCGCCCTTCATCGTGTCTTCGATGTGCTTCTCGGCGGTGTCGGGCTCCAGTTCGAACTTCTTCTGGAGGTCGCCCGCAACCTTGGAGGTGTAGGACGCGTACTGGCCGCCGTTGATGGCGGAGTTGCCGCCGGTGGTGGACAGCTTCTCAACCAGCACGACAGAGGCGCCGTTCTCAACCGCGCCATAGGCCGCCGCGAGGCCGGCAAAGCCGCCGCCAACCACGACGACGTCGTAGCTCTCATCCCACGTCGTGGGCACTTCGGCGGAACCCATCACCGGGAAGTAGTCGGGCGCCACCACTTCGGCGGGCGCGACCGGGGTCGTGAATTTCGCCATGTCCGCGCCAGCCTGCGTGAGCGCATCCGTGACGACGGCCTTGATGCCGTTAGAGGTCATCGTCGCGCCGCTGATGCCATCCACTTCGACCGTCTGCGCGGCGACCATCGCGGCGGGCAGCTTGTCGATCGCCGGCCAGCCGGGCGAGGTTTCGTTGTGCGCGGTCACCTTGATGTCCTGGATCGCGTCTTCGGTCACGGTCACGTCAACGGTCAAGCCATCAAACATGCCCTTGCCCACGGAAGTGTACGTGCCTGCCTTCATGCCCTCGGCCATGGCGACCGTGCCGAGCATGGAGACGACCAGCGTCAGGGTCAGGAGAAACGAGATCAGCTTTTTCATATAAAGAGCCTCCCTACCAATAATCGGACAACCTGTCCGGAACCTTCTTCCAGTGTAAACCAATACCCCAATGTATGCCATCATAGCGCAATTTATTTATCGATTAGTTTTTATCAATTAAATGTTAACAAAATGACAAGCGATTTTAGCCTATATTCACATATTTAAACCCTTTTGATTGGTATGATATCCGGCAAGTCCAAGTTTTTAGCTAGGATTTCCAGCAGTATTTTATGGATGCGCCGGCCATGGGGAGCGCACGAGCGGGGATTTTTCGGCCGATGGGCGGGGCTTTTTGATAAAAAAAACGGGCCGAAGCGACTTGACGCCGCCACGGCCTTGGAAAATGCCCGATAAAATTGCGCCGCGCGGGCGTGTCACGCGGGACGCAGCCTGTTAAAAGACGTAGTGAAACATGTACTGATCGAGCAGGATCAGTACGCCCAGCACGCCCGTGTACAGCCCAAACCAAGTGAGGCGCACGCGCCGCAGGATGGCGAGCATGAGCTTGATGGCCAGAAACCCCGACACCGCCGCGGTGGCGACGCCGACCGCGATCGGAATCCAGCTGCCGCCGGCGGTCATCAGCCCCTCGCCCGCGAACAGGTCCTTGGCGTGCAGCACCATCGACCCCAGAATGGCGGGAATGGACATGAGGAACGCAAAGTCGGCCGCGCGCTTGCGCGAAAGGCCGGTCGCGACGCCGCCCGATATGGTTGCGCCGGAGCGGGAGATGCCCGGCATGATGGCGACCGCCTGCATGACGCCCATCACGGCGGCGTTGTGCCACTTGACGTGCGCGCATTTGGGCGCAAGGCCGCCGACCAGATCCGACAGCCACAAAATCAGCGTGGTCAGCAGGAACGAAAAGCCCAGGTATTCGCCCGAGAACGCCGGGCCAAAGTCGAACACCAGCGCGGCGATCACCGCGGGCACGGTGGCGACCGCGAGCAGCGGCAGTTCCGACTTGAGCGGATGGGTGATCATGGCCCACACCCTGCGCCAATAGACGACCAGCACCGCGAGCAGCGTGCCCGCGTGCAAGAGCACTTCAAACGTGATGGACGCATTGGCGATGCCGAAAACCTTTTGTAATAGCAGCAGATGCCCGGATGAACTGACCGGCAGAAATTCCGTCAATCCCTGCACGAGGCCCAGCCAGAAAGCCTGCATGATATCCATACAGATCCCCCCCAATTTTTGTTACCGACGCGCGACGCGACAATGTACATCTATTGTACGCGAAAATCGCGCCGCGCACAAGGGTTTTTTTAAAAATCGCCCCGCCCGCCGATCCGCTCCGCCTTCCGCCCCGCCCGATCGCGCGCAGTCGGGCGCGTCGGGCGGGCGCAGGCGCGCGCCGGTCGGGCGCGGTCGGGCGGCGCGTCGGGCGCGGGCGGGCGCGTCGGCCAGGTCGCGGTCGGGCGCGCGTCGGTCAGGCGGCGGGGGCGGGCGCGTCCTGCGCGATCGCCTGCTTAAATACCTTCGCGGCCAGCGGCGCGGCGACGGCGCCGCCGGTGCCGCCCTGCTCCACCACCACCGCAATGGCGTACGGGTGCGCCTCATTTGCGATATACCCGATAAACCACGCGTTGGTCTTGACCGACTTGTCGTCTGATGTCTCGGCCGTTCCGGTCTTTCCGCACACCGTGTACCCCTTGATCCGCGCCTTGGTCGCCGTGCCCTGCTCGACGGTGCGCTGCATCGCAAGCCCCACCAGCCGCGCGACGTTGGGCGACATCACCTGCCCGTAGATCCCGGTCGCCGCGCGCAAGCGGGGGATGTTTCCGACCCCGCTCACCTGCGCCACCAGCTGCGGCTCGCGCATGATCCCGCCGTTTGCGACCGCGCCCGCGATCATCGCCATGTGCATGGGCGTCACGAGCAGCTTGCCCTGCCCGACGCCGGTCCACGCAAGCTCGCTCGCGTCCGCCATTTTTTCCGGCATACTCGACTCGTAAAGCACCACGTCCCGGAACATGAAGTTGTCGTTAAAGCCCATCTTCTCGGCGGTGGCGCGCAGTTGCGCTTCGCCTAGCTCGTTGGCAATGCTCGCAAAGGTCACGTTGCAGCTCTTGGAAAACGCCTCCCACAGGCTCATCTCGCCGTGTATCTCGCCGCCGTAGCAGGTCACCTGCCCGGGGCCGAAGGCGCGCGGCCCGTCGCACAGGAACAGCCGGCTCGCCATCTCGGGGATGGCCTCCAGCGCCGCCGCCAGCGTCACCACCTTAAAGGCGGAGCCCGGCGCGTACTGCCCCTGCAGGCACCGGTTCAGGTAGCCGCTGCCGGAGAAGTTCGCGTCCGCCTGCCGGTTGGCCAGCGTCACCGGGTCGTAGTCGGGCTTGGACACCATCGCCAGAATTTCGCCGGTCTGGTAGTTGATCAGCGCCACCGCGCCCTCCTTTCCGCGAGGGAACTGCTCCGATATGTAGGCGCTCAGTTGCGCATCCACCGTGAGCTTTAGGTTGTCGCCCTGAAAGTTCTTTCCGGTCACGTACTGAAACGTGCGGTCGATGATCGAGCCGGACATGCCCAGGAGCGTGCCCGCGTGGAACGTCTCAACGCCGGTGCCCGACATGCTCATCTGGTCGCCCACCGTCTGGGAGACCGCGCGGCGCATGCGTTCATCCGCTGCGTAGGCGCGCGTGCCGTCGGGCAGCGTCTTGGCCAGCGTGATGCCGTTCCGGTCGGTGATCGCGCCCATGCCGGTGGTCTTGCGCGCGGCGTTCAGGCGCGTGTTGTACGGGGTGGCCAGCCACCTGCTGCGCTGCGTATAGGTGGTGTACGCCATCCAGCACCCGACAAAGGCGAACGCGCACACGAGCAGAACCGACACCACCCTGATCGCGTTTCGAATCTTCTTCATTGCGCCTCGCCTTTCCACTGCATCCGCGCGTAGTCGTCCGCCTCGTCGTGCGCGTTGATCGCGCTCACGCCCAGCAGCAGCCCAGCCGCCCCCATCATGCTGATCATCGACGAGCCGCCCGCGCTGACGAAGGGCAGCGTCACCCCGGTCAGCGGGATCAGCTGGATATTGCCGCCCACGATCACGAGCGTCTGAAGCGCGATCAGCGACACCACGCCCAGCGCCGTCAATGAATGAAAGCTGCTGCGCGCGTTCATCGCAATGGCCGCGCCGCGCAGCACGATCAGCAGGTACACCGCCAGCAGGCATAGCGCAAAGATCAACCCGAACTCCTCGCAGATCGCCGCGAAGATAAAATCGGAATGGTATAGCGGGATGTTGCGCGGATAGCCCAGCCCCAGCCCCATGCCAAATAGGCCGCCCGAGCCGATCGCAATCAGCGCCTGAATGATCTGAAAGCCCTTTTCCAGCGGATCGCTCCATGGGTTTTGAAACATCTCGACCCGCTTTTGCACATACGGGAGCAGCTTGTAGGCGACCACCGCGCCGCCCCCGCCAAGCCCCAGCCCGGCAAGCGTCAACAGGCCGTTTGAGGTGCCCGCGTAAAACAGGATGGCCGTCACGAGAAAGTACAAAAGCAGCGCGCCCAGGTCGCGCTCGATGAGCAGCAACACGCACAAGACCGCCGCGTACACCACCACCGGCAGGCTCTTGAGCAGCCGCTTTTGCCCGCCCAGCCCCGCGGCCAGGATCAAGATCAGCACCGGCTTTGCAAACTCGGACGGCTGAACCGAGAAGCCGGTTCCCGGCACCTTGACCCAGTTCTTCGCGCCGTACTGCCACTCACCGATCACGAGCGGCAGCACCAGCAGCATGAGCGCCCCCGCCATCGCCCAGTACACGTACCTGTCCCAGCGGCGCATCCGCCTGATCAGCACGATGCCCGCGCCCATTGCGGCCAGTCCCGCCAAGATGAAATACGCCTGATTGCGCGGCGTGATGGGCGAGCGCGTGATGTCCTCGAGCGTGATCAGGCCAATCGAGCACAAAAGCAGCACCAGCAGCATGAGCGCGCGGTCGATCTGCCACCATTTGGCGTAGAGCGTAACCGAAACATAGGTGCAAAGCGGCAGCGCCGCCGAAAGCACGAGCGCCTGTAGGTCGATGGGATTTTTTTTAAACGCGAGCAGCAGCATGCCCGACACCTGCAAGGTCATCACAAGCGTCATCAAAAACTTGGTGTTTGAGCGATAGAGCGAGCGCTTCATCGCCGCTAAATTCAATCGTCTGGCCATAGTTCATCCTCAAAGCCCCGCAAGTCATCGCGCGCATCGGGCGCGGCATTTCCGCGCGTCGGCGGCGCGTCCCACAGGGAGTCATCCAATGGGCGCTCGTCCGGCGCGGTTCTTGCGCGCGCTGGGGGCGCGTCCCACAGGGAGTCGTCCAATGGGCGCTCGCCCGGCGCGGTTCTTGCGCGCGCTGGGGGCGCGTCCCACAGGGAGTCGTCCAACGGGCGCTCGTCCTTCGGCAAGTCATCGGGGTCAAACAGCACCAGCAACAACTTTAAATCGCCGATGATCAGCGTGTCGCCGTCGCGCATGAAGAGCGTGTCGGCGACGATCGCGTCGTTCATCACCACGGCGGCGCGCCCGCACGGCTTGATCAGCAGCCCGCCCTCGCGCTGCTCAAAGGAAAAATGCTCGCGCTTGAGCGCGCGGGAGCGAATGGAGATGTCGGCAGAGCGGGCGGAGCCCAGCACGCCCTCGCGGGGAATGGGCACGGCGGGAACCTTGCTGCGCCCGCGCTTGGGGTTTAGCAAGAACTGGCCGATGCAGCCGGTTTCGGGCGACCACGCGCGCAGCAGTCGCGCGCGGCGGTTGTCGGTGACGGTCATGCGCCACGCGCGCAACACGATCCCGACGATCAGCCCGCAAAACACATAGCGCGCCGCCAGGGAGACAATTTGATACAGTTCGGTGCTCATGCGCGCCTTCCTTTCCGGTGTCTTGGCTCAATCCGTTGGATTACATTATATGATACGGATGCCAAAAGCACATTTTAGGTGAATAAAGTACCACCCGTTGTACAATGAAAAGGAAACTAGAACAATGGGTGGTACACAACAAGGTGAAATTGTGCTTTTGTCACCCTAATCATTATATATGATGCGCGCCCGGATTGCAAATCGCTTTTATCCCGGATCCACGCGCTTTTATGGGACGCCGCCCGCCGCGCACGTCGCCTATGCCGGCGACATACGATGCACCAGCAACGGCTGGCGGAGGGGGGACGAAGATCATGGAGCGCGGGGAATTGTACACGGCGAGTCTCGACCCGGTCGTCGGTTCGGAGCAGGGCGGCACGCGGCCGGTGCTGATCGTGCAAAACGACGTGGGGAACCGGTTCAGCCCCACGGTGATTGTGCTGGCGGTGACCTCGCAGCTGCACAAGGCGCGGCTGCCGACGCATGTGGCGGTTGGCGGGGACGACTGCGGGCTCACGCGGGAATCGGTGGTGCTGGCCGAGCAGGTGCGGACGATTGACAAGCGGCGGCTCAAGGAGCGGATCGGGCAGCTGCCGCCCGATGTGATGGCGCGGGTGAGCGCGGCGCTCAGGGTTTCCCTTGAGCTGTGACGCGGGCGCGAACCCATCGCGGGGCGCAAAATCGCGCGGGCTCATCGCAGGGCATAAAAGCCAACATGATTTCGCTGGTAAAACCGGGCGGATTACGCTATAATAAGGAGGATGATTATACGCTACGGAGGCTTTGAAACGTGACGAATGGAAAAGAACGCCCGCTCCTCTCCTGGGTGCAAATTCTGCTGGGGCTTGTGATCGCATCGCTGTCCTACTGCCTGTTTTTGGTGCCCAACGACATTGCGGCGGGCGGGTTTACCGGCATTGGGCAATTGATCAACGCGTTCACCGGCTGGCCGATCGGCACGGTGGCGTTTGCGCTGAACGTGCCGCTGTTCGCCTTTTCGATGAAGGCGCTGGGGCTGAAGTTCGGGCTGAAGTCGCTGTTTGCGGCGTTCATGCTGTCTTTGTTGATCGACCTGTTGCCCAGCCACGCGATGACGACGGAGCCGATCCTGGCGGCGGTGTACGGCGGCGTGTTTAGCGGCGTGGGTTTTGGGCTGATCATGCGCGGCGGCGCGACGACGGGCGGCTCGGAGATGCTGGCGAAGCTGGTCTCCGGGCGGGTGCCGGTTTTGTCGGTGGGCGCGGTGACCTTTGCGGTAGACGCGCTGGTGATCGTGGTTTCGGGGATCGTATTTGACGCGGCGAAGGCGCTGCTCGCGCTGATCGCGATCTTTCTAATGAACCACATGCTGGACATGATGCTCGAAGGGTTTAACACGGCCAAGTGCTACACGGTGATCTCAAACGCGGGCGAGAAGATCGCGCAGCGCGTGCTCACGGAACTGGACCGGGGCGTGACGGGGCTGCGCGGCGTGGGCATGTATTCAGGCGACGAGCGGCTGGTGCTGTTGTGCGTGGTGAGCCGGCTGGAGGCGATGCAGCTTCGGCGCATCGTGATTCAGGAGGACCCGCGCGCGTTCATCATTGCGACCGACGTGCGCGAGGCGCTGGGCGAGGGCTTTAAGGAGCACCCGGCGCAGGTCGCTTCACCCGCAAAAAAACAAAATCAGGCATAGGAGGAAAAAGGCATGGGGATCGCCATCATCACGGGCGCTTCGTCGGGACTGGGGCGCGAATACGCGCTGGCGCTTCGAAAATCGCATCCGGAGATTTCAGAATATTGGCTGATCGCGCGGCGCGCCGATCGGCTGGAGCAGGTCAAGGCGGAGCTTGGGGCGGTGCGCGTGCGCGTCTTTCCGATGGACCTAACCCAGCCATCGTGCCTAGACGAATTGCGCGCGGCGCTTGACGCGGACAAGCCCCGGGTGCAATACCTCGTGAACAACTCGGGCTTTGGCAAATTGGGCGACTTTGCTACCATGCCGGAAGCCGACGTCACGGGCATGGTCGAACTCAACTGCGTGGCGCTCACGGCGCTTAATTCGCTGGCGCTTGGCCACATGGGCGCGGGTTCCGCGATCCTCCTAGTGTGCTCGATCGCGGCGTTTGTGCCCAATGCGCGCATGGCGGTCTACTCGTCCACCAAGGCATACGTGCTGAGCCTTGCCAAGGCGCTCCATTACGAGCTTGCGCCGCGCGGCGTGCATGTGCTGGCCGCCTGCCCAGGCCCCATGGACACCGAATTTCTGGCGGTCGCCAACATCCCGGGTCGCTCAAAGACATTTGATCAACTGCCCCGCGTGAACCCGCGCGCCATGGCAGAAAAGTCAATCGCCGCGTGCGACAAGGGCAAATGCGTCTACACCAACAAACTGTTCTACAAATTCTACCGCGTGCTCGCCAAAATCCTCCCCCACAACCTCCTCATGCCCGTCACAAAGTGCTGACGTGCCGGAAAAAAACCCGACAGCGTCCCTCCATAGCGATAGAATATTCCGATTGCCTATTCTCAAGCGGCGGCATGCGTGGTATAATGGGGGAAATCAATGGGGGAGAAGAATGGAGGAAACGCTATGGCTGAGGATCGTCTGCCCAAAGCGGGCGGGAAGAACGCACTGTTGGCGACGCTGATCCCTGCGCTGATCGCCTTTGCGGTGGGCGTGCTGCTGATCGCCTATCAGGCGACGTTTTTTATCATTGTGGCGTGCGCGGTGTTCGTGTTTGGCGGGTTTCTGGTGGTGAAGTACCTGCGCGCGAAGGACGCGGCGCGCAACATCGTCGTGCTGACGGTGGGCGTGTTTTTGCTGCTGGCGGGCGTGCTGATGGCGCTTTCGCCGGACGTCGCGAGCAAGGTGCTGCTGTTTATCGAATTGGGGCTTGGCGTATGGGCGGCGGTCTCCTCGACCGTTCACCTGCTGGCGCTCAAAAAGCAGAAAGAGACGACCGACAAGCGCCTGTTTCTCGCGCAGCTGATCGTGGTGATCATCTGCCTGTGCCAAGGGCTGTTGCTGGTGGTGCTCTCCTTTACCGGCATGGACAAGATCGTGCTGCCCGACCGCGTCATCATGGGCATCATGCTGATTGCGTATTCGGTGGGGGAAGTGCTGCTGATGGTGCAAAAGTCGCCCAAGGCGCCAAGCGTGGCCGGCGAATAGGCGTCTACCAGGCTTAGTCGCCACGCCTTCATTTTATCGCGCATAAAAAGCGAGTATCTCCGAACGGGGGTACTCGCTTTTTGACGCGCTATTTACCCGTCTACCTCGACGATCCGGTAGCGCTGGCCGGGAATCGGGGATGAGAGGGCGTCGTTCATTCGGCGCAGCGCGTCCTCCTCAAGGCCGTGGCGCGCGGCGATGGTGGCCATGGTGTCGCCATAGCGCGCCCGAAAGAAGCGGACGGGCAGAAAGAGCGTCTGCCCCTCGGTGAGCTTGGTCGGGTCCTCATAGGGATTGGCCTGGGTGAGCGCGAGCACCGGCACCCGCGCGTGTTGGGCGATCGACATAAAGGTGTCTCCGCGCCTGACATAATAAAATTCCTCCCGCATCGGCATCCCCTCCGCTAGAATCTATGCCCACGCGCGCGCGAAAAGAAGGCATACGCGGCGCGCGACGCACATATATTTTATGGTACAAATGCGCGGGATGGCGTACAAAAAGGCGGAGGGATGAGCATGATCAACACAAGCAGGCGGACCAGTCGCCTGAGGAAAGCGCTGCCCATGGCGGCGCGCGTGGTATGGGGCGCGGGCGTCATGGCGGTGCTGGCGCGGGCGCAGCTGTTTGGCGACCTATCGCCGTTCGCGGTCGCGGGGTTTGCGGCGGCGCTGGGCGCGGGATGGAACCCGGCGGCGCTCATGATCGGGTGCGCGCTGGGCTGCCCATGGCACGAGATGGGGTGGATGGCGCTGACGCCGGTCGCGGGCTGCGCGATCGTGCTGGGCGGGTGGTACGCGCTTAAGGTGCTGGGCGTCACGGCGCGCATGGAAAAATCGGACGGGCGGCGCAACTTCGCCTCGGAGGACGTGCTGGTGGCGGGGCTTGCGGGGATCGGCGCGCTGCTGCCGCCGCTCGCGCTATCGGGCGGGGCGGGTTATGGGGTGGTGACGGCGCTGGCGAGCGGGGTGATCGCGCTGGCGGTCGCGCCGGTGCTCTCTGGCGCGGTCAAGCTGAACCGGTTTCGAACCTATCTGTTGCCGGACGAAAAGCTGTCGCTGGCGGTCGGGCTGGCGGTCGGGCTGTTGGGGCTTAGCCGCGTGGGGAGCGGCGCGCTGGCGGCGCCGTTTGCGGCACTTTTCACGCTTTCGTGTTCCTACGCGGGGGGCGCGGCGGGCGCGGCGGTGGGCGTATTGTCGGGCGCGGCGCTGGCGTTTGGCACGACAAACCCGATGATCGGCGCGACGATGGGGCTGATGGGGCTGATCGCGGGGCTGGTAAAGCCGCTCGGGCGCGGGTGGGCGGCGCTCGCGTTTGTGCTGACCAACATCGCGACGCTCGCGTTTGGCACGGGCGATTCGATGGGCACGATCGGGCTTGTGCCCGCGATATCGGTGGCGCTCTTGTACGGCGTCATGCCGGAGGCGCTGCTTTCGCGGTTGAGCAATTGGCTGATCGGCGACACGGCGACGGCCGACCCCGACCGGCTCGCGTTTCAGCTGCGCCAGGCGACGGGCAAGCGCGTGGGCGCGCTGGAGTCGGTGTTTCAGGCGCTGGCGGACGGGTACGGAAAATGCGCGCCCGCGCCGGATGAGCAGATGCTGATCGCGGAGATGCGCCACGTGCTGTGCGCCGGGTGCCCGGGGTATGCGGCGTGCTGGAACGGCACAAGCGGGCGGGCGGGGCGGCTGTTGTGCGGGCTGCTGGGGGAGGCGCTCAAGGGAAATGGCGGCGCGCTGGAGGACGGGGCGCTGCCAGCGGAACTGGGGCGCGTCTGCCGGCGCGCGGCGGACGTGCCCAAGCGGCTCGGGCCGCTGCTCAAGCAATTTGAGACAAGGCGGTGCGCGGCGCTGACGCGCAGGACGGCGGGCGAGACGCTGGCCAAGCACTTTGGGCAGGGCGCAAAGCTATTGGGCGGGCTGCGCGACGGACTGGATCAGCCGCTGATGGTGGACAGGGCGCTGGGATGCACGGCGCGGGCGGCGCTTGAAAAGGCGGGGTTTCAGGTGGGCGAAGTGACGGCGCTGCGCGGCGACGCGATCGAGGTGATCGCGACGCGGGCGGAGTCGCTGTGGGACGACGCGTCGGCGCTCAGCGCGCAGCACGCGCTGAGCCAAGCGCTGGGGCTGCCCATGCGGGCGGCGTTTTCGGGCGCGCAGGACGAGGGCACGCTGCGATTGGTGCAGTCGCCGCGCCTGTCGGCGGTGGTCGGGTACGCGTCGCGGCCGCGCGTGGCGGGCGCGCCGTGCGGGGACAGCCATCTGGCGGCGGGGCTGACCGGCGCGCGGGTGCTGCTGGCGCTGTCGGACGGCATGGGGTCGGGCGAAAAGGCGGCGCAGGAGAGCGCCGAGACGATCAAGCTGATCCGGCGCTTTTTGCTGGCGGAGGTGGACGACCTGGTGATGCTGGAGGCGGTGAATCAGCTGCTGCTGATCAGGGGCGGCGAGGAGATGTACGCGACGGCCGACCTGTGCACGCTGGATTTGCAGGCGGGCGAAGCGCAGTTTTTGAAGCTGGGCGCGTGCTCGTCGTTCATCGTGCGCCGGGGCGAGTGCCTCGAGGTGGCGGGCGGGCGGCTGCCGCTTGGGATATTGGACAAGGTGAACCCCGCGCCCCAGGCGGTGAAACTGCGCACGGGCGACATGGTGGTGATGGTGACCGACGGCATCGCGGACAGCGCGAGCGAGAAGGAGACGCTGTGGGTGAAGGGCGAGCTTGCGCAGATGGGGAAATTGGCGCCGGGCGCGCTGTGCGCGCGGCTGATTGAGGCGGCGTGCGCGCGGCCGGCGGGGATCAAGGACGACATGACGGTGCTGGCCGCAAGGATTTCCAGGGCGCGCTAGCCGGGTCGCGCTGCGCCTGGCGAGTCGCGAAGGGGGCTTTCGGCCATCAATATGGCGGGGCCGCTCCAATGGGCGGGCCCCCGCCTGTTTCGCCGTTTGCCCGGCGGTCAGATCAGGAGATTAGGCTGCGGGCGCTTCGGTCGCCTCGGGTGCTTCGGCTACGGGCGCTTCGGTCGCTTCGGCTGCGGGCGCTTCGGGCGCTTCGGCTGCGGGCGCTTCGGTCTTGGCGGTCAGGACGTCGCTGTAGGTGATGACGGAGGCGGAAGCCCACTCGTTGAGCTTGTCGGAGAAGGCCTTTTTGAGGGTTTCGGCCTCGACGGAGGTGCGAAGCGCCGCCTGAACCGTCTCAAAGGGGACTTCGCCCGCGGGCAAGTCGCTGTTGTAGCGAATGATGTGGTAGCCCGCGCCGGTCAGCACGGGTTCGGAGACATCGCCCACCTTGGCAAGGGCCATGCCGGCGCTTGTGAAGGCGGGGTAGAACTGCGTGGTGGTTGCGCACAGGGCGTAGCCGGTGTCGGCATAGGCGCTGCCGGCCTTCATGCCCGGGTCCTGACCGACCACGTCGATCAGCGTCTGGAAGTCCTCGCCGTCGGCTAGGCGCTTGGTGACGGCGTCCACCTTGGGCTGCACTTCGGCCATGATCTCATCGATGGTGGCCTTGGTGGTGGCGTAGTCGGCGTCGCCCTCCTTGAGGGTGGCCAGCTTGGTGTTTAAGTCAACCAATTCCTGCGCGCGCTCAAAGGCGATCAGGATGTGCTTGACGGTGCGGTAGCCTTCGGGGGTGTAATAGGTAGGCGCGCCGCTGGACAGGTCGGCGCCGTACTGCGCGGGGTTCTCGGCGTAGAGCGCCTTGGCGGCGGCGAGTTTTGCGTCATAGGCGGCCTTGACATCGGCGTCGGAGGTCGTGATGCCATCGGTGACGCTTTTGTAGACGCGGTTGAAGACCTCGTTGGCCTTGGCGCTTTCAACCAGCGCATCGGGGTTGTAATTGAGGTTGTCCAACTCCGCAACGGCCTCCGCGCGCTTTTCCTCGGGCGTGGATTCGGGCTTGGCGTAGTTTTCTTGATAGGTGGTGACCATCTTTTCGTAGGTCTCATCGGCGGTGGCGCGCAGCTTGTCCAGGTCCTCTTTGGTGAACTGGTCAAAGCCCATCTCGGCGCCCTTCTGGCGGATCAAGGTGTCCTGAAGGGTGTAGCTCAGGGCGAAGTTGAGCAGCGCCTGCCGGTTTTCCTCGGTCGAGAAGTCCATGCCGTAGGACTCGTACATCTGCTTGTAATAGTTGTAGGCGCTCGAGATGTCGCCCATGGCGATCGCCTCGCCGTTCAGCGTGGCAAGCACGGTTTCGGGCGCGATCTCTTCTTGGGGCTGGGCGGGCGCTTCGGGCTGGGCGGGCTGAGCGGTCGCGGCCGCCAGCTCTTCATCGGTTACGGGGACCAGGGTTTCGCTCGCCAACGCGGCGGAAAGGCCGCTCACGGCGATCATCAGTGCCAGCATCAGGGCAATCCAGATTCTTTTGGTCATGTTGTGCCTCCCGGTTGATTTTATAGGTTATATCATTCTCCATAAGGCGCCGGTTCTCCTGCCCGATATGTGTCCGAACTGTAAACAGTTGTGGGAAGATGGGCTGGAATTTCTTGTTTTTGCGTGGCGGAAAAAGTTTTTTGCGACGCTCCTTGCAGGATCGCTTTAAACGTTGTACAATCAGTTTGGACGATTGAAGCGTGTTTGGGAGGGTTATCAAGTGGGCAAAGGCATTGCAGTGGCGGGCGACATGGTGCTCGACATCTTAAAGGTTATCTCCGGCTTCCCCGAGCGGCATGGTCTGGTTCGCATTGAAGAAAAAAGCTACGCGCTGGGCGGCGCGGTCAACAACACCGGGCGGGATCTGGCGGCGCTTGACGCGCAACTGCCGGTTCAGCTGATCGGCATGATCGGAAAAGACGGCGAGGGCGACGAGATCCTGCGCGCGCTGGCCGCGTACAAAAACATCGACACCTCCATGGTCCTTCGCGAGGGGCAGACCTCGTTTACCGACGTGCTGACTGAAAAGCAGTCGCGCGCGCGCACGTTTTTGTTTTACGGCGGCGCAAACGACCAGTTTGACGTTTCGCACGTGGACGTGCAAAAGCTGGACTGCGCGCTGTTTCACATCGGCTACATCCTGCTGCTGAACGCGCTCGACCGGGAGGACGCGGTGTATGGAACGCGCATGGCGCGGCTTTTGCACGATGTGCAGGCGCGCGGAATCCTGACGTCGGTGGACGTGGTGAGCGAGGTGGGCGACCGGTACAAGACGCTGGTGCCGCCGGCGCTCAAGTACACCGATTACTTTATCGTAAACGAGATCGAGGCGGGCAAGACGGTGGATCTGTCGCTTCGCGGCGAGCGGGAGCAGCTGTTGACCGAGCGCATTCCGGAGGTGCTTAAGCGGCTTCGCGCGCTGGGCGTGCGCCGCTGGATCGTCGTGCACGCGCCGGAGGGCGGGTTCGGCCTAGACGAGGCGGGAAACTACGTCGCGCTGCCCAGCCTGGCGCTGCCCGAGGGGTTCATCGTGGGCACGGTGGGCGCGGGCGACGCCTTCTGCGCGGGCGTATTGCACGCCGCGTACCAGGGCGAGTCGCTCGAGCAGGGCATCAAGGACGGCATTGCGGCGGCGGCGTGCTCGCTGCGCGGCGCGGACGCGTCCAAATCCATGCGCCCGATTGAAGAGGTGCGCGCGCTGTATGACGAAATGCCCAAGCAGGTGCTGTAAAATATCCGATCGATCGGCCGCTTGATTGAGCGGCCGACCCATTTAATCAAGCGGCCGACCCAATTCATCAAGGCATCGCGGCGCGCGTTAAGCGCCCATCAAGAACAAGGAGTGACAGCGTGGAAGAATTGGTTTTGCGCGTACAGGATTTAAAAAAGAGCTTTGACGGCGTGCCGGTGCTGCGGAATCTCTCCCTTGACGTGCATCCGGGCGAGTTTGTGACGCTTCTAGGGCCGTCGGGGTGCGGAAAGACCACCACGCTGCGCATCATCGCGGGGCTTATGCGACCCGACGCGGGCCGCGTGTTCCTGGGCGGTCAGGACGTGACCGCATTGCCGCCGGAGAAGCGGCCGGTCAACACGGTATTTCAAAATTACGCGCTCTTTCCGCACATGAACGTGGGGCGCAACATCGGCTACGGGCTGCGCATCCGTGGCGAAAAGAAGGGCGTCATCAAGGAAAAAGTGGCGCAATTGCTGGAGCTTGTGCAATTGCCGGGGTTTGAGGAGCGGATGCCGGCGCAGCTGTCGGGCGGACAGCGCCAGCGCGTGGCCATTGCGCGCGCGGTGATCCTAAGCCCGCGGCTGCTGCTGCTGGACGAGCCGCTGGGCGCGCTTGATTTAAAGCTGCGCCGGCAGATGCAGACGGAGCTCAAGGCGCTTCAAAAGCGGCTGGGGATCGCGTTTGTGTATATCACCCACGACCAGGAGGAGGCGCTCAACATGTCCGACCGCATTGCGGTCATGTCGGGCGGGCAGTTTGAGCAGGTGGACACGCCGGAGATGATCTACGAGCGCCCGGCGACCCAGTTTGTCGCGGGCTTCATCGGCGAGAGCGCGCTGATTGAGGGCGTGGTCACGCAGGTGGACGCGCGGGGCGTGACGGTCGAGGCGGAGTGCGGCACAATGCGCGCGGCGGGGGACTGCGGGGCGAAGGTAGGCGATCGCGTGTGCGTGAGCGTGCACGCGGAGCGCATACGGTGCGCGCTTGCGCAGGTGCCCGGGTTCGACCTGCCGGCGACGGTGCTCAGCCACCGGTATGCGGGGCAGCTGCTTCGCACGGAGCTACAGACGCGCTCGGGTCAGCACCTGGTGGTGAGCGGGCTAGAGCCGATGGCGGAGCTTCCGCCGGCCGGCGCGCGGGTGTACCTCAACTGGCCGGACAACTGCGCGGCGGTCATCGGGCAGGGGGCGCAGGCATGAAAAAGCGCGGCGTGGCGGCGCTGATGCCGCTGTATATAACCACGATTTGTCTGGTGCTGCTGCCGATGCTGTACGTATTGGCGCTGTCGTTTCTGACGCGCGGCGAGCGGTTTGGCGTGATTGGCGTCGTGACGCTTGACAACTATGCGCGCCTGTTTGACGCGACCAATGTGTCGATCGTGCTGCGCTCGATGTGGATTGCGCTTTTGACCACGGCGATCACGCTGGCGGCCGGGTACCCGTTCGCGTATGCGCTCACGGTGCAGCCCAAGAAGCGGCGCGCGCTTTTGCTGGTGCTGGTGATCGTGCCGTTTTGGACAAGCGCGCTGCTCCGGATTTACGGGCTGATGATCCTGCTTCGGTCAAACGGGCTGCTCAACCAGCTGCTGATGGCGCTGGGTCTCATGGATAAGCCGATCAAGTTCCTGTTTAACGAGGGCGCGGTGCTGTTTGGCATGGTGTATTCTTTTCTGCCGTTCATGATTCTGCCGATCTACACGACGCTTGACAAGGCGGACCACTCGCTGCTCGAGGCGTCGCGGGATTTGGGCGCGGGGCCGGTCAAGGGCTTTTTGACGGTGACGCTACCGCTGTCGATGCCGGGTGTGGTGTCGGGGTGCATGATGGTGTTTGTGCCCTCGATCGGCATGTTCTTTATCTCCGACCTGATGGGCGGGGGCACCGACATGCTGCTGGGCAACCTGATCAACCACTACCTGCTGGGCGGGCGCAACTGGCCGCTGGGCGCGGCGCTGTCGATGGTGCTTGTGGTGATGACGGTTCTGACGGTGTCGGTATACCGCAAGTTCTCGGGCGGATCGACGCTGGAGGTGTTGTGATGCGGCATTTTAGGCGCATAGCGCGGGCACTGCCCGGGTTCTATCTGTTTCTGGTGCTGTTTTTCATCTACCTGCCGGTGCTGATCGTGGTGGCGTTTTCGTTTAATCAGCAGCCCAAGGGGCTGATGTGGACCGGGTTCACGACCGAGTGGTACGGGAAGTTGTTTGCCAATCGCCAGATCATGGAGTCGTTTGGCAATAGCCTCGTGGTCGCGGGGTGGAGCTGCCTCATTTCGGCGCTGGTGGGCACGCTGGGCGCGGTCGGGCTGTCGCGGGCGAAATTGCGCACGACGGCGCTGCTGGAGGGGCTTGCGACGCTGCCGATCATGATCCCGGAGATCGTGATGGGGCTTGCGCTGATGACGACGTTTGCGGCGCTTGCGATTCCGCGGGGAATGCTCACGCTGGTGCTGGCGCATAGCGCGTTTTGCATACCGTATATTCTGCTGATCGTGCGGGCGCGATTGAGCGGGCTAGACCCCTCGTATGAGGAGGCGGCGCGGGACCTGGGCGCGGGGCCCAAGCGCGCGTTTCTGACGGTGATCGTGCCGCTGATCGCCCCGGCGATCGCCTCGGGCGTGCTGCTCGCGTTTGCGATGTCGCTAGACGACGTGGTGATCAGCTATTACGTCGCGGGCGCGCAGTCGCCCACCTTCCCGGTGTACGTCTATTCAAAGCTCAAGACCGACGTGCCGCCCACGATCAACGCCATGGCGACGATCACGCTGGGCGTGACATTCCTAGCGGTCGCGCTGTCGCGCGGGCTCAAGGGCGCGCAGGACAGCGCCAAGCGCAAGCGTCACGGCAAGGATGGCGCGGGCGCGGCGCGGGAGCTGGCGAGTGGCGAACCCCTTGAGCGGCTCAACGACGCTGGGTGAGCGGCTTCATTAGCCAATAAACCGAACGATAGTAAGGAGGGACACCCCATGAAACGCGCATTTTGTCTCATGCTGCTCGGGATCATGTTCTTTGCCGCGCCGGCGAGCGCGACGAAGCTTACGGCGGGGGAAGCGGCGCGCGCGCGCGCGCAGGCGCTCAGCGAGGAGGAGAAGCAGGTTAACGTCTTTACGTGGACCTACTACATCCCCGACGAGGTGGTGGCGGAGTTTGAGGAAGCGAGCGGCATACGGGTCAACTACTCGGCGATGATGGGCAACGAGGACGTGCTGCCCAAGCTGACGACGGGCGGCGCGTACGATCTGGTGGTGTGTTCGGACTACATCATTTCAGACCTGGTGGCGATGTCGCAGATCCGAAAGCTCGACAAGGCGAAGCTGAGCAACTACGCCAACATCAACCCGGTATACCAGTCGCAGTATTACGACCCGGAGAACCTGTACACGGTGCCGTACACGAACACGGTGCCGCTGATCGTGTACGATCCGGACGCGGTAGATTTTGAGGTCAAGGGCTATGCGGATTTGTGGCGCAGCGAGTTTGAGGGGAACCTCGCGCTGATTGCGGAGTGGCGCGGCGTGATCGGGATCGCGCAGAAAAAGCTAGGCTACTCCTACAACGACACGGATCCTGCGCACATTGCGCAGGTCGGGGAAGCGCTCAAGGCGCTGAAGGGCAACATTGCGGTAATGAACGACGACACGCCGCACAGCGCGCTGATTTACGGCGACGCGATTGCGGGGTTCATGTACGGCTCGCAGATTGTGGCGGCGCAGCAGGTGCTGCCGCAGCTCAAGGTCGTCTATCCGGATGAGGGGCTGGGGTTTGGCGTCGATTCGATGGTGATCCCGGAAGCCGCGCCGCACGCGGAGGCGGCGTACATCCTGCTCGACTATCTGCTAGACGGCGAGGTCAGCGCCTACACGTCGGAGCTGATCAACTATGGCAACTGCAACGTAGCCGCCAAGGCGTACATGACGCCGGAGTTTTTGGCCAACGGCACAGTGAATATTCCGGAAAAGTGGCTTACGAATACCGAGATGATCAAGCCGCTAGACGGGGCGACATTGGCGGCGTACGACAAGATATGGACGGCGTTTATGCAGTAGCCACCGCGTGAGCGAGGATAGGGTCAAGGGACTAGTCCCTTGCGGGGTTCCAAGGGGCAGCGCCCCTGGCCGCCGGAGGCCGTCCCATTCCCGCCGCGCGGGCGTAAACCAAGGCACCCCCTTGCTGACTGTCCGTAGGTCAGCAAGGGGGTGCCTTGGTTTACGTTAGGTCACGACGAAATTAGAACGTGCCTCCGGCGGTCAGAGGGGCGCTGCCCCCCTGAATCCCCCGCAAGGGATCAACCCCTTGACCCCATCAACCGC
>JAVXNW010000022.1:0-27791 GCA_036645575.1 Clostridia bacterium | reverse complement strand
CTCCGGCGGCCGGGGCGCTGCCCCTGGACCCCGCCAAGGAAGGTCCTTGGATGCCAGTCGCGCCTGCGGGCGCAGGTAGGAGGCGGGGGAGGCGAGGGAAGCGGGCGCAGGACACCACAGCAAGGGCGTACAGCTCGAGGGGGTGGTGTGGAGGGGGGCGAGAAGCCCCACCTCCGCGTTCAATAACCCGCGTGAGCGTAGCACGGCACCGCAGTGCCGGGCTGGCGAGTAGCCCCTCCTCCGCGTTCAATAACCCGCGTGAGCGCAGCCAGGCACCGCAGTGCCGGGCTGGCGAGAAGCCCACCTTTCGCGTTCAATCACCGCGTGAGCGCAGCCCGGCACCGCAGTGCCGGGCTGCGCTACCGCAGTGCCGTGCTGCGCTACCGCTTGGCGGGCTGCGCGGGGGTGCCGGAAAAGACCTGTGAAAGCTCTTGGACTACCTGCTGCATGCGCTGAAAGGCCGCGTTGGATAGGTCGGCGGGGCGGTTGTCTAAGGCTGCGCCGCAGGGGTAGACCCGGTATTGATAGGCTTTGCCTTCCTCGACGCGATCCACATAGGTGGGCACGTATCGGGGGTTGAGCACCTCGACCTTGCCCGAAGAAGGGTTGTCCTGCAAGGTGAACTCGAAGATGATCCCGGAGTCCTTGTACCGCTCGCGCTGATCGGATAGGAAGTTGCCCATGCCGTAGAGCACAAGCCCGGTGCGCGCTTGGCCGTCCGAGCCGGTTGCGTTCACCCATTCGCACGGCAGCACCACGTGCTGGTGCCCGCCGATCACGACGTCCGCACCGGCCGCGACCAGCTTCCCCGCCATCTTCTTAAGGTCGGGCGACACCTCGCGCTGGTATTCCTCGCCCCAGTGCATGTACACCACGACGATCTCCGCACCGGCTGAACGCGCGGCGGAAATATCCGCGGGCGCGTCGGAATTGCTGACCATGCGCAGGCCGTATTGGGTGGCGGCAGCGTCGCTCTTCTTGGCCATGCCGTTGGTGCTGACGGTGTAGTTGAGAAAGCCAACCCCAATGCCGCCGATGTTCACAACGGTCGGGGCGTCGTGCTCTTCCTGCGTGCGGTACGCGCCCAAATGCGCGAGGCCGACCTTTTCGACGTTGTCGATTGTGCCGATCAAGCCGTCAAAATAGGTGTCGAGCGCGTGGTTGTTGGCAAGCGTCAGCATGTCCACGCCGTTTGCGCTAAGCGCGTTTAACAGGTGCGGCGGGGTGTTGAACTGCGGATATCCGCGGTAGGCCGCGAACTTCTTGCCGCCAAGCGGGCCGTCTACGTTGAGCACCGTGTAGTCCGCATCGCCCATAGAAGAAGCGATGTTTTCAAATACCGGCGCAAAGTCGTAATCCTTGCTGCCCGCGTCGTACACCGACTTTAGGATGGGCTTGTGCGCGACAATGTCGCCGATGGAGCGGATGACCGCTGAGCGGCTGCCAAAGGACGCATTTTGAACCGGGGGATTCGCGGGCGGGACAGCGCCCTGTTCCTCGGGCACGCCAGGCGGCGCGGCACGATCCGGCGCGTCCTCCGTGGTCGCGCGATCGGGACTTGCGGTCGTGTTGCTGGTGGGGGGCGCGCTCGTCGTCTTGTCTTCGGGCGCGCGCGCGCAGCCGCGCGCGATCAGCACAACGCCCACCAACAGAATCGCCAATACCCCGATAGAGATCATCAGCCGGACCTTGGGCGGCAACGTATACCAGAACGCACCCCTGCGGCGTCTGCCAGTGCGCATGAGCTCAACTCCTTTACCTTGGGACCACTGAATCAATCACGCACGCGCTTTCATCGGCGGTTCCCTTGCTTATAATGACATTATACCACATTGCGCCCCACTTGAAAATCCTGTCACTGGGCAAAAAAACAGCCAAACGCGGCGCGCACCGTAACTATTTTGCAAAAAACGCCTCTAATTGAAACAATATCCAGCGCTGAGGCGTCCAAACGTTATTGACGAAACGCCTCAAATGATGTACACTTGATACGTATTAGTCTTAGATTATGTCGATTCTGTTCCACTTCCACCCAATGAACCGAAGACGAGGTGTTCAATACAATGGCAACAAAGCAATTTGGCAAGCTGAAGCTGCACTGGTCCAAGCGCGGCGTCGCCTACAAATGGGGAGACGGCGAGATTCACAGGCTCTCGTTTGAACCCAAGCGGGCCGGCGATGGATCGCAAGGCGATGGCTATGAGGCCAACTATGGATCGCAGGGCGATGGCGGGTCGGGTTACGATGCGCAGCAGGGCGCACATTACGGGGATCAACCCTACGAGGCGGGTCGCTATGGCGGCGCGTTGTATTCAAACGACTGGCTGATGTACGCGCTGCTGGTGCTGCTGCCGCCGCTGGGCATCTGGATCTTGTGGAAGCGCGAGCGATTTACCCCGCTCATTCGGGGCATCGTGTCCGCCGTATCGGGCATTTGGTTTGTGATCCTGCTGATCTGGCTGTTCTCGGCGCTCCTAGGCGGCGGCAGCGATTCGACCAACAAGCCTGACCCGGCGCAGCTACCCAAGCCGGTCACGGCGGTCGTCCCCGTAGCCACGACGCCCGCGACGGGACTGGACACGCCCATTGCGCCCGCGCCCTCCTCCGCAGCGTCCGCGCCCCTTGGCAATAGCGCCAAGAAGCCCGCCGACACAACCGACACAACCGGGAACACGCAAGGCGTCATGGAGGTCGATGCGAGCGGCACGTCCTATTGCTGGTCGTCCAACACCGATCAGTACTATCATGCGAAATCCGACTGCCCAAGTATGCAGGGAACGCCCGCGCGGGTCTCCTTGCAGCTGGCCAAGCAGCGCGACCAGAGCGCCTGCCCGACGTGCCTGGCGGGAAGCGACGCCCAAGGCGACACCGCGCAGGGCGGGTCCTACTTCATGGTTGAAAAAGGCAGCTACTTTCACACCAACCGCGACTGCCCCAAGATCAAGGGCAAGACCATCACGAGCGTCACGCTCGCCCGGGTCAAGTCACTTGGACTCAAGCAGTGCCCCACCTGCGTGGGCTCCTATTGGCACACGCCGCACGGCAAAAACTATCACAAGGACAAGAACTGTCGCGGCATGACGGGCGCGCTGCCTGTCACCAAGGCCGCGGCGGAGAAACAGGACCAGACGCCCTGCCCGCTGTGCATCAAAAACGGCAAGGGCGCGAGCGCGGGCGGCACGCTTTACGCCAATCCGGGCGGCAAGTACTATCACAAGAACAAGACCTGCGGCGGCATGAAGGGCGCCAAGCCCGTGACGCAGGCGCTGATCAAGACGCGCAAGCAGAAGCCCTGCCCGATCTGTATCGGCGTGACGTCAAACAGCAGCGCCAAGTACTACGCGACCAAGACGGGCAGATACTACCACACGCGCAGCACCTGCGGCGGCATGAAGGGCGCGACGGCGATCTCGCTTGTCACCGCCAAGAAGTACAACAAAAAGGCCTGCCCGGTCTGCGTTGCCAAGGGCCCGACGCCCGGCGCCGCGATTGATGCGAAAAAGGGCGTCTACTACGCCACCAACGCGGGTCGGTACTACCACAAAAACGCCACTTGCGGCGGCATGAAGGGCGCCAAGAAGGTGACCAAAGAAGCCGCGATCAAGAACGGCAAGCGCGCCTGCCCGGTCTGCTTAAGCACGCAGGCCAACTCGGTCTACGCCACCAGCGGCGGCAAGTACTACCACAAGAACAAGACATGCTCCGGCATGAAACACGCGGCCAAGATGTCCCTCGCGACCGCCAAGGGCAAGGGCAAGACCGCCTGCCCGATCTGTTACAAGGCGCAGGCCGCCAAGGACGCCTACTACTACGCGACCAGCGCGGGCAGGTACTACCACAAGAACAAGACCTGCTCCGGCATGAAGAACGCGACCAAGATGTCCCTTGCGACCGCCAAGAACAAGGGCAAGCGCCCCTGCCCCACCTGCCTGACCGGCGCGCCCAGCGGCAAGTACTACTATGCCACCAAGGGCAACCGGTTCTACCACACCAAGAGCAACTGCTCCGGCATGACCGGCGCGAGCAAGGTCACGCTGGCCGCCGCCAAGAAGGGCGGAAAGACCGCCTGCCCGGTGTGCGTCAAGCATACGAGCAACGCCAAGCCCACGCCCGCCGTCAAGAAGGTCTATTGTTACGCCTCGTCGGGCAGCCGCTACTACCACAAGAACAAGGCCTGCTCAGGCATGAAAAACGCCAGGAAAGTGCTGCTCGCGGTCGCCAAGAACAAGGGCAAGACCGCCTGCCCAGTCTGCGTGAGCAAGACCGTCAAGTCCACCAACCTCACGACCTCCTTCGCCGACAAGAAGACGGTCTGCTATGCGTCCGGCTCGAGCGCCTACTACCACAGCGACAAAAACTGCGTGTCCGGCCTCAAAAAGACCACGGTCGCCGCAGCCAAGAGCAAGCGCAAGTCGGCCTGCCCCAGCTGCGCACAGCGCCTGAACACCTACGTCTACGTCACGCGCTCCGGCACCAAATACCACCGAAAGAGCACCTGCGCAGGCGCGGTCAACGCCTACAAGATCTCGCTCTCGACCGCGCTCAAGGACAACTATGTGCGCTGCACCAAGTGCAACGCGCCCAGAAAATAGCCCCTCCATTATCCCCAAAGGCACCGCCTCCATTCAACGGAGACGGTGCCTTTTTTTGAGATGAAGCGGTGCCGCCGCACGCGGATGTGGTCAAGCCAGCCCGTCACTGCAGTGCCGGGCTGGCGCTTGAGTTACTTATGAGCGTTCTAGCGCTGCGAGCATTCCTGCGGCTGCGCCGGACGGTTTACCTCGCCCATCGGCTACGGGGTTCGGGGGATTTTGCCGATGGGCGAGGAGGGACGGGGGACGGCCTCCGGCGGCCGGGGCGCTGCCCCTGGACCCCGCCAAGGAAGGTCCTTGGATGCCAGTCGCGCCTGCGGGCGCAGGAGGAGGCGGGAGAGGCCCACAGCAAGGCCGTACAGCTCGAGGGGATAGTGTGAAAGGGGGCGAGTAGCCCACCTTTCGCGTTCAATAACCCGCGTGAGCGCAGCACGGCACCGCAGTGCCGGGCTGGCGAGTAGCCCCTCTTTCGCGTTCAATAACCCGCGTGAGCGTCAGCCCGGCACCGCAGTGCCGGGCTGGCGAGCAGCCCACCTTTCGCGTTCAATCACCGCGTCTAGCGCAGCCCGGCACTGCGGTGCCGGGCTGCGCTAGATCAGCTGTTGTTCGTTGATGATCAATTTGAACTGCAATTTGAGCATGTCGGCGGCTTTTCGGCACATGGTCATGCGGCCCAGGAATATCTCGAAGTAATCCATGACGGAGCCGTAGTGGGTGTCTACGGTCAATTTGAGCTTGACGAGCGTCTTTTCCTCGTTGATGCGCAGGAGCGATTTTTTGACCGAGTAGTTGACGCGGTCGTGGATGTCGAAGTTGGTCGTGTCCTGATTGCGCACGCGCGAACGGCGCACGTCGCTCTTGTCGGCCAGGATGAGCGCCGCCGCGACCGGATTGACCGCCACGCCCACGCCCTCGTCATGGTTGCCGATCGCGGTCACGATGGTCGCGACGTCGCCCGCGTCCATGCCCAGATTGGTCAAAATCCAAAACGCCATCAGCGCGCCGGACTGCGAGTGGTCCACGCGGTTGACCAGATTGCCGATGTCGTGCAGGTATCCGGCGATTCGCCCAAGCTCCACGTCGTGCGCCGCGTAGTCCATCGTCTTTAAGATGTACTCGGTCGTCTCAGACACCTGCGTGACGTGCGCAAAGGCGTGCTCGGTATACCCCAGCGCGCTCAGCGACTGATCCGCGCGCTTGATATAGGTCTGTATGTCGGGATTTTCCCGCAATTGTTCGAGTGTGATCATTTTCTTATCCTCCATTTTTACCGCTTCCATTATAGCACATTCGGCGCGCGCACGCTATCGGCTTAACCTGCATTTGATTTTTGCGGGATGAGCCAATAACCTGCGCGCGCTATGCTGTACACGGAATAAAGCAGGAGGCAAAAAAGCATGAAGAGAAACATCAAAAAGACCGTGGGCATGATCCTCGTCCTCACCCTCGCGCTCACGTGCGCGGCGGGGTTTGCCGAACCCTTTGACACAAGCGCCGCCATTGCGGTCATTTCCCGCGAGGACGGCTCCGGCACGCGCGGCGCGTTCGTCGAGCTGACCGGCATCGAGGTAAAAGACGACGCCGGCGAAAAGATCGACCGCACCACCGAGGAGGCCATCGTCACAAACGCCACGTCCGTCATGATGACCACCGTCGCGGGCAACGCTTCGGCGATCGGCTACATTTCGCTGGGCTCGCTCAACGACACCGTCAAGGCGCTGACGATCGACGGCGCGCAGGCGACCACAGAAAACGTCAAGGACGGAAGCTACGCCATCGCGCGCCCGTTTAACATCGCGACAAAGGGAACGCCCAGCGCGCTGGCGGCGGACTTCATGGCCTTCATTCGCTCGCGGGACGGGCAGGATGTGGTTTGCGCAAACGGCTACATCGACGTGTCGGACGACGCGGCCTATGCGGGAACAAGCCCCGCCGGAAAGCTGATCGTCGCCGGTTCCTCCTCGGTCACTCCGGTCATGGAAAAGCTTAAGGAGGCCTATCTCGCGCGCAATCCCGCCGCGACCATCGAACTTCAGCAGTCCGATTCGACCACCGGCGCAAACGCCGCGATCGACGGGATCGCCGACATCGGCATGGTCTCCCGCGAGCTAAAGGACAGCGAACTTGAAAAGGGTCTGGTTCCGGTGACCATCGCCATGGACGGCATCGCGGTGATCGTCAACAACGAAAACCCCCAAAGCGCCATGACGCGCGAGCAGGTGTGCGCGGTGTTTACCGGCGAAGCCGCGACGTGGGCCGACATCGGCGCGTAAGGAAGATGAAATCGCGCTTGCGTGAAAATGGGATGCGGCTGGTCTTTGCGCTGGCCGCGGGCGTCTCGATTGCGGCGGTGGTGCTCATGTGCCTGTTCCTGATCGGCTCAAGCATCCCCGCCGCGCGCGAGATCGGCCTGGTTGAGTTCCTGCTCGGGCGGAAGTGGAAGCCGGGAAACGACCTGTACGGCATCCTTCCGATGATTCTGGGAAGCCTGTATGTGACGGCGGGCGCGTTGGCGCTGGGGGTGCCGATCGCGCTCATGACCAGCGTCTTCCTCGCCTTCTTTTGCCCCGAGCGCTTGTACAAATGGGTGAAGCCCGCAATCAACCTGATGGCGGGCATTCCGTCGGTGGTGTACGGCTTTTTTGGCCTGGTGGTGCTGGTGCCGCTTGCGCGCGCGTGCTTTGGCGGAACCGGGAACAGCATCCTGACCGCGTCGGTGCTGCTGGGGCTGATGATCCTGCCGACGATCATCGGCGTTGCGGAATCGGCGCTGCGGGCGGTGCCCATGCGCCACTACGAGGGCAGCCTCGCGCTGGGCGCGACGCACGAGCGCAGCGTGTTTCGGGTGATGCTGCCGGCGGCCAAGTCGGGCGTCCTGGCGGGCGTGATTCTGGGCGTGGGTCGCGCGATCGGCGAGACGATGGCGGTGATCATGGTCGCGGGCAATCAGGCGCGCATGCCGGCCGGGATTATGAAGGGCGTGCGGACGCTGACCACGGGAATTGTGCTTGAGATGGGGTATGCGACCGACCTGCACAGGGAGGCGCTGATCGCGACGGCGGCGGTGCTGTTCGTGTTCATCCTGATCATTAACTTATGCTTTTCGATCATGAAACGGAGGAATGGCGCATGATGCTGCGCGGCAGGCGCACATGGCAGAAGATGATCGCGGCCGGGGCGATCGACGCGGCGGGCGCGAAAAACAACCGCGCGGACGCGGGCAGGGGAGATGGGCGCGCGTGGCAAAAGGCGAGCGCGTGGACGCTGCGCGCGCTTGTGTGGCTGGCGGCGGGGCTGACGATGGGCGCCTTTGTGCTGCTGGTCGGGTACGTGCTGGTGAAGGGCATTCCCAACCTCAACGCGCAACTGTTTGCGTGGAACTACACGTCGGAAAATGTCTCGATGATGCCCGCGCTCATGGGCACGATCCTGATGACCGCGGTGGCGCTGGCGATTTCCGCGCCGCTGGGCATTCTGTCGGCGGTATATCTGGTCGAGTACGCGCGGCGCGAAAGCAAATGGGTTGCGCTCGTCCGGCTGGCGTCAGAGACGCTGTCGGGCATTCCGTCAATCGTGTATGGGCTTTTCGGGCTGCTGTTTTTCGTGACGCGATTGGGGTGGGGCTATTCGATGATGGCGGGCGCGGCGACGCTTGCGATCATGACGCTGCCGCTCATCATGCGCACGACCGAGGAGGCGCTCTTGTCGGTGCCCGACAGCTACCGCGAGGGCTGCTTTGGCCTTGGCGCGGGCAGGCTGCGCACGGTGTTTTCGATCGTGCTGCCCAGCGCCGCGCCCGGGATTCTGTCGGGCATCATCCTGGCGATCGGGCGCATCGTGGGGGAGACGGCGGCGCTCATCTACACGGCGGGCACGGTCGCGCAGCTGCCAAACAGCCTGTTTTCCTCGGTGCGCACGCTGGCGGTGCACATGTATTCGCTGTCGAGCGAGGGGCTGCATGTCGGGGCGGCCTACGCGACGGCTGCGGTGCTGCTTATCGTGGTGGTTGTGATCAACGCGCTATCCGGCCTGATCGCCGGGCGCATTTCGAAAGGATAGGGCCCCAATGAACAAGCTTGAGATCGCGCACGTCAACCTGTACTACGGCAATTTTCAGGCGCTCAAGGACGTGTCCCTTCATGTGCCCGCGCATCAGATCACTTCGCTGATCGGCCCGTCCGGGTGCGGAAAATCCACGCTCTTAAGGTCGATCAACCGCATGAACGACCTGATCCCGGGCTGCCGGATCGAGGGGGAGATTTTACTGGACGGCGAGCGCATATTTGGCAAGATGGACGTGAACCTGCTGCGAAAGCGGGTGGGCATGGTGTTTCAAAAGCCCAATCCCTTCCCGATGAGCATCTACGACAACGTGGCCTATGGGCCGCGCACGCACGGCGTTCGCGCGCGGGCGCGGCTCAATGAGCTGGTCGAGCGGGCGCTCACCGACGCGGCGCTCTTTTCGGAGGTCAAGGATCGCCTAAACAAGAGCGCGCTGGGGCTGTCGGGCGGGCAGCAGCAGCGCATGTGCATTGCGCGCGCGCTTGCGGTCGAGCCGGAGGTGCTGCTGATGGACGAGCCGACGAGCGCGCTCGACCCCATCTCAACGGCCAAGGTCGAGGAGCTGGCGCTCGCGCTCAAGGCGCGCTACACCATCGTGATCGTCACGCACAACATGCAGCAGGCGGTGCGCATATCGGATGAGACCGCGTTTTTCCTGCTGGGTGAAGTGGTCGAGTCGGGCGCGACACAGGCCATCTTTGAAGCGCCCCGCGACGCGCGCACCGAGGACTATATCACCGGGAGGTTCGGATGATGAGAACCCGATTCGACGAGCAGCTGGACATTTTAAACGCCACATTAATTGAGCTGGGCGGCATGATCGAGTACGCGATCGACGCAAGCGCCCGCGCGCTCATGAAGCGGGACGTGCGCTTGGCGCGCGCGGTCATGGCGTATGACCCATCGGTCGATCAAAAGGAGCGCGAGATCGAGCAGATGTGCCTTCGGTTGCTGCTTCAGCACCAACCGGTCGCAAGGGACTTGCGTTTTATCTCCGCAGCGCTTAAAATGATCACGGACATGGAACGCATCGCGGATCAGGCGGCGGATATTTCGGAACTTGTGACGATGCTGGACGCGCGCGCCTTTGCCGAGACGCCCGTGCACATTCCGGAGATGGCGCGCTGCGCCAGCGACATGGTACACTGCGCGATCAACGCCTTCGTGGGTCGCGACAAGGATGCCGCGCACGCCGTGATTGACGCGGACGACCGGGTGGACGGCCTGTTTGACGCGGTCAAGCGCGACTTGATCGACTGGATCGCGCGCGCGCCGGACGTCGGCTCGTCGGCGCTCGACCTGCTGATGATCGCGAAATACCTAGAGCGCATCGGCGATCACGCGGTCAACATCGCCGAGTGGGTGGTCTTTGCGGTGACCGGCATACACAAGGGAGAGGGCGAGGCATGATTTACTACGTGGAGGACGACGGGAACATTCGAGAATTGCTGGTGTACGCGCTCAAGCAGACCGGCTACGAGGCGGCCGGGTTTGCGGACGCGGTCGGCTTTTTTGAGGCGCTGAAGGGGACGCTGCCCGAGCTTGTGCTGCTCGACCTCATGCTGCCGGGAACAGACGGCCTGTCGATCATCCGAAGTCTAAAAGGCGACGCGCGAACGGAAGGTATTCCGGTCATGATGATCACCGCCAAGGGCGCGGAGGGCGAGCGGGTGCTGGGGCTTGACGCGGGGGCGGACGACTACGTGACCAAGCCCTTTGGCGTGATGGAGCTGATCGCGCGGATCAAGGCGGTGCTCAGGCGAAGCGGCGCGCAAAGGGACGCGGCGGCGCTTCAAATGGGCGAAGTGGCGCTTGACGACGGGCACCATACGGTGCGGGTTGCGGGAAGGCAAGTGGCGCTGACGCTCAAGGAATACGAATTGCTCCGGTTTTTGATGGTGCACCCGAACGCGGCGTTTGACCGCGAACAGCTGCTTAGCGCGGTGTGGGAGCAGGACTATTTTGGCGGCTCGCGCACGGTGGACGTGCACGTCCAGACGCTTCGGCAAAAATTGGGCGCGGCGGGCGAGCAGATTGAGACCATTCGCGGGCTGGGCTACCGCTTTCGAGGAACGGTGAAATGAAACGCAAGATATTTCGCGGACTGCTCTTTTTGACGCTGGGCACGCTGATCGTCTTCTCGTGCGCGTGCGTGGGCGCGGTCTATTTTTCGTATGAGGGAACCGTCAAGGCGCAGCTCGCGCAAAACCTGACCTATATCGCCTCGGCGCTCGAGGGCGGCGCGCGGGCGGACGCCTTCCGAAAGGAGGTCGGGCGCGCGGACGCGCGCCTGACGCTGGTTGACGCATCCGGCCAGGTGACGTTTGACAGCCGCATGAATCCGGCGGACATGGAAAACCACTTGGCGCGCCCGGAGATCGCGCAGGCGGCGCGGGAGGGCGTGGGCGCGTCCGCGCGCTATTCCGACACGCTTGGCCAGATCACGTTTTACGAGGCGCGCCAGCTGCCTGACGGAAGCATCGCGCGCCTGTCGGTCACGCGCACGAGCGTGGTCGCGATTGCGCTGGGGCTACTGGGCGCGCTGGGCGTGCTGCTGCTGGGCACGGCGGCGCTGTCGGTGTGGGGCGCGAACCGGCTGACGGCGGCGCTCGTGCGCCCGCTCAACCATCTGGACCTCAAAAAGCCGCTGGACAACGACGTCTACGAGGAGCTGGCGCCGCTGCTGGGCAGGCTGGAGGCGCAGAACCGGCAGATCGCCACGCAGATGGCGGCGCTTCGGGCGCAGCAGATTCGGTTTTCGGAGATCACGCGGCACATGGCCGAGGGGCTGATCGTGCTGGACGCGCGGGAGAACATCCTGTCGATCAACCGGAGCGTGCAGGCGCTGTTCGGGGTGGAGCAGGGCGCGCAGATGGGGAAAAATGTGCGCGTGCTGTGCCGCGACGTCCATCTGACCGAGGCGCTTGAGAAGGCGTGCCGGGGCACGCCCGCAAGTGCGCAGCTCATCTTGGCGGGTAGGTTTTATCAACTGCTGGTCAATCCCGTCAAGGCGGACGGCGCGGTCGAGGGATACGTGCTGTTGATGCTGGACGTGACCGAGCGCGCGCTTGCGGAACAGTCGCGCCGGGAATTTTCGGCCAATGTGTCCCACGAGCTCAAGACGCCGCTCACCGCGATATCAGGCTACGCCGAGCTCATCGAAAATGGCCTTGCGCAGGGGGGAGACGCGCGGGAATTTGCGGGGCGGATTCGGGCAGAGTCCGCGCGGCTGCTCGAGTTGATCGAGGACATCATTCGCCTGTCGAAGCTGGACGAGGGCGCGGCGACCGGCAACATACAAGCGGTCGATCTGGGGCTGCTCGCGCAGGAGGCCGTGGCGCGGCGGATGCAGATGGCCGAGAAGGCGCAGGTTAAGCTGAATGTGGTTCGGGGTCAGGACGCGCGCGTGGTGACGGGCGATCGATCCGTGCTGGGCGAGATGCTGGGCAACTTGATCGACAACGCGATCAAATACAACCGCCCCGGCGGCTGGGTCAAGGTGACGTGCGACGCGTCCGGGTGGACGGTTGCCGACAACGGCATCGGCATTGCCCGGGAGGATCAGGCGCGCGTCTTTGAGCGCTTCTACCGCGCGGACAAGAGCCATTCGCGCACCATCAGCGGAACCGGGCTCGGCCTGTCGATCGCAAAACACGCGGCGCAAATCAACAACGCCCGAATTGAACTGGAGAGCGAGCCGGACAAGGGCACGGAGGTTCGGGTGATCTTTTCGGCAAGCGCTGAATAAATTCTGCGGCGCTGGCGGCTCAATTTAGGCCTAGCGCCGCTCACTTTAGACGTGGGCGGCGCTTTTTCGCGCGGCAGAAGCGGGTAGAATCGGTTAATTTTGCTCGTGTTCGCGTTGGGATTGTGCTATAATAAAACCAAACTGGACAGGCGAGATGGGCGATATGGCGCGGGAAGGACGGTGGCTGCGATGGGCGAGCGTGCGGAACGCGACGGGGAGAAATGGAGAATGCGCATTCATATCAAGCTGCACATCAAGCTGCTTTTGCTCAGCCTTGCCCTCGTGATCGCGTTGATCGCGTTGACGGGCGTGATTTTTTACCACTACAACGCGCAAAGCGCCAGGCAATCGGCGGAGGCGGAGCTTGCGACGCTGGCGGAGAAGCTGTCGCTTCAGATGGAGGCGCGGATTCAGCAGATCGACGTGGCGTTTCTGTTCATGCTGTCCGATCCGGAATTTCTGTCCGCGCTTTCCTCCTACACCATGCCGAGGCGGGACGACGCGCGCAACCGCCTGCTGGTCTCCGACAGCGTGACGGCGCTTGGGCGCGTGCTCAGGAGCTACGCCGTGGGCAAGCATTTTCGCCGGGTCGTGATGTTTGACCTGCAGGGCCACTACTTCACGAGCGACTACAGCGCGCGCGCGCTCGACCCGGCGGCGCTTTCGGCGATCGTTCAGGATATCGCGTGGCGCGACGCGGCGCTTGCGCGAAACGGCCGCATCCTGCTGCTTTCGCCCTACGAAAACCCGTGGCCGCCCCAGACAAACGCCCGGGTGTACGGCGCGGCGCGCGCGGTCACCACGGCGGCGGGCACGAGCTGCTTTATCGAGGTGCAGCGGGAGTACGCCGAATTGGCGGAGCTGTTTGCGCTGCCCGGGTTTGAGGGCGTCGAGGCCACGGTGCTTGACGAAGCGGGCCGCGTATTTTACGCAACGGCCGCCAAGCCCGATGCGGACGAGTGCATTTTCGCCGTCGGCGCGCCCAACCGCTACGGGCTGTCTGTCGCGCTCTCCCAGACGCGCGAGGCCGCCTTTGCGCCCATGGGCGCCGCGAAAATACAGATCGTGACCATCTGCCTGCTGGCGCTGCTTGCCTCTTTTGTGTATATCTATCTGTCCACGCGCCGGCTCACGCGCCCGCTTCGCGCGCTGCAAGAGACCATGGAGCAGACCGCGCTGGACAATCTGTGCGGCGCGCGCCCGCCGCACAGCGTGGACGAATTGCGCGCGCTGAGCGACGCCTTTCAGGCGCTCTGCCGGCGGCTCAACGACGCGGTTGACGCGCAGATGCGCGCGCAGAACCTGGAGATGCAGGCGCATTTGGATACGCTGCAGGCGCAGATCGATCCGCATTTTCTGTTCAACACCTTAAACGTGGTCTCGAGCCGCGCCATGCTGATAGGCGATCAGGAGATTCAGGAGATCTGCGACGGCATTGCCGCAATGCTGCGCTACTCGACCGACACGCAGCATCGCTGCGCCACCGTTTGCGAGGAGGTGTGCCACGTGCGCACCTACCTGCAGCTGATGAAGCGGCGATACAAGCATCGCTTGGCGTATGCGCTCTGCGTGGAAGATGCGACGCTTGACTGGACGCTTCCCAAGATCGTCCTTCAGCCGCTGGTCGAAAACGCGCTGCGACACGGCTTTGCGCACACCGGCGGCGTGATGCGCGTGCAGGTGGACATTTGCGCGCGGGATGGCGGCGTCTTCCTGTGCGTGTCGGACAACGGCGAGGGCTTTGCCCCGGACGTGCTGCGCGACCTCAACGCGCGATTGTGCGCGGTGCGCGCGGGCGCCAGAATGGGCGCAAGGGGAGGCGAACCGGTGGCGCACGCCATCGGCGGCATGGGGCTGGTCAACACCTACGCGCGCCTCTACTACTGCTTTGGCGACGCCTGCCAGATGCGCCTGATCAATGCGGAAGTCGGCGCGCGCGTCGAGATCGTCGCCCCGCTCAGACAGGAGGAATGCACATGATCAAGGTGCTCGTGGTTGACGACGAGCCCGCATCCGCAGAATATCTTTCTTCGATCATCGCCAGGCGGATGCCCCAGCTGCAAGTCGTCGGCGTGGCGGAAAACGGCGCGGAGGCACTTCATATCCAGCGCCAGACGCAAGCCGACATCGTCGTGACAGACATCTATATGCCGCGCTTAGACGGCCTTGCGCTCGCCGGCGCGCTGCGCGAGGCTTGGCCGGACACGCGCTGCGTCATCGTGAGCGGCTATCAGGACTTTGACTACGCCCGTTCTGCCATTCATCATGGCGTATCCGACTACTTGCTCAAGCCGGTCAAGCCCGACGAGTTGGTCGCGTGCCTGACCCGCCTGGTGCGGGCGCGACCGGTCGCGCCCGCGTCGCCCGCGCCTTCGTCGGCCGCGCCGCCCGCGTCGGCCGCGCCCGCGTCGCCCGCGCCTTCGTCGCCCGCGCCGCCCGCGCCGGACAAGGAAGCGGCGGATCCCGCGCGCGCCGATTTTGAGAACCTGTGCGACTACCTCAAAAGGCATTTGGATAAGCCGCTGACGCTGCCGCTTTTGTGCAAGCGCATGGGCATGTCGCAGACGGCGATCAGCCGCCTGTTTCGCCGCTTTGCCGGCTGTTCGTTTGTCGAATACCTGACTAACGCGCGCATGGAGAGCGCCAAGCGACTGATCCTCTCCAAGCCCGAGCGCATGTTCAAGGACGTCGCGGCGAGCGTAGGCTATGCCGATCCGCTGTATTTCAGCCGCGTCTTTCGCGCGCACACGGGCTTCTCGCCGTCGGAATACGCGCGCTGCGCGAAGGACGAACGCCTGTAGGGCGCGCTTCGGGCGGCTCAACTGAATTGTCCATGTAAATGATTCGATCCTCCATATACAAGGCGGCTCGCCATGAGATATAATGTAAATGCAACAAATACGCTATAAGGGGGATATTGTACCATGAAGAAACTGTGTAGTCTGCTTGTTTTGGTCGCGATGATTGTTACCATGTCTACGCCCGTGTTTGCGCAAGAAGTTACGCTTACGCTACTCATCGACAACACGACCCCGACCAGTGGCATTGAGGCCGCTGCGGCGAAGATCAAGGAAGAACTGGGCATTGGCCTTGAAATCGAGATTCGGCCGGGCGGCGCGGAGGGCGAGAACTTGGTGCGCACCCGCTTGGCCGCGGGCGAAATGGCCGACCTGTGCTATTTCAACTCCGGTTCGCTCTTGAGCACGCTGAACCCGGCTGTCAACTTCGTGGATCTGACCGACAAGCCGTACATGAGCACGTTCAGCGATTCGTACAAGGTGACCGTCACCGTGGACGGCAAGATCTACGGCGTGCCCTCCGGATCGTCGTTCTGCGGCGCGTGGATGTACAACAAGGCGGCCTACAAGGAGCTGGGGCTGGAGGTTCCGCACACGTGGGAACAGCTGATGGCCAACTGCGAAGTGATCAAGAACGCGGGCAAGACCGCGGTGATCGCCTCCTTTGCCGACGACTGGTCGAGCCAGCTGATTCTCCTGTCCGACTACTACAACATTCAGCAGGGCAGCCCGAATTTTGCCGCTGATTTTGACGCAAACAAGGCCAAATACGCGACCGATCCCGCCGCGTTCAAGGCCTTCGAGAAGATGGCCGAGGTGTTCAACAAGGGCTATCTGAACGCCGATTACAACGCCAACACCTACGACTACGCGCTGCAGATGCTGGTCAACGGCGACGGCGTCCACTACCCCATGCTGACCAACGCCCTCACCAACATCGACAAGAACTATGGCCGCGAGGCGGTTGACAACATCGGCGTCTTTGGCCAGCCCGGCGACAGCGCGGACGACCACGGCCTGACCGTATGGCTGCCCAACTCCATCTACGTCTACAAGAACAGCCCGAACGTCGAAAAGGCGCTTGCGTGGATCGAGTACTTCGTATCCCCTGAAGGCATTGCCGCCTACGCCTCCGCGTCTTCCGCCGAGGGTCCCTACGTCGTGACCGGCGTCGAGATGCCCAAGGACGCCTACGCGGGCGTGCTGGAGATGATGCCCTACTTTGACGCGGGCAAGACCGCGCCCGCGCTCGAGTTCATCACCTCCGTCAAGGGCCCGAACTCGCCGCAGATCTGCATTGAGTGCATGGGCGGACTGCGCAGCGCCCAGGAGTGCGCTGCCGAGTACGACGCCGACGTCGAAAAGCAAGCCAAGCAGCTGGGTCTTGCCGGCTGGTAATGCGGACGCATGGGAATCCATCGCCTTCACGCTTGATCCGGCATTGCGCCGTTGATCGCTGGCGGCGGATTTCCGGGAACCGCTGACGCATGTCCGCTGCGCTGACGAAAATTCCATTCGCCGGCGCAGCGGCGCGCAGGTCAGCGGTTCCTGTCTTCAGGCCGTTCCCGCAAGGCGGAGCCAGTTATTCCAATGGAGGTGAGGTTATGCCCAAGGCGCTTCGCCGGCTGTACTCCGGTTGGTTTCTCATTCCCTGCGGCATCATCTTTTTCGTGTTGTTCATTCTGCCCACGATCATGTCCTTTTTTTTCGGGCTGACCACATGGACGCTGACCGACTGGACGTTTACCGGGCTTGACAACCTGCGCCTGTTTTTCAAGGAGACCAGTCTGCGCATTGGGTTTAAAAACACGCTGGTCTACGCGTCCCTCACCTGCCTGTTCAAGGTGGTGCTGGGGCTGCTCTTCGGCGCGGTCTTAAGCTCCTCCCTGCTCAAAAGCCGAAACGTCCTGCGCTCGATTCTGTTTTTCCCCAACCTCATCAGCACCCTGGCGGTCGGCATCACCTTCCGCTCGCTGATGCACCCAACGCGCGGACTGATCAATGGGGTCTTGGCCGTGCTGGGCATTGCCGGGCCGGACTGGCTTGGCAACACTTCCCTTGCGCTGTTTTCCGTCATCATGATCGACGTCTGGAAGGGCGTGGGCATTGCGACGGTGATCTATATTGCGGGCATCCTGTCCATTCCGGAGCAATACTACGAGGCGCTGTCGATTGACGGCGGAAACACCTGGGACAAATTCCGCCACATCACGCTGCCGCTGTGCCGCCCGGCGATGAACTCGGTGGTGATCCTGTCCTTTATCGGCGGCCTGCGCACATTTGACCTCATCTGGGTGACCACAAAGGGCGGGCCGGGCTTTGCGACCGACCTGTTGGCCTCCATCATCTACAAGCAGTATTGCGCGGGGTATTACGGGCTGGCGACGCTTGGCAATGTGCTGATGTTCGTCTTGATCTCGGCGCTCGCGTTTCCGCTGTACTACTTCATCACCCGCAGGGAGGTGGACCTATGAGCACCGCCCCCAAGCTCAAACAGCGCAGACGGCCCGGCATGATGGCGGTGGACGTTCTGTGCGTGCTGTTTGGCCTGATCGTGTACTGCGTGCCGTTTTACTTTGTCGTGATCAACTCCTTTAAGACGCGCCAAGAGGCCTCGCTTATGAACATAAGCTGGCCAAGTACGTTCCAGATCGCGGAAAACTATCGCAAGGTCCTCGAGACCAACAACGGCATTGTGGTTCGCGCCTTCGGAAATTCCATCTTTATTACCGCCTGCTCCATCCTGCTCATGGTCGTGGTCTGCTCGATGGCGGGCTTTGTCTTGCAGCGCAAAAACGACAAGGTTGGCCTGATCGCCAATTTTGTCGTCCTGTCCGGGCTGATGATCCCGCCCGCGATCGTCCCCACCATCTGGATTATGCAGGGCATTGGCATCTACAAGAGCCTCTATGGCATGGTGCTGGTCGAGGTGGCGCTCAACTGTTCCTTCTCCTGCATCCTGTACAGGGGCTTCATGGCGACCATTCCCCGGGAGCTGGACGAGGCGGCGGTCATCGACGGATGCAATCCCCCCGTGCTGTTTGCGCGCATCATCTTTCCGCTGCTAAAGCCGGTCACCGCGACCGTGATCGTGCTGAGCGCGGTCAATATCTTTAACGACTTTGTCAACCCCCTCTATTTTTTGCCCGGCACAAAGAACGCGACGGTGCAGCAGACGCTCTACAACTTCAACGGCCAGTACGGAAGCGACTGGAATTTGTTGTTTGCCGACGTGATGCTGATTACGATCCCGCCGCTGCTCTTGTTTATTTTCTTCAACAAAAAAATCGTGTCCGGCATGGTCGCCGGGGCCATCAAAGGATGAGGAGAAGCGTATGAACATTGTGAGACTGCGCACCGACTACATGGAAAACCCGATCGGCTTTGACTTGATTAACCCGTCACTTGGCTGGACGGTGGAGGCGGAAGGGCAAAACAAGCGCCAAAGCGCCTACCGGATCGTGGTCGCGCGCGACGCGCAATTTGACGCGATCTGTTTTGATTCCGGGGTGGTCGATAGCGACGCGTGCGTGGATGTGCACCTTGACGAGATGACGCTTGCGCCGCGCACGCGCTATTTCTGGCATGTGCGGGTGTGGGACGAATCCGGCGCGCCCAGCGCGTTTAGCGAACCCGCCTTTTTTGAAACGGGGCGCTATCAACAGCCGTGGCGCGCGCGCTGGGTGGGCGCGCGGGAGGGCGTACTGCCGCAATTGCGCAAGGGATTTTCTCTGTCGTCCGGCATACGCCGCGCGCGCGCCTATGTGTGCGGCGTGGGCACCTACTGCCTGTTCCTGAACGGGCAGCGGGTGGGCGAAGACGTGCTTGCGCCGTTCATCAACGCCTACGACAAGTGGCTGCAGTACGAGACATACGACGTGACCGCGCTTTTGCGTGAGGGCGAGAACGCGCTGGGCGCCTACCTTGGCAACGGCTATTACGCGGGTCGGGTCAACTGGCCGGGCATCGACACGCGGCGCGGCCTATACGGCACGCAATTGGGTCTTTTGTGCGAGGTGATCGTGGAATACGAGGACGGGCGCGAGGTGCTGATCGGCACCGATGAAAGCTGGAAGTGCGCGCCCAGCCCGTTTTTGCGCAGCGAGATCTATGACGGCGAGGTCTATGACGCGCGCCTTGCCCAGCAGGGCTTTGACGACGCGGGCTTTGACGATGGCGCGTGGGAAAATGTGCGGGTCATTGAGCCGCCCAAGGGGCATTTGGAGGCGCGCCGGAGCGTGCCGCTCAAGGTGATTGAGACAAGGCCCTGCGAGCGGGTGATCTTGACGCCTGCGGGCGAGACCGTGCTGGACTTTGGGCAGAACCTGTCGGGGTGGGTGCGCTTTCACACCGGCGCCCCGGCCGGCGCCGAGATTGTGCTGCAGGCGGGCGAGGTGCTGGACAAGCAGGGCAACTTCTACCGCGACAACATGCGCACCGCGCTGGCGGAGCTGCGCTACATCTGCCGCGGCGGCGGCGAGACCTACGCGCCCTTCATGACGTTCATGGGCTTTCGCTACATCCGCCTGACCGGGTTGTTGGCCCCTGTCGATCCCGCTGATTTTACCGCCGAGATCGTGCATTCGCAGCTCGACCGCACCGGCTTTTTCGAGTGCTCCGACGCGCGCGTCAATCGCCTGTTTATGAACGCGCTTTGGGGGCAGCGCGGCAATTTCGTCGATGTGCCGACCGACTGCCCGCAGCGCGACGAGCGCATGGGCTGGACGGGCGACGCGCAGGTCTTCTGCCCGACCGCCTGCATGAACATGGAGAGCGACGCCTTCTACCGCAAGTACCTGTACGACTTGGCCCTTGAGCAAAAGCAGCACGGCTATGTGCCGGTGGTCATCCCCTTCTTCATCAACGGTTCCGGCCTATGGGACTTTACCACCACCGCTTGGGGCGACGCCGCCACGATCATTCCGTGGGATCTATACCTGTACTACGGCGACAAGGCGGTGCTCGCGGCGCAGTACGACAGCATGAAGGCGTGGGTCGAGTACATGCGCAGCGCGGATACCGATCACGTGGACCGCTATGGCGGGTTCCACCTGGGCGACTGGCTTGCGCAGGATACCTCCGATCCCTTCAGCCTCTTTGGCGCGACGCCGACCGACCTGATCGCGACCGCCTACTACGCCTACTCTACGCGCATTCTGGCCAAGACCGCGCGCGTCATGCAAAATGACGCGGACGCCGCGCAGTACGAAGCGCTCTATTGCCGCATTCGAAAGGCGTTCCGCCGCGAGTTCATGACGCCCAACGGGCGCGTTGTCTCCGAAACGCAGACCGCGCAGGTGGTCGCGCTGTTTATGGACCTATGCGACCCCGACGAAAAGCCGGTCGTCGCGGCGCACCTCAAGGCGCGCATTCAGTCAGACAACCTGCTGCTCACCACCGGCTTTGTCGGCACGCCGTACCTATGCCCGGCGCTCAGCGAAAACGGACTCAACGAGTACGCCTATCAGCTGCTCCTGTCCACCGGCCGCCCCAGCTGGCTCTACGCGGTCGAGCACGGCGCGACCACCATTTGGGAGCGCTGGAATGGCATCGACGAGCACGGCGATTTCGGCCCCGTCAGCATGAACTCCTTCAACCACTATGCCTACGGCGCCATCGCCGAATGGCTGTACCGCTATGTTTCCGGCATCAACCCCGTCGAAAACGCGCCCGGCTTCAAGCGCGCGCTGCTGCGCCCCATGCCCAACAGCGTGCTCACCTACGCAAAGGCGTCCGTGCGCACCCAGTATGGCCTCCTCGCGTGCGGTTGGCAGCTGGATGGCGATCGCTTGACCGTCGAGGTCGCCATTCCCTTTGGCACCGAGGCCGAAATCGTATTGCCCGACGCCGACGGCTGCGCCATTTGCGAAAACGACCTGCCCGCCCAGCTCGCGCCATCCTTCACGCGCGGCTCCGGCCACTGGCGCTACACCTACCGCCACAACGCAAAAACCATCGACCGCCGCCCCACAAAGGAACCCACGCCAAGGTTCTAGGGAACCGCTGACTAAATCCCGCCCGAGCTGGCGCAAAGGATCTTTTCCGGAAGCGACAAGGAGTCAGGACGGATTCGAAGCGCCATTTACAAAAGCGTGGCCGGGAAATGGCTGGGGGGCGTGGCGGTGCCGGCATGAAAAAGCCCGGCTGGCCGTTTGGCGGTCAGCCGGGCTTTTGAATGAAAGGCGGGGTGCTAGTTGAGCGGCACCGTTACGATGAGCGTTGCGGGTTCTTTGACGCCCTTGAGTGTTGCGGTGATCGTGGCTTGGCCGGGCGCGACGGCGCGCAGGACGCCTTTTTTATCGACCGTGGCCACGGCGGGCGCGTCGCTCTTAAACGTGACCTTGCCGCTTGCGCCTTCCGGCTCGAACGCGAGGCAATCGTCCAGGTCTTCCGTGTCGCCCACGTCCAGCTTAAGCGTGGGCTGCGTGAACGCGATTCCGGTCGCCTTGTCCGCCTTGACCGTGACGACGCAGGTGCCAAAGACCTTTTTGTTGATCACGTCATCCCAGCCCAAGCTGCCGTTTTTGGCCGCGTAGCCCTTGATCTTGGTCTTTCCGGCCTTGCACGCCAACACAAGCCCGGTGTCCATATCCACTTCGGCGATCTCGGAATCGTCGCTGAACCAGAGCACCTTCATCATGGTGTCTGATGTGTCTTCCGGAACGAACTTCTTGACATTCATTTGCAGCGTGTCGCCCACCTTGAGCGTCGCCTTCTTCTTTTCAAGCACCAGCTTGGTCGCCGGCTTGGGCAGAACCCGCACGTGGATCACCTGCGTGACCTCGGAGCCGTCGGTTGCGCGCACATAAACGGTGCCGACATCGCCCGCCTCTTTGCCCGTGATGACGCCCTTGTCGCTCACCTGAATATCACCATCGCATGTCCAGTTGAGCAATTTGTTGCCGGCGTCTTTGGGCAGCACCGTCGCCTTGACCTTGACCTTTTCACCCGGCAAAATGGACAGCATATGATCGTCGCCGGAAGGCTTGTCCAGCTCAATGGCGGTGACCATTGTGGTCGAGCGGGGCTCGATGATCAGTGTGACAAGCTGCTCGCACAGATAGCTGCCGTCGTACAGGTCGAGCCCGAGGCGCAGTTGGTAGGTGCCGGGCACCGCGCCGAGGATCTTGTGTCGGCCGTTTTCCTCGTTTTCTATGATCAGCCTGTCGTCCATGTCCTCGTCCTCGCCTTCGAGCCACGCGTTAAACTCGTACAGCGCCTTGTCCTTGGGCAACTTGGCCTTTGCGGGCAGGAATGTGGGCGCCTTGAGCGTGATTACGTCGCCCTGCTTCATGATCAGTTCCTCGCCCAGCGCCTTGTAGATGATCTGCTCCGGCAAGGGCGCGCCCTGATGCTCGATGACCGAGAGGTGGATGTCGAGCGAGTCCTGCTCGCCACGGGTGCTGTCAATCAGCGTGACCTTGAACGTATACGCGCCGATCGGCAGTTCGTCGCGCACGAACAGGCCCACATACGTCGCGTTTTCCGGGTCGCCTTCTAGCGTCGGGACGACGGAAGGACCCTGCGTCTGCTGAACCGACCACGTCAGCACATCCTTTTCATAGGGTGCGCCCTCGAGGTAGAGTATGACGTAAAAAAACTGCTCGCCCGGTTGATACAGGTACACCGGATCATCGCAAGCCGTCTGGATCTCGAAATCGGGCAGTTTCTCCTCGGTCGGCTCGCCGGTCACCGTGATGGTATGCACGATGTCCTTTTGGTTGTTGGGGTACAGCTGCACGACCACCGGCAAGCGATAGGTGCCCGGCTCGCAGATGGTCACGTCCAGCGACCCGTCGTCATACGAGTGTATCGACGCGCGGTCGCTCTCAAAGAGCGGAGCAAGCGCCTCGGCATCCCAGTTGTAGCGAATTTCGTGCAGGGGCGTCGCGCCTTCCGGCAGCGGCGTTCCCGAATCGATATGCAGCTTCCGCCCCGCCGTCACCGTGTGCTCGGTCTTGGCGTACCGGTAGTCGTTGTAGCCGCTCACGCTTGAGTCCACAATCTGGACGGAAAAGTGCCGCGTCAGGCGATCAGCCAGCGTGCTTGCGGTAAAGGACGCGACAAACGTGGCAAACTGGCCAACCGTGCCCTGGTCAAGCACGATGTTCGTGACGCTCGAATCAGACCCGATTAGCTCCGTGCTAAGCGCGATCGGGTCGCCGCTCAGGCGACGAATCGTCCATTCGCCATCCGGGAACGAGAGCGAATAATCTTCCGGCGTTGATACGTACATATAGCTGATGTATTTTGCCGGACTTGAGCCATCCACGATCAGCTTGCCGTTGTCTGGCACATAGATCGAACACAGCGTGTCCGTGCCCTTGATGGTGGTGCGCTCAGCCGCAAGCGCGGTCAGCGGTGCGCTCAGCAGCGTCAAGATGAGGAACCATACGATGAGGCGGGTTGTTTTTTTCATGAAGATCCCATCCTTTCCTATCGGGTGTGGTCGAATTACGCAAAAATGACATAATCTGGTTACAGTATAGCATGAACGGCGGGAAATGTATAGTGTTTCCGGAAGGAAACGAAGAAGCGCAGGGGCGCTAAATGGCGGAAAAGAATGATTTATCGGAATGTGCCGCGATCGTTTACGATTTAATTGCATAAAGGGCGCGAAAGCATTGCGCTTTGAGACGGATTGGGCTATAATTTAGCCGTGAAAGAAAAGAGAAGGAGGCGCAGGCGGTGACATTAAAGCGGCAATTGTTTATCTCATTCATCTTCGTCGCCCTGCTTCCAATGATCGTGATGCCGTGGTATCTGTATCAGACGACGATCCAGCTTGCGACCGACCTGTACAAGCAGAACCTGTGCAATTCAACCGAGATTCAAACGGACATCTTGAACGAGCACGTGCGCCAGTTCATCATCGAGGCCAAGCGCTTTGCCGGGTCAAGCGAGCTCAAGGCCTATCTTGCCTTTTCGGGGGAGGAGCCGCCCGACATTCTGGCTACGCCCAACATGGTGGAGGAGATCGCCCGCTTTACGGACAATTCGCTGGACAGCGTGATTACCTTTGCGATCATCGACGCGCACGGGCACGTGCGGTATCAGTCCGGCTCAGGCAGCGACGTGAGGCGGCTTGACCAGGTGATTGATCTGCTTCCGCCCATCAAGCAGCAGATGATTTTTGACCTGCCGTGGGACGACGAAAAGGCCGGCTTGATCATTGCGACGCCAATCAGCGTGGAAGAGGGCGCGCAGGGTCTGTTCGTATCGGTCTACGCAAACGACTATTTTCTAAAGACCATCAGCGCGCACAAG
This sequence comes from Clostridia bacterium, assembly GCA_036645575.1. Taxonomy (GTDB): domain Bacteria; phylum Bacillota; class Clostridia; order Christensenellales; family Aristaeellaceae; genus JAVXNW01. The sequence goes on along the minus strand of JAVXNW010000022.1, from coordinate 3,324 downwards.
CAGCTTGAAAGCTCCAATTCCTTTATTTATTGCACCGAACATCGCATAATATTGACCGCCAAGCAGGAGATCGCCGGCTCGCTTTCCACGTTTATGCAGGCGGTCTCGGAAAGCAGCGCGCCGCAGGGGCTGTTTGAAAGCGAGCTTGACGGCGTAAAGAGCTACTGTTGCTACAAGCGCATTGCGCACACGCCGTGGATATTGGTCAACAGCCTGCCCATGACCGAGGTGCGCAGCGTCGTGCGCGCGCATGTGTCGGTCAGCGTGCTGGTGTCCTTTTTGGTGCTGGCGCTGGTGGTGTTGCTGTCGCGTCGCCAGAGCAGGCACATTTTGCTTCCGCTCAATCGCCTGCTCACGCGGGTGGAGGATTTTTTCCTGTCGGGCGCGACGGTGATCGTCACAACCGATTGGGACAAGAAGACCGAGATCGGGTACTTGGGCGACAAATTCACGCGCATGGCGGCGGACATTGCGGCCACGCAGCGCAAGTTGAGCGAGAGCAATTACCTATATGAGGCACTGCTGCAGGCGACGTATGAGGCGAGCCTGACGATCGACCTTGACCGGCAGACGATCAGCAGTTCCTCAGAGGAATTGAACGACTGGCTGAACCAGTTGGGCGGGCTTGCGGCGCGCGAAAAGCTGTTGCGCTTTGTGGAGGTCGCCATGCCCTTGTACCGGGATCAGGCGCTGGAAATAGTGCGCGGGATATTGGAGCGCAAGCTCAAGGCGCCCGCGGAGTTTGAACTGTGCTTTGACGAGGCGCAAGGGCAAAGGATGTGTTGGTTCCGGGTGATCGCGGTGCCGATCCTTCATGCCGATGGGCGGGTGGTCAAGGCGGTGTTCCACTTTGAGAACATCACAAATCAAAAGTGTGAGGCGCTCCGGCTGATCGAGTCCTCGCAGCGGGATACGCTGTGCGGCCTTTTGAACAAGCAGACGCTGCTTGCGATGGCGCAGAAGTTTGCGGTGGGCAAGGTGGCCAAGAACACGGCGTTTTTCATTGACCTGGACAACTTCAAGCAGGTCAACGACACGCTGGGTCACGCGGCGGGGGACGCAGTGCTGGTGGAGGTGGCGCAGCGCCTGACCAATCGGTTCAGGAACACCGACTTGATCGGCCGATATGGCGGGGACGAGTTCGTGGTGTTTGCGCCGGGCATGACGCGGGAGATCGCGGAGCTGAAGGCCAATACCCTGCTGGGCGACCTGTCGCTAACGCTCGAGGTGGCGGATGGCGCGGCCATTTGCCTCACGGCGAGCATCGGCGTATGCCTTTCGGCGCGCGCGCGCAGCCCGGAGTGGATGATCGACTGTGCGGACAAGGCGATGTACACGGCCAAGCAGCAGGGCAAGCATCAAGTCTCGGTCTGGGACAGCGAGGAGGAGTGCGTATGACGCGGCTAAGGCGGTTGTTGTCGGTGGCGGTCCTTGCGGCGCTTGTCGTGTTTTCGTGCGGGTGCGCGGGGCAGCAGGGCGCGGACACATCCATTTGCATTGCGATGGCGAACGACGTGACGTCGATGAATCCGGCGGACGTGCGGGATCTGTTGTCAGAGACCGTGATGCGCTGCATCTTTTCGACGCTGTACGTATTTGACGAGCAGATGAACCTCGTGCCGTGCCTCGCGGAATCGGCGGAGCGGCTCTCCGCGCTCGAGTGGGTGTTTCGGATACGCGAAGGGGTGGCGTTTCACGACGGGAGCGCGCTGACGGCGGAGGACGTGTGCTTTTCCGTGGAGCGGGCGATGCAGGCCAAGCGGGTGGACAGCTCGCTTATGGTGATCGACCATCTGGAGGCGGTGGACGCGCGCACGCTCAAGGTTCGGACAAAGGCGCCCTACGGCAATCTGCCGTCGCTGTTTGTCCGGCTGAGCACGTCGGTTTTGCCCAAGGCGGCGTTTGACGCAGGCACGTACGACTTTGAGCATCCGATCGGCTCGGGCCCGTTCAAGCTGTCGTCGCGAAAGCCCGGCAAATGGCTCGAGCTCGAGCGGTTTGATCGGTATTTTCTGGAGAAGGCCAAGAGCCCGTTTCTCAGGTTTGTGGTGACGGCCTCGGAGCAGGCGCGCACGGCGGACCTGCTAAACGGCAAGAGCGACGTCGTGTTTCAGATTTCCTCCTACGATTGCAACGCGCTCAAGCTCAACGAGGATGTTACGGTGTACGAATCGCCCTCGGCGAAGATGGAACTCATGATGTTCAACCCGGATTGCGCGCCGCTGCGCGAGATCAAGGTGCGCGAGGCGATTGCCCACGCGGTCAATCGACAGAAGCTGGTGGACAATGTGCTGGATGGATACGGGACGCTGCTAGACAGCGCGATTGCGCCGCCGCTGATCGGCGCGGTCGATTGCGGCGGGCGCGCGTATGACCCGGCGCTTGCGCGCAAGCTCTTGGCGGAATGCGGGTATCCGGACGGATTTGAATTGACGGCGCTGACGTATGACACGCTGCGCAAGAAGATGATGGAGTACATTAAGCTCGACCTTGGGCAGGTGGGCATTCGGCTCAGCTATGAATTTTTGCCGCTCAGCGACTATCTGGACGCGATCCAGCAGGGCGCGTACCAGTGCTCGGTCCTGTCGTGGGTATGCTATGGCGATCCGGACAGCGTGTTTTCACAGCTCTATTCAAAAGACGGCATGGCCACGGCAAACCAGAGCAGGTACTCGGATGCGCGGGTCGAGGCGCTGATTCGCGCCGGCCGCGAGGCGCGCAACGAGCAAGGCCGCAGAGCGATTTACGAAGAGGCAAACCGGATCGTGAGCGAGAGCTATTGGTTTTTGCCGCTGTATCAGCCCGAAGTGCTGGTTGCCGCCGCGACCGATATCGCAGGCATACGAATCAACCCTCAAGGCCTGTTCGGCTACGAGAGCCTGTACCGCGCCCCTTGAGCAAAGCGTCCCGCAAAGACGCGGCCTGCAATTGCGGGTAGCGCCGTGAGGGGAGGGGACACCCGAAGGGCGACGGAAGGGTGGGGGCGTGGCTCGAGAGAACGAGAGAGAACGCGAGACAGAACGCGAGAGAACGCGAGAAAAAACGCGAGACAGCCCGAGTTCGGTCGGGCTGTCTCTTGAGTTACTTATGAGTGTTCTAGCGCTGCGAGCATTCCTGCGGCTTGCTGCGGCAAGACGGACGGTTTACTCGCCCATCGGCTCCGAGGTTCGAGGGACTTTGCCGATGGGCGAGTTGAGCTTTTTGGGACGAGGTTCGAGGTTCGAGGTTCGGGGTTCGGGGTTCGAAGTACGAGGTATTTCGCTTGTTGCGACAAGCGACCGGCGCCGCCGCCGGCTCCCGCAAGGCTTGAAGCCTTGACGACAT